>CANGHG010000038.1 GCA_947453645.1 Comamonadaceae bacterium
CTGGGTGTGTCCCCTGATTGAAGAAAGCGAAGCACTCGATTTGCGCAACGCCACCGACACCCACCAAGCCTTGTGCGAGGCGCTGCCGGGCGTCATGATTGGCTTGCTGCATTCGCGCATGCCGCAGGTGGAGAAAAAGGCGGTCATGTCCTTGTTTGCACAAGGGCAAATGGGCGTGCTGGTCAGCACCACGGTCATTGAAGTCGGGGTGGACGTGCCCAATGCCTCGCTGATGGTGATCGAGCATGCCGAGCGGTTTGGCCTGAGCCAGCTTCACCAACTGCGCGGACGGGTGGGGCGCGGCGCTGCGGCCTCGGCCTGTGTGCTGCTGTACAGCTTGGGTGAACACGGCCGCTTGAGCGACACCGCCAAAGCGCGGTTGCGTGCCATGAGCGACACCAACGATGGTTTCGAGATTGCCCGCCGCGACCTGGACATTCGCGGCCCAGGCGAGTTTTTGGGTTCGCGCCAATCAGGTGCGGCCATGCTGCGCTTTGCCGACCTCGCCGTGGACCTGGAACTCTTGGACTGGGCCAGACAGCTGGCCCCTGTGATGCTCGACCAATATCCCGCGCTGGCGCTGCGCCACGTGGAGCGCTGGTTGGGTGGAAAATCCGACTTTCTCAAAGCCTGAACACCATGACGCTGACCGAACTCAAATACATCGTGGCCGTGGCCCGCGAAAAGCATTTTGGCCGTGCGGCCGAGGCCTGCTTTGTGTCGCAGCCCACGCTGTCGGTGGGCATCAAAAACCTGGAAGAAGAGCTGCAGGTCAAGCTGTTCGAGCGCAGCGCCAACGAGGTGACGGTGACCGCCTTGGGCGCAGACATCGTGCGCCAAGCGCAAAACGTGTTGGACCAAGCCGCCAGCATCAAGGAGTTGGCCAAGCGCGGCAAAGACCCGCTCTCGGGGCCGCTGCGCTTGGGCGTCATCTACACCATCGCACCCTATTTGCTGCCCGAGGTGGTGCGTCACAGCATCGACACCTCGCCGCAAATGCCGCTCATGCTGCAAGAAAACTTCACCGTGAAGTTGCTGGAGATGTTGCGCACTGGCGAGATTGATTGCGCCATCATGGCCGAACCGTTCCCAGACACGGGTTTGGCCATCGCCCCTTTGTACGACGAACCTTTCATGGCGGCCTTGCCCAGCGCCCACCCACTGGCCCAACGCGACGCGATCAGCGCCACCGAGTTGAAAGCCGAAACCATGCTGCTGCTGGGCAATGGCCACTGTTTCCGCGATCATGTGCTCGAGGTCTGCCCCGAATTTGCCCGCTTCTCCAGCAACGCCGAGGGCATCCGCAAAAGCTTTGAAGGTTCGTCCCTGGAAACCATCAAACACATGGTGGCGGCGGGCATGGGCGTGACCCTGGTGCCCCGCTTGAGCGTCCCCAAAGACGCTTTGTTGGCGGGCGCCAAGAAGAAAAAATCGCTGGACACCTATGTGCGCTACTTGCCCATCGTCGAGGGCGACGACCCGCCGCCCACCCGCCGCGTGGTGTTGGCGTGGCGACGCAGTTTCACCCGTTACGAGGCCATCGCCGCTTTGCGCAACGCCATCTTCGCCAGCGATTTGCCTGGCGTGCATCGCCTGACCTGACATGAACGACAACACCCCCTCCCAGCTGTCCCTCTACCTCGACCTGATTCGCTGGAACCGCCCTGCGGGTTGGTTGTTGTTGCTGTGGCCTTCCCTGAGCGCTTTGTGGTTGGCGGCCAAAGGCTTTCCAGGCTGGCATTTGCTCAGCGTCTTTGTGCTGGGCACCATCCTCATGCGCAGCGCGGGTTGCTGCATCAACGATGTGGCCGATCGGGAATTCGACAAGCATGTCGAGCGCACCGCCCATCGCCCGGTCACATCGGGGGCTTTGTCGGTGACACAAGCGCTGACCGCTGGGGCCTTGCTGGCGCTGTGCGCCTTGGCGCTGGTGCTCACCACCAATGCGGTGACCGTGGCCTGGTCCTTCGTGGCGTTGGCGGTCACCCTGATCTACCCCTATGCCAAGCGCTTTGTCGCCATGCCGCAAGCGGTGTTGGGTGTGGCCTTCAGCTTTGGCATTCCCATGGCCTTTGCCGCGGTCAACGGCGGCCCCCTCACTTGGCAAGGGTGGTGGGCTGCTGTGCCGCCCTTCGCTTGGGCTTTGTTGTTGGTGAATTTGTGTTGGGTGTTGGCCTATGACACCGAATACGCCATGGTGGACCGCGAGGACGACTTGCGCATCGGCATGAAAACCTCGGCCATCACCCTGGGACGCCATGATGTGCTGGGCGTGATGCTGTTTTACGCGGTGTACTTGTTTGGCACCCTGTACTTGTTGCACGACCAAGGCCTGGGTTGGCCGCAGTGGTTTTCCATGGAACTGGCCGGTATTCAGGCCCTGTGGCATTTCGGCATGATTTACCGGCGCGAGCGCAACGGGTGCTTCAGGGCGTTTCGCATGAACCATTGGCTGGGCGCCACGGTGTTTGCAGGCATTGCCTTGGGATACGCCCTCCATCCTGCGGGCGTCTGATCACAGCCCATGAAAAAAGCCACCCGAAGGTGGCTTCTGTGAAGACTGGCGAGATCAGCCTTTTTTGTGCTTTTTATGGCCTTTTTTGCCTTTTTTCTTGGTTTCGATCAATTTGTCGATACCGAAAGAACTGCTGGCAGTCACGGTGTTGAAAGAAGCCACGGCAGCGGGTGTGGCCGCTTGGGTGGGCATGGCCATGGCAGCCAAAACAGTGGTCAAAGAAATCAGGAGGGTTTTCATGGTGAACAGCCTTTAGAAAGTGGATCCAAGGGTCATTGTGACATTTTTTAGGCCCCGCCCAACTCCTCGCCCAGACTGTGAGCGCGGTCTTTGGCGGCTTGCATGGCTTTTTCAATCAACCCAGCCACGCCGTCGTTTTGCAGGCTGCTGATGGCGGCGTAAGTGGTGCCGCCTTTGGAGGTGACCCGTTCGCGCAGCACCGCAGGCGGCTCGCTGCTGCTGCGCGCCAACTCGGACGCCCCGACCAAGGTGCCCACGGACAATTGATGCGCTTGCTCGGGCGACAAGCCCATGCGCACACCCGCCGCCACCATGGCCTCTAGCAGGTAAAACACATAGGCGGGGCCAGAGCCCGACACGGCGGTGACGGCGTCCAGCAAGTCTTCGCGGGGCACCCAAATGGATTGACCTACCGCCGACAACAGCGCTTCGACCTGTTGGCGTTCTTCGGCCAATACCGCGCCTCGTGCAAACAAGCCGGTTTGGCCTAAGCCCACGAGTGCTGGGGTGTTGGGCATGGCCCGCACCACCCGTTCGGTTTGCAACCAATGCGCGATGCTGTCCGAGCGAATGCCGGCAGCCACGCTCAGGTGCAATGCTTGGGGGAACAGGCTTTGGAGCGGGGTCGCCACCTCTTTGAACAACTGTGGCTTGATGGCCCAAACCACCAATTGCGAGCTGCTCAGGCTGTCGTCGGCTTGTGGCATGGCCCGCACCCCGAGTTGGTCGATCAGGTGTTGGCGGGTGCTGGCCAAGGGTTCGACCACCAGGATACTGGCCGCAGGTGTGCCGCGTTGCAGCAAGCCCGTGATCAGGGCGTTGGCCATGTTGCCCCCGCCAATGAAGCACAAGGGTGAAAACGAAGAAACGGTCATGACAATCTCAAATGCGCCCCAGGGGCAGAAACCGCATTGTCCGACTTTGGGCGCTCACTCAAGCAGCCACAGTCTGGCGCACCGCTTTGTCCCAATGGGCCATCAGCGACTGGGCCTGGTCACGGCTCATTTGTGGCTCAAAACGCCGCTCGACCCGCCAGTGCTGGGCCAGCTCTTGCGGGCTTTGGTAAATGCCGGCGCTCAAGCCCGCCAAATAAGCCGCGCCCAAGGCCGTGGTTTCAATCACCTCGGGGCGCAGCACGGGGATGCCCAGCAAATCGGCTTGGAACTGCATCAGCAAGTTGTTCACGCAAGCGCCGCCATCGACCCGCAACTCGGTGACGGGCTGCGCCGCGTCGCGGTTCATGGCCTGTAGCAGGGCGGTGCTTTGAAAGGCGATGCTCTCCAAAGCGGCCCGCGCGATGTGCGCCATGGTGGTGCCGCGCGACAAACCGACCATCGCACCCCGAGCGTCTGCTTGCCAATACGGCGCACCCAAGCCCGTGAATGCGGGCACCAAGACCACGCCGCCAGCATCGGGCACGCTCTCGGCCAAGCTCTGCACATCGGCGCTTTTGTCAAAGGCGCGCAAACCATCGCGCAGCCACTGCACCACCGCGCCACCAATGAACACCGAGCCCTCCAAGGCATAGGCAGGTGTGTGGTCGGCTTGCGCGGCGCTGGTGCTGATCAGCCCGTTACTGCTGGTTTGGAACTGGCTGCCGGTGTGCATCAGCATGAAGCAGCCGGTGCCATAGGTGTTTTTCGCTTGGCCCGCCTGAAAACAAGCTTGGCCAAACAACGCACTTTGTTGGTCACCCGCCACCCCACCCATGGGCACTGCCGCGCCCAGCCATTGGGCTTGGGTGTGGCCAAAGTCGCTGGCAGAAGGGTGGACCTCGGGCAGCACCGAGGACGGGATGTCCAACAGCGTCAACAACTCGTCGTCCCAGGTGTTGCTGTGGATGTTGAACAGCATGGTGCGGGCGGCGTTGCTGACATCGGTGGCGTGTACCGCGCCGCCAGTCAAGCGCCACATCAACCAGCTGTCGACCGTGCCAAAGGCGAGTTGACCCGCTTCGGCCATGGCGCGGGCACCCGCCACGTTGTTCAAGATCCATTGCAGCTTGGTGGCTGAAAAATAGGCGTCGATCAGCAAGCCCGTTTTTTGCTGCACCAGGGGCGCAGCACCCGCTTGGCGCAGGCGCAGGCACTCGGGTTCAGCACGGCGGTCTTGCCAGACGATGGCGTTGTAGATGGCTTGACCCGTGTCGCGACGCCAAACCAGGGTGGTTTCGCGCTGGTTGGTGATGCCCAAAGAGGCCAGCTGACTGGCGCTGATGCCCGCTTGCTGCAAGGCTTGTCGGGCGGTGGCGAGTTGGCTGGCCCAGATGTCCTGGGGGTCGTGCTCTACCCAGCCAGGGTGGGGGTAGATTTGCCGAAATTCTTGCTGCGCCAAGGCCAACACGCTGCCATCGGGCTTGAAGACGATGCTGCGGGAGCTGGAGGTGCCCTGGTCCAGGGCGAGTAAATAAGACATGGTTTTGGTGTGTAGGACTTAGCTGACCAAGGACAGGGATGGTGGGAGTTTGTTATCTTGGGCAACGGTGCATTCCACCCCAGAGTTTTCCAGCAATTGGGCAAAGCTCTCGGGCGGCTGGGCGTCGGTGAACAAGCGGTCAATGTGGGACAAATGCGCCAACTCGACCATGGCGGGCCGGTTGAACTTGGTGTGGTCGGCGGCCAGCCACACCTGGCGCGAATGCTCGATGATGGCCTTGGCCACTTTCACCTCGCGGTAATCAAAGTCGCGCATGGTGCCATCGGCCTCGATGCCGCTGATGCCAATCAGGCCAATGTCCACCTTGAACTGGCGAATGAAGTCCACCGTGGCCTCGCCGACGATGCCCCGGTCCACGCCGCGCACCACGCCGCCCGTGACGATGACCTCACAGTCGGGGTTGTCGCTCATGATTTGCGCCACGTTCAAGTTGTTGGTGATCACCCGCAAGCCCCGGTGTTGGCGCAACTCCCTGGCCACGGTTTCCATGGTGGTGCCGATGTTCATGATGAGGGAGCAGCCATGCGGCACGCTGGCTGCAATGGCCTTGGCGATGCGGGTTTTGCCGTCCAGGGAGAGGGCTTGGCGTTGGCGATAAGCGATGTTTTCAGTGGTGGAGCCGGGCATGCGCACCCCGCCATGAAAGCGTGACAACAGCCCGGCTTCGGCCAAACGTTGAACATCGCGGCGCACGGTTTGCAAGGTGACGCAGAAGGTCTCAGCTAAAGACTCAATGGAGGCCGAGCCTTGGGCTTGGACCAGCTCCAACAACTGGGTTTGGCGTGGATTGGGGTTCATGTCAAGACTCACAAAGACTTTGCGGGCAACCATAAACCATGTTCGGGAGGCACCAACTTAGGGAAAATACCGAATCAATAAAAACAGATTCGAACAAGAATCCGAAAAGAAAAGAAAATCCTCAAAACAACAACGCTTGTCATGACCGCAAGCTTTTACCTTCTTCCAAACCCTCACCAAGATGACTCTGAAACTCGACCAGATCAGCCAAACCCTTGGCGCACAGGTGCATCTGTACCCGCTCGATTTGGCCTTGGCCCCTCATGCGGTCACGGTGTTGTTGGGCGCCACCCAAGCCGGCAAAACCAGCCTCATGCGCCTGATGGCGGGCTTGGACCTGCCCACCAGTGGTCGGGTTTGGGTGGACGGGCAGGACGTCACCGGTGTGCCGGTTCGCGAGCGCAATGTCGCCATGGTCTACCAGCAGTTCATCAACTACCCCTCCATGACGGTGTACGACAACATCGCCTCGCCGCTGCGATTGCGCGGCGACCACAACATCGACGCCCAGGTGCAGGCGCTGGCCAAACGCTTGCGCATCGATCCATTTTTGAAGCGCTTGCCCGCCGAGTTGTCGGGCGGCCAGCAGCAGCGTGTGGCACTGGCGCGTGCCTTGGCCAAGAAAGCGCCACTCATGTTTTTGGACGAGCCCTTGGTCAACCTGGACTACAAGCTGCGCGAAGAACTGCGCGAAGACCTGACCCAGTTGTTTGAAGCAGGGGAAGGTACTGTGGTGTATGCCACCACCGAACCCAGCGAGGCGCTGCTGTTAGGTGGCCACACAGCGGTGCTCAAAGAAGGGCGATTGCTGCAGTACGGCCCCACCTTGGAGGTGTTTCGCCAGCCCCAGTCACTGGACGTGGCGCGTGCCTTCAGCGACCCGCCCATCAATGTGCTGCAAGCGCGGCCCCAGGGCAACGCATGGTTGTTGGACAACGCCAGCCTCATCTCATTGAGCAAAGTCGCCCCAGGTGCGCGGCTGCAACTGGGTTTTCGGGCCACGGCCTTGCACACCCAAGCCACAGCAGGCGCTTTGGGCATGAACGCCAGGGTGCAACTGGCCGAAATCTCGGGCACCGACAGCTTTGTGCACCTGGACTGCGGCGGCATCGATTTGGTCATGCAGCAAACCGGGGTGCATGTGTACGACATCGGCGCCTCACTCACGGTGTACTTGCATCCCCAAGACGCCTATGTGTTTGACGCCGCAGGCGCTTTGCTGCGCCCGCCCTTGAGCCTGATGACGGGGGGTCACTGACATGGTGGCAAGCATCGACCTGGACCTGGCCCACGCCTATGGCCCCAACCCGCAGCAAGACAGCGACTACGCTTTGTTGCCCCTCAAGATGAGCTTTCAAGCAGGCGGTGCGTATGCCTTGCTGGGCCCCTCGGGCTGTGGCAAAACCACCATGCTCAACATCATCTCGGGCCTGGTCAAACCCTCGCACGGCCAGGTGCGCTTCAACGGCGAAGACGTCACCAGCAAAACCCCGCAAGAGCGCAACATCGCCCAAGTGTTCCAGTTTCCTGTCATCTACGACACCATGACCGTGGCCGACAACCTGGCGTTTCCCCTGCGCAACCGCCGCATGGCCGAAGCACAAATCCGACAGCGCGTGGGGCAAATCGCCGAGATGCTGGAGTTGAGTGGCCAACTCAACCAACGCGCCGCAGGTTTGTCGGCAGATGCCAAGCAAAAAATCTCGCTCGGACGCGGCTTGGTCCGCCCCGATGTGGCCGCCATCTTGTTTGACGAACCCCTCACCGTCATCGACCCGCACCTGAAGTGGCAGCTGCGCCGCAAGCTCAAGCAGGTGCACCAAGAGTTGAAGCACACCCTCATTTATGTCACCCACGACCAGGTCGAGGCGCTCACCTTTGCGCAAGAAGTGGTGGTCATGACCCGCGGCCGTGCGGTCCAAGTGGGCAGCGCCGAGGCCTTGTTCGAGCGGCCTGCACACACTTTTGTGGGTCATTTCATTGGCTCACCTGGCATGAACTTCTTGCCAGCCGAGGTCCGCTCAGGTCAGTTGCACATCGCCGGGCAGCCCATGCCGCTCAGCCGCTCGCTGCCACCCAGTTGGTCCGCCGCCAGCTCGCTCAAGTTGGGCATTCGCCCTGAATACATCAGCGTGCACCAGCAAGCGGGCGAGGGTTGTTTGCCGGCCCAGGTGCTGCGTTGGCAAGACCTGGGCACCAGCGGCTTGCTTACCGCCCAATGCGGCAACGAGGTGCTGCGGGTGCGCCTGTCGCCTGAGCACACGGCCCTGCAAGTCGGCCAAACCGTTCATTTGCAAGTGTTGGGTTCGCACAGTTGCTTTTACGACAACGAGGCATTGATCCCATGAAACCCGTCAACCAAAAAGCCTGGTTTCTGATCCTGCCGGTGCTGGTGTGTGTGGCGTTTTCGGCCATTTTGCCGCTCATGACCGTGGTCAATTACTCGGTGCAAGACATCATCTCGCCCGAGCGACGGGTGTTTGTCGGCACCGAGTGGTTTGCCGCCGTCATGCGCGACCAAGACCTGCATGAAGCGCTGTGGCGGCAAATCGTGTTTTCCTTGGCGGTGCTGCTGCTTGAAATTCCGCTGGGCATCGCCTTGGCCTTGTCCATGCCGGCCAAAGGCTGGCAGGCCTCGATCACTTTGGTCTTGGTGGCTTTGTCTTTGCTCATTCCATGGAATGTGGTGGGCACCATCTGGCAAATCTTTGGCCGCGCCGACATCGGCTTGTTGGGGGCGGCGCTGCAAGGCATGGGCATTGACTACAACTACACCGGCAATGCGCGGGACGCATGGCTGACCGTTTTGGTGATGGACATATGGCACTGGACGCCCTTGGTGGCCCTGCTGTGCTACGCGGGCTTGCGCAGCATTCCCGACGCGTATTACCAAGCCGCGCAAATTGACGGCGCCAGCAAGTTGGCGGTGTTCAGATTCATCCAACTGCCCAAATTGCGGGGGGTGCTGGTCATTGCCGTGCTGCTGCGCTTCATGGACAGCTTCATGATTTACACCGAGCCCTTTGTGCTCACCGGCGGTGGGCCTGGCAACGCCACCACTTTCCTCAGCCAGTACCTCACGCAAAAAGCCGTGGGCCAGTTCGACCTGGGGCCAGCGGCGGCGTTCTCGCTCATTTACTTCCTCATCATTTTGTTGCTGTGCTTCATCCTCTACAACTGGATGCAAAGCGTGGGCACTCAAGCCAAGGAGCAAGAACATGGATGAGCGCCGCTTCAAAAAGCGCAATTTGTTTTTGCTGCTCTACATCGTGTTCGCCTTGTTGCCCATTTACTGGATGGTCAACATGAGCTTTCGCACCAACCAGGAAATCTTGTCCAGCTTCAGCCTGTTCCCAGCCAACCCGAGTTGGGCCAACTACGAAACCATCCTCACCGATGCGTCTTGGTATTCGGGCTACATCAACAGCCTGATTTATGTGGCCATCAACACCGTCATCTCGGTCACGGTGGCGCTGCCGGCGGCCTATGCGTTTTCGCGCTACAGCTTTCTGGGCGACAAGCATGTGTTTTTCTGGCTGCTGACCAACCGCATGACGCCGCCAGCGGTGTTTTTGCTGCCGTTTTTCCAGCTCTACAGCACGGTCGGCTTGATGGACACGCACATTGCTGTGGCCATGGCGCATTTGCTCTTCAACGTGCCCTTGGCGGTGTGGATTTTGGAAGGCTTCATGAGCGGCATTCCGCGCGAAATCGACGAAACCGCGTACATCGACGGCTACAGCTTCCCGGCGTTTTTCGTGAAAGTTTTCTTGCCGCTCATCAAAGCGGGCGTGGGCGTGACCGCTTTCTTTTGTTTCATGTTCAGCTGGGTCGAGTTGCTGTTGGCGCGCACCCTGACCAGCGTCAACGCCAAGCCCATCGTGGCCACCATGACCCGCACCGTCAGCGCTTCGGGCATGGACTGGGCCACGCTAGCTGCAGCGGGGGTGCTCACCATCGTGCCGGGCGCCATCGTGATTTGGTTTGTTAGGCACTACATCGCCAAAGGCTTTGCCATGGGGCGGGTATGACATACAGCAGGAGACAGCACCATGCTTGAGTGGATGGCTTGGACCACGCCGGTTGCGGTTTTCTTTGGCTGCATCGTGCTCATGCTGGTGGGCATGACCGTGTGGGAGCGGCGCTCGCCCACAGTGGCGCGCAAAGGGTTTTTGCCCCTGGTCACCACCCGTGGCGACCGCTTGTTCATCGGCCTATTGGGTTGCGCTTACCTGCACCTGATGTTTGTCGGCTTGGCCGGGGAAATGCTGATTTGGTTTGGATTGAACGAGGAGCCTTCCATTTGGTGGGCCACCTTGGCGAGTGCGGGATGGCTGGTGCTTGTGATGCGCAAGGGCTAGCCAGACCATTCATGACACGGTCTGCAACTTCCCCAAGACACGTGTTTTCTCAGAGCAAGGGGAAACTTTTAGGAGACTGGCATGAAATTGAAATACCGTGCGATTGCCTTCGCCGCTGCGGCCCTGGTGTTGGGCCACAGCGCTTGGGCTGGCGAGGCCGAGGCGAAGAAATGGGTGGACAACGAGTTCCAGCCCTCCACCTTGTCGAAAGACAAGCAAATGGCCGAAATGAAATGGTTCATTGACGCCGCCAAAAAACTGCAAGCCAAAGGGGTGAAAGAAATTTCCGTGGTGTCTGAAACCATCACCACCCACGAGTACGAGTCCAAAACCCTGGCCAAGGCCTTCACCGAAATCACCGGCATCACGGTCAAACACGACCTGATCCAAGAAGGTGACGTGGTGGAAAAACTGCAAACCTCGATGCAGTCAGGCAAGTCCATTTATGACGGCTGGATTTCTGACTCCGACCTGATCGGTACTCACTACCGCTACGGCAAGATCATGAACTTGACCGACTACATGGCCGGAGCTGGCAAAGAGTGGACCAACCCTGGCCTGGACCTGAAAGACTTCATCGGCACGAGTTTCACCACCGCGCCCGATAAAAAGCTCTACCAATTGCCCGACCAACAGTTTGCCAACCTCTACTGGTTCCGTGCCGATTTGTTTGAACGCAAAGACATCAAGGACAAATTCAAGGCCAAGTACGGTTACGACCTCGGTGTGCCGCTCAACTGGAGTGCCTACGAGGACATCGCCGAGTTCTTCACCAACGACGTGAAAACCATTGACGGCAAGCCCATCTACGGCCACATGGACTACGGCAAGAAAGACCCCTCCCTGGGTTGGCGTTTCACCGACGCTTGGTTGTCCATGGCGGGTACGGCTGACATTGGCATCCCCAACGGCATGCCTGTGGACGAATGGGGTATCCGTGTCGGCGCTGACAAGTGCACCCCCGTGGGCGCTTCGGTCGCTAGAGGCGGTGCCACCAACTCGCCTGCGGCCGTCTACGCTCTCACCAAGTATGTGGACTGGATGAAGAAATACGCGCCCAAAGAAGCGGTGGGCATGACCTTTGGTGAAGCCGGCCCGGTGCCTGCGCAAGGCCAAATTGCCCAGCAAATCTTTTGGTACACCGCTTTCACCGCAGACATGGTCAAGCCAGGCTTGCCGGTGGTCAATGCCGATGGCACACCCAAATGGCGCATGGCGCCTGGCCCCAATGGCCCCTACTGGAAGCAAGGCATGCAAAACGGCTACCAAGACGTGGGTTCGTGGACCTTCTTCAAAGACCACGATGCCAACAAAACCGCCGCCGCTTGGTTGTACGCCCAGTTCGTGACCGCCAAAACCACGTCCTTGAAGAAAACCATGGTTGGCTTGACGCCCATTCGTGAGTCCGACATTCGCTCAGACGCCATGACCAAAATGGCGCCCAAGCTCGGTGGTTTGGTCGAGTTCTACCGCAGTCCAGCGCGTGTGGCTTGGACACCCACCGGCACCAACGTGCCTGACTATCCCAAGCTGGCTCAGCTGTGGTGGAAAAACGTGGCAGTGGCTGTGACCGGTGAAAAAACACCGCAACAAGCCATGGACAACCTGGCCAATGAAATGGACGACGTGATGTCGCGTTTAGAGCGAGCTGGCATGGCGCATTGCCCACCCAAGCTCAATCCCAAAGGTGACCCCGCCAAGTACCTGAGCGACAAGGCAGCACCTTGGGCCAAGCTGGCCAATGAGAAACCAAAAGGCGAAACCATTGCCTACGAGACGCTGCTCAATGCGTGGAAGGCAGGTCGCGTTCGCTAAAGCCTGACAGTCGGCAAGCCGTGTGGCTTGCCGTTCCTGTCCAGGGGGTCTGCGGCGCGGTTGTCGCAGGCCCAACTTTGGTCAGTCACCCATGACCCGCTCAGAACTCCTTCAACAACTGGCGAACCCTCAAAGCTTTGATTTGGCGGTGATTGGCGGCGGTGCCACGGGCTTGGGCGTGGCCCTGGAAGCCAGTGTGCGTGGCTACAAAGTGGTCTTGCTCGAATCTCACGACTTTGCCAAAGGCACTTCGTCGCGCTCGACCAAGCTGGTGCATGGCGGTGTGCGTTATCTGGCCCAAGGCAATATCAGCCTGGTGCGCGAGGCCTTGCACGAACGCTCGGTGTTGCTGCACGACGCGCCGCATTTGGCGCAACCCATCCCCTTTGTCATGCCGTCATACCGTTGGTGGGAAAGCGCTTTTTATGGCATTGGCTTGAAGCTCTATGACTTTTTGGCCGGCGCTGATGGTCTGGGACCCACCGAATTTTTAAGCGCCAAGAGCGTGCGCTCGCGCATGCCAGGGCTCAAGGCTCAAGGTTTGTTGGGTGGCGTGCAATATTGGGATGGTCAGTTTGACGACGCCCGCTTTGCCATCAATTTGGCCCGCACCGGCGCAAAAGCTGGCGCTTTGCTGCTCAATTACTGCGCCGTCACCGAACTGCAACACCAGGCTGGACAGGTCAAAGGACTGGTCTGCCAAGACCATGAAACGGGTCAAACCTTCAACATCCAGGCCAAGTGCGTCATCAATGCCACCGGTGTCTGGGTCGATCAAATTCGACAACTCGATGCGCAAAGCTCGGGCACTGCGCTTCAGCCCATGGTGGCCCCCAGCCAAGGCGTGCATTTGGTGGTGGACCGTGCGTTCCTACCAGGCGATCACGCCTTGCTGGTGCCCAAAACCACCGATGGAAGGGTGCTTTTCGCTGTGCCTTGGTTGGGCAAGGTTATTTTGGGCACCACGGACACGCCGCGCAGTGACATGCCGCGCGAGCCCGCCGCCTTTGAAGAAGAAGTGGCTTTCATCTTGAAAGAGTCTGGGCGATATTTGGCCAAGGCACCCCAGCGTTCGGATGTGCGCAGTGTTTGGGTAGGCTTGCGACCTTTGGTCAAACCGCATCAAGAAGAAGGCGTTAGCACCAAAGGCTTGAGCCGCGAACACACGGTCAGCGTGAGCGCAAGTGGCTTGGTCACTGTCACTGGCGGCAAATGGACCACCTACCGCGCCATGGCCCAGGACGTCTTGTCGCAATGCCTCACCAGCCAGTTGCTGCCTCAGCAGGCGCTTCCGCGTCAAAGGCCTCCCCCGTTTCAAGGCGCTGAGCAACAGCGCGCTCAAACCGTTAGCCTGATGGCGCCGCAAGGGATGCATCTGTATGGCGCTGAACAAACGCGGGTGGCCGCCTTGCCTGGTGCGGATCATTGGCTCATGGACGGGCTGAGTGAGGCCATGGTCAGGTTTGCGGTGCGCCATGAGTACGCCCGAACCGTGGAAGATGTTTTGGCCAGGCGATCGAGGGCCTTGTTCTTGGATGCTCGCCAATCTGCGGCTGTGGCTGCGCAAGTGGCGTCTATATTGGAGAGCGAAAGCTGTGCTCGAATAGCACTTTCAGATTACTTGGCCTTGGCAGCCAGTTACACCCTGGCACCCTAAGCGCTTGAAATACATGGCGTTTCAGGGTTTAAGGGCAGATATCCATAAAAAAAAGCAGCACTCACCCCGAACTTGTGACATAATAGCGGGCTCTGCTTTTCAAACAGCAGAGAAAACAACGCCCAAACAGGCGTGCCACGAAATGGTTCGAGGCGCGAATGACGGGCCCAAGACTGATCGAGCGGATAAGCCCATTGGGGGTTTGCAAGCGCGATATAAGTTGGGAAACAGAAATGATCCAGACAGAATCAAGATTAGAGGTCGCCGACAACACCGGTGCGAAGTCCGTTTTGTGCATCAAGGTGCTCGGCGGTTCTAAGCGTCGTTATGCCAGCGTGGGCGACATCATCAAGGTGAGCATCAAAGAAGCCGCGCCTCGTGGTCGCGTCAAAAAAGGCGAAATCTACAGTGCAGTGGTGGTGCGTACCGCCAAAGGCATTCGCCGCAGCGATGGCTCGTTGGTTAAATTCGATGGCAACGCTGCAGTGTTGCTCAACGCCAAGTTGGAGCCTATCGGCACCCGCATCTTTGGACCGGTCACGCGCGAACTGCGCACCGAGCGCTTCATGAAGATCGTGTCTTTGGCGCCAGAAGTTCTCTGAGGACCAGACCATGAACAAAATTCGCAAAGGCGACGAAGTCATCGTCATCACTGGCCGCGACAAAGGCAAGCGTGGCACGGTTGCATCGCGTCAAGATGATTCACATTTGCTGATCGACGGCATCAATTTGGTGAAAAAACACACCAAACCCAACCCCATGGCAGGCATTGCTGGCGGCATCATTGAAAAAACAATGCCCATCCACCAGTCCAATGTGGCCATTTACAACGCCACCACCGGCAAGGCCGATCGCGTGGGCATCAAGATCAATGCCGATGGCTCGAAGGTTCGCATCTTCAAGTCCAGCGGTGAAGTCATCAAGGCGGCATGAACATGGCACGACTCCAACAACACTATCGTGAAAAAGTGGTCCCTGAGTTGACCACCAAGTTCGGCTACAAGTCGCCCATGGAAGTGCCGCGTCTCACCAAAATCACCCTGAACATGGGTGTGAGCGAAGCAGTTGCCGACAAGAAAGTCATGGACCACGCCGTGGGTGACCTGACCAAAATTGCAGGCCAAAAACCTGTGGTCACGAAAGCCCGCAAGGCCATCGCCGGTTTCAAAATCCGCGAACAACAACCCATTGGTTGCATGGTTACTTTGCGCGGTGTTCGCATGTATGAATTCCTGGACCGTTTCGTCACCGTGGCCTTGCCCCGTGTGCGTGACTTCCGCGGTATTTCTGGTCGCGCTTTTGATGGTCGCGGCAACTACAACATCGGTGTGAAAGAGCAAATCATTTTTCCCGAGATCGAGTACGACAAGGTTGATGCCCTGCGCGGTCTCAATATCAGTATCACCACCACGGCCAA
>CANGHG010000039.1 GCA_947453645.1 Comamonadaceae bacterium
GTCAGCCTTATGTTTTGAGTACCCTCGCTTCAATGCAACACTACCAGCCGCCTCAATCAAATAAATGATTTGCCATCTATCAGTAATTGGGTTGCTCGTTAAGGTTTCTTGTATGGCCTCTAATTCTGTGCACGGATTCTTAGGATCAGTACCCCAATAAAAGTCAAGTAGCTTTTGAGCGTTTTCACTAGCCTTATTATGAAATGCCAAGATATCTTTTGTAGATGGGTTCTTTTCATCAAGTGCAAGTATTAAAAATTTTTCATCCTTAAGCGCATCAATATTGATTTCTTTTTGGGTTTTATTATTTGATTTATTGACCATGCCAGCCCTCGCCAAGCATCCTCAAAGGGTGCCAGCGCCAAGCCGTGAGGGTGCGGCCTTTCGCCTTTGGGGATCAGCCTCAGGCTAGGCGTGGCAGATTAGGTATGCCTAAGTTAGGCATAACTTATACGGATTACCTAACTTAGGAATACCGTATAAATCGCGTTCAATGAGTGTCAGCCTTTTTAAGCAAAGTTTCTTGTTCAATTTGACTGTCTAACCTTTCCAAAAATTGAACCATGTCCCAGCTAATGATCCGGCAATTTCTTGAATTCCGGTGATAGTTGCTTCTGCTTCCAAGTTTTCAGGCATCCCCTTAATGGACTTCATTGTCAAACTTGCAAGATGCCAAATACTTGAATTCTTTTCCGATTGGGCATGTAAAAAATCCCGAATTGCTGATAGCTCGATTGGTTCATCCATTAAGCGCTCCCTCTGAAAAAATCAGCGGCCCTATACCGCCTTGAATTCGCCAAGTGTGCGGGTAATGGGGGCCAAGGAAAGGCCTTTTTCGCGCTCAATTCCAATAAAGTGCAAAGCAATTCAGATAATAGAAATAGATTGATTTAACTCTCTCTCTATTCAGTATTTGCCCCCGTTGCCCCCGCTTTGCCCCCTGCTTGCCCCCGTTTGGCTTGTCGCCCGTTTTCGACTGCAAAGCCCCGTGGTTATTGAGTTTCGAGGTTTTGCCCCCGTTGCCCCCGCCGTTTTTTTCCGTTTTTCGGCCAAAAATCATGCGGCCCGATGATCTTTCAACTGAATCACTTCAGCACCGATGCGCCGCTGATCCAAATAATCGGCCCACCACTGCATGAGGCCTACCCGGTCAGCAAGGAAAGTGCTTCGCAAATATGCGGCCCGCACCTTGTTTCGGTCTTTGTGTGCCAATGCCCGTTCAACCACATCGCCCATGGTGCGGTCTTGTTCATTGGTGATAGTGCTGAATGTGCTTCTAAAACCATGCGCCGTTGCCGTGCCATAACCCATGCGCCGCATGGCCGAATTGAAAGTGTTTTCGCTGATTGATTTGGATCGGTAAGTAGGCGATGGAAAAATCAATTCACGGTCACTGCTGAGGGGCCGCATGGCCTCGATAACTTCAAGGGCTTGCCGTGACAAGGGGATTTGATGTTCTTGTCGCATTTTCATGCGTTCAGCGGGTATCACCCACAGGGCATCATCCAAGTGCAGTTCATCCCAGCGAGCGCCGCGCACTTCCCCCGGGCGTGTCGCCGTGAGGATCAGCAGCTTCAGTGCATTTTTGATCGTGGGGTCGCCCGCATAGTTTTCCAGTCGTTGCAAGAATTCGGGCAACTCTCGTTCACCCAGCGCGGCCCGGTGCGTGACTTCCCTAGGCTTGAGAATTTCACCGGGTACCAGGTCAAGCATCGGATTGGTTTCGATGCGGCCATGCGTTGCCGCCCACCGATAAATGGCCTTGGCCCGTTGCAGCACCCGGCTTGCTTGGTCAGCCGCACCCCTTGTCTCGATTTTTTGCACCGCCCGCATGATTTCTTTGGGCTTGATAAGGGCAAGCGGCCTGTCACCCAGCAAAGGGAATAAATCGGCTTTCAATGTTTGCCAAATACGGGCCTTGGTATCGGGTGTCCACTTGTTCGATTGGTGTTGAAGCCAATCACTTGCCACAGCCTGCAAGGTGTTTTCGGCTTCGGTTAATTTCCTTTGTTTCTCAGCTTGCCGGGCCGCGCTTGGATCAATGCCCGCTTGAATGTCTTTGCGAGCCGTTGCCGCCTTTTCTCTGACTTCCTTGAGTGTGACTTCAGGATAGACCCCTAGGGCAAGCCGTTTTTCTTTCTTCAGGTGTCGGTACTTCAGCCGCCAATATTGGCCCCCAGCGGGCGTGATTTCGAGATAGAGGCCTTGGCCGTCTGAATATTTTCCGGGCGTGGTGAGGGTTCTAAGCTTTGCGTCTGTCAGCTTCATGAGGGGCATCCTTTGCAGTGTGGGGGCACATTTGGGGGCACATTTTGAACCACACTGAGGGAAAGCCTTATTTAATGGGGGTTTGCAAGCCGAATTAGGTTCCGGCCTCCGCACCAGCTAGAGCAACAAGACCGACCTCACAAGGGTCGGTTTTTTTATTTAAGCACCCGCAAAGTTTGAATGCCTGCGCGAATGCCTGCAAAGCCCTGATAACCCTTGGCATCGGTATAGACGGGTGCCAATTCACCCACGCTGTTGCGCAAGGCCAGCGGACTGAAAAACAAATCACTGGCGTTATTGGGCTTGCGCCAAAGCAGCACCGAGCCACCAGGTTTCAAAATACAACTGGTGGTCCCCAGTGCGCGGCCCATGGGCGTGGTGCCACCTTTGTGCAAATTGGGTGGGAAATTGGCATCTGCCGCACGTGCAGGAACAGCGGCGATGTTGAATTTGGGGTCCGCAGCTGTGCCTGCAAATGCAGGCTTGTGCCGCTGCCAACTGTCGCCGCGTTCTTGCGACCATTCATTCCAACCATCGTCATTGCCTTGGTTCAACACACCATCCTTGCCAGCCGTGCCTCTGTAGAAGGTGCTGATGTTGTTGCCCACGAAGCTGAAAAAAGCTTGCGATTCGAAACCTGGTGAAAATTGAAATTCCAACGCACTGCTGTCTGTTGCCACATAGTGCAGGTAAATGGCGGTTCCTGTGTACCTGGGGAAGTAAATAGAGTCACCCCCCAAACGCTCTTTGGCTGCAATGCGCAACACCACATTGGGGTTGGACTGGTGTTTCAGCCACAAGTCAGCATCGACATTGTCAACGTCAACCGATTTCAAGGCGGCTTTGTATTCCGCCGAACCGCTGTTGGCTTTGTAAACACGCATATCGCCTGCAGGTGCACTCAAGGCCGTCGCCTGGGTGATCTGACCGTCATATATCCAACCTGGATAAACAGGCGCTTTGGGTTTGGCCATCAAATCAGCCCACAAATTGGTGGACAAATTGGTATAGCTGGGTTTGGACATGCCACTGTTGACCACACACCCTTCGGTTTGAGGGCCTTGGGTGTCCAAAGAACCAAACAAGGTTTGGGCCAAATGCTGATCGGTTTGGTCGGGTGTTTTGGGGGGCACCACAGGCTCCACCAAATTGGCGGCATTCAAGGCCTTGGCCTGCTCCCAAAGCGCCTTCAAATTGGCGTTATTGATGAACGAGGCCGTGGGTTGGGTCCAGTCGATGCTGCTGGTTGCAAATGCCGACATGGCCTTGAGATCGACCACCTTGGGGTCAATGGTGATGCCATTGCTGGGGTCCAAATCAAAGTCCAGCGACTGTAAAAAATAGGCCACGTTGCTGGCCACTGGACCTGCCACACCTTGGGCCATGCTCAATGGCGTGACAGTGCTGTCGCCCAAGGTGGACGGCAACTCAATGGGGCCAATTGAAAATTTGACCGAACCACCTTGTTGGTATTGAAATGTGCCCGACTGGTCAGTGACACCTTTGATCACGGTGCCATCTGCAGCAGTGATGGCGTAAGTCACACCAGAGACAGCGCTGTCAATGAACTGGCCTGTGAGTAAATTGGCCACAGCTGCACTGCCATTGGCACTCCCACCCCCGCCGCCACAGGCGGACAAGGCCAAGCACAGCAAAGCAGCTGTCCATGTGGCAGAGTGAGTTCGTTGTTTCATAGGCAAGGTCTTTTCACATGGCATGTATCGGCAGATGCATGGTGAAACTTGAGCTGTTGCGGCTTAAGATGTTGCTTTTGACTCGACAACCTTGCCCATGAGCCTGCTTTTCTCGCCCTTCACCTTCCATGCCCCGCGCGGCCCTTTGACCATCCCCAACCGCATCGTGATCGCCCCCATGTGCCAGTACGCCTGCCATGAAAATGGCCAAGCCAACGATTGGCATTTGATGCACTGGGCCAATTTGCTCAACGGTGGTGCAGGCTTGTTGATGATTGAAGCCTCGGCTGTCACACCCCAAGGTCGGATCACGCCCAATTGCTTGGGTATTTGGGATGACAGCACAGCGCAAGCGCTGGCAGACACCTTGGCGCGTGCACGCCGACTTGCACCCCCCGTGCCTGTGTGCCTGCAAATTGCCCACTCGGGGCGCAAAGGCTCGAGTGCCCAACCTTGGCACGGCGGCATGATGATTGATAAAGCGCATGGCGGTTGGGACACGGCTGCACCTTCACCCTTGGCCTTGCTGCCTGGCGAAGCACCGCCGCATGAAATTGACCCTGCTGGTTTGAAAACCCTTCACCAAGCCTTTGTCGATGCCGCCAAACGTGCGCAAGCCATGGGCTTGGAGATGATTGAACTGCATGGCGCTCACGGCTACTTGCTGCACGAGTTTTTGTCGCCCATCGCCAATCAGCGAAGTGATGCCTATGGCGGCTCATTCGAAGGCCGAACCCGCTTTCCCTTGGAGATTTTCAAAGCCATGCGCGAGGTGTTTGATGGCACGTTTGGCATGCGCTTGTCCGCCACCGATTGGATCGAGGGTGGATGGACTTTGGAAGAAACCACCGAACTCAGCTTGTTGCTCCAGCAAGCAGGTGCGGACTTCATCCATATTTCGTCAGCTGGGATTGCGCCGCAACAGCAAATCAAAATCGGTCCTGCTTACCAAGTGCCTTTTGCAAAGCATGTGAAAGAGAAAACAGGCATGCCCACCATCGCCGTGGGTTTGATCACCGACCCGCATCAAGCTGAGGCCGTGTTGTCTGAGGGCAGTGCCGACATGGTGGCGATTGGCCGCGGCTTTTTGTACAAACCCCGTTGGGGCTGGGAAGCCGCAGCCGCCTTGGGCGGCACGGTGCAAGCCACCTCTCAATATTGGCGCAGCCTGCCCAAGGAAGCCAATGGCATCTTTGGCGACGCCAAGATTGGCATGCGCTAGAGCACAGGCTGACCGAGCAATCCCTCTTGCACGGTGGGGTAAGACAGTTTCATCCGAAGCTCTTGTTTCAAGCGCTGGTTGTGCATGCGCCTGGATTCGCTCATGAAACTCATGGTCATGGCAGGCAGTTGTTGCACCGCTTGTGCACGGCTGACCCGAGGCGGACGAGCCAAGCCCCACAGGTCGGCAGCCATGTCCATGTAGTCGCCCATGCGCAAGTCGCTGTCATCGCAGACATGCAAGGGCCGCAAGCGCTTGCCCCGCCACATGGCCAGCACCGTGGCCCGTGCCAAGTCATCGGCATGCACATGGTTGGTGAACACATCGTCAGCCGCTTGCAGCACGGGGGTGCCGCGCAGCAAGCGTTCACGTGGCGTTCCGCCCTCGCGGTCCAAGGCGTAAATGCCCGGAATCCGCAGCAGCTGCACACGCGGGCCGCCCACCTTGCCCCAGGCGTTCAGCCATGCCTCGGCATCGACCCGGCGTTGGGCACGGTCGGTCTCGGGTTTGAGACCTTGGGTTTCGTCAATCCAAGCACCTTGGCAATCGCCATACACACCACTGGTCGAGCCGTACACCACGCTGAACGGGGATGACCGCCGTGCCAACGCTTGCACCAACGATTGGGTGCGTGGGTCGGTGTGGCCTTGCAAGGGCGGGGGTGCCATGTGCACCAGGTGGGTGGCCACGCCCGCCAACCTGCGCAAGCTCATGGCTTGGTCCAAATTGCCCAGCAAGGGCGTGATGCCCTTCGCTTGCAAAGCGGCCATTTTGGTTGGAGAACTGGTCAGGGCCAGCACCCTGGCACTGGTTTTCAATAAAGACGCCACCCGCAAGCCCACGTCGCCACAACCCACGATCAAAACCCGCGGGCGTCGAAAGCGCGCAGGCAAAGCGCCAAGCGGTGTGAGGTTTGAGGGCAAAATTGCGGCTTTCGTTGCTTTCAGTGCCAAGGATTTTCAAGATGTCGCATCAGATTGTCGTTCAGCCCAGCGGTCGCCATTTTTCCACCGACGAGGGTGAAACCATCTTGGCGGCAGGTATACGCCAGGGCATAGGCCTGCCTTATGGTTGCAAAGACGGCGCATGCGGCTCTTGCAAATGTCAAAAAGTTTCAGGTGACGTCACGATGGCAGATTACCAAGCCAAGGCCTTGAGCGCCGAGGAATTGGCGCAAGGCCTGATCCTCACCTGCCGCGCCACGGCCAGGAGTGATGTGGTGTTGCAGTCTCGGCAAGTGGTCAGCGCTGACGCCTTCCCAGTCAAAAAAATGCCGGTGCGAGTGCAGTCGCTGGACAAACTCTCGGATGATGTCATGCGCGTGGTGTTGCAACTGCCCGCCACCGAAGCCATGCAATTCCACGCTGGTCAGTACATCGAGTTCTTGCTGCGCGACGGATCGCGCCGCGCTTATTCCATGGCCACGGCCCCACACACCTTGGTGACCGGTCAGCCCCAGGTGGAACTCCATATCCGCCACATGCCTGGCGGCAAGTTCACCGACCATGTGTTTGGCGTCATGAAAGAAAAGGAAATTCAACGGGTGGAAGGACCGCACGGGAGTTTCTTTTTACGTGAAGACAGCCAGTCCCCCATCGTGCTACTGGCCTCGGGCACAGGTTTTGCGCCCATCAAGGCCTTGCTGGAACACATGCAGCACAAGGGCATCACCCGCCCCACCCGCCTGTACTGGGGTGGTCGTCGTCCCGCAGACCTGTACATGAACGACTGGGTGTTGGCCCAACTGCCGCTCATGCCCCATGTGCAATACATCCCCGTGGTGTCAGACGCCTTGCCAGCAGACGCATGGACTGGCAGAACTGGCTTTGTTCATGCAGCGGTTTTGCAAGACACGCCTGAGCTATCGGGCTATCAGGTCTACGCCTGCGGTGCGCCCATCGTGGTTGATTCGGCACGCAAAGACTACCTGAGCCATGGTTTGTCCGAGGATGATTTTTTCGCCGACGCCTTCACCAGTGAAGCCGACAAAGCCAGCGCTTAAGTTTTGCGGGCTTGCTGGTTTTTCTCACGCAAGGCTCGCATCTTCTCGGCAATCTTGATTTCCAAGCCCCGCTCCACAGGTTCATAGAGCCTGGGTGGTTTCATGCCATCGGGCCAATAATTCTCGCCAGCGGCAAAGGCATCGGGTTCGTCATGGGCGTAGCGATAAGCTTTGCCGTAATCCAAGTCTTTCATGAGTGTGGTGGGTGCATTGCGCAAATGAAGCGGCACAGGCCTTGTGCCATCAGCCTTGATGAGCCGACGCACATCGTTGTAGGCCTTGTAAACCGCGTTCGACTTGGGCGCTACCGCCAAATACACCACACACTCGGCCAGCGCCAATTCCCCCTCGGGTGAGCCCAAACGTTCGTAAACCTCAGCCGCGTCCAAGGCCAAACGCAGGGCCCTCGGGTCGGCCAAACCGATGTCTTCAGCGGCCATGCGGATCATGCGCCGCGCCATGTACTTGGGCTCGGCGCCGCCGTCCAACATGCGCACCAACCAATACAGCGCTGCATCTGGGTCGGAGCCCCGCACCGATTTGTGCAAGGCACTGATGGTGTCGTAAAACTGCTCGCCCCCCTTGTCATAGCGGCGCATGCGCTCACCCAGCACCTTCATCAGCCAAACGTCGGTCACCACGGCGAGTTTTTCGCGCTGTGCCGCCACGGCCAAGGTTTCCAAGGTGTTGAGCAGGCGGCGGGCGTCACCATCGGCATAAGCTATGAGGCGGTTTTGGGCTGCTTCTTCAAGTTCAGGCACGGCGTCAATGGCACGGGCTTTGGCGACAATTAGGGCTAAATCGTCCTCAGACAAAGGCTGCAACACATACACAGCAGCCCGTGACAACAGGGCCGAATTCACCTCGAACGAGGGGTTTTCGGTGGTCGCCCCGATGAAGGTGAACAGGCCCGATTCGACATGGGGCAAGAAAGCATCTTGCTGGCTTTTGTTGAAGCGATGCACCTCGTCGACAAACACAATGGTGCGGCGGTTTTCCAAGCCGTCGCGAGCAGCTTGCGCTTGCTCGACCGCCTCGCGTATGTCTTTCACACCGCCCAAGACCGCGCTGATGGCCAAAAACTGGGCGTCAAAAGCGTCTGCCATGAGCCGGGCTATGGTGGTTTTGCCAACCCCCGGCGGCCCCCACAACAAGCAGCTGTGCGGTTGCCCGGACTCAAAGGCCACCCGCAGCGCCATGCCCTCGCCCAAGATGTGCTGCTGCCCAATCACCTCGCCCAAATGGCGTGGGCGCAGCCGCTCAGCCAGGGGCGTGTGAGGTTTCAAGGCCGCACCACGTCGGCCCCCTTGGGGGGCACAAAGCTGAATTGAGCAATACCCAAGTTGCTGGGGTTGACCTCAACCCGTTCAAAACGCATCTGCGAGCGGGTGCCGAAAGCGTCCACGATGTCCAACTGGCTCAACACCACCTGTCCGGCCTCGGGGCGCAAACCAATGCGAACTTTTTGCAAGCTGCCATCTTTTTGCTTCGGGGTGGCGATCACCCACTCCAAGCCATCTTCGGCAGGCGCTGCTTTCAAATCGAATTCTTTGCCCAAGGTGGCGATGTCGTTGGCCGAGGCAATCAAGGTGGCGGGGGAACTGCCCAAGGCTTGGGCTTGGTTGCGCACCGTCACCTGGTTCAGGTCGGCGTCAAACAGCCACAGGCTGTGACCGTCGGCCACGATGTTTTGCACATAAGGCTTGCTGTAATCAAAGCGAAACACAGTGGGTCGCACGAAGGCGAAACTGCCACTGGAGGATTTGGGTTTGGCAGGTCGTCCTTCTTTGGCGGGTGTGGTGACCACCTGCACAAAGTCAGCTCGCAAACTGCGGGTTTGCTTCAAAAATTGAGACAAACTGTCCAAGCTGTCGGCTTGGGCTGACCAACACAACCCCGCCAAGACTGCCCACAACATGCGTTTGATCATGCTCACTCCGCCCTGGCGGGCACCAGAATTTCACGCTGGCCGTTGCTGCTCATGGCGCTGACCATGCCTGCTTTTTCCATGTCTTCCACCAAACGGGCGGCGCGGTTGTAGCCAATTTTCAAATGCCGCTGCACCAAGGAAATGCTGGCCTTGCGGTTTTTCAACACCACCTCCACGGCTTGGTCATAGAGCGGGTCTTTTTCGCCAGCGGTTTCACCGAACAAATCGGGGCCTTGGGACTCGCCCTCGACCGTACCGCCTTCGAGCAGGCCTTCGATGTAATTGGGTTCGCCTTGGGTTTTGAGGTAACTGACCACGCGGTGCACCTCTTCGTCGCTGACGAAAGCGCCGTGCACCCGAATGGGAAAGCCTGTGCCACTGGGCAAATACAGCATGTCGCCCATGCCCAGCAAAGCCTCGGCACCCATCTGGTCGAGGATGGTGCGGCTGTCAATTTTGCTGCTCACCTGAAACGCAATGCGGGTGGGAATATTGGCTTTGATCAAGCCGGTGATCACGTCCACGCTGGGGCGTTGAGTGGCCAAGATCAGGTGAATACCTGCTGCACGGGCTTTTTGCGCCAGTCGCGCAATCAGCTCTTCGATTTTTTTGCCCACCACCATCATCAGGTCGGCCAATTCGTCAATCACCACCACGATGTGGGGCAAGCGTTCCAGGGGTTCGGGGTCGTCGGGTGTCAGGCTGAACGGGTTGGTGAGGAGGTCGCCGTGGTCTTTGGCTTCTTCAATCTTGTGGTTGTAGCCAGCCAAATTGCGCACGCCCAATTTGCTCATCAGCTTGTAACGCCGTTCCATCTCGAACACACACCAGTTCAAACCGTGAGCGGCTTGGCGCATGTCGGTCACCACGGGGGCCAGCAAATGCGGAATACCTTCGTAAACCGACATCTCCAGCATCTTGGGGTCGATCATCAGCAAGCGCACATCGCGCGCCTCGGCTTTGTAGAGCAGGCTCAAGATCATGGCGTTGATACCCACCGACTTGCCTGAGCCGGTGGTACCGGCCACCAGCACATGGGGCATCTTGGCCAAATCAGCCACCACAGGGTTGCCGCCAATGTCCTTGCCCAGGCCCATGGTCAGCATGGACTTGGCCTCGTTGTACACCGACGAGCCCAAAATTTCGCTCAGGCGAATAGACTGGCGCTTGGCGTTGGGCAATTCCAGCGCCATGAAATTTTTGCCGGGAATGGTTTCCACCACGCGGATGGACACCATGGACAGCGACCTGGCCAAATCCTTGGCCAGGTTCACGATTTGCGAACCTTTCACCCCTGTGGCGGGTTCAATTTCATAGCGGGTCACGACCGGGCCAGGCGCTGCCGCCAAGACCTTCACCTCAACGCCAAAGTCGCGCAGCTTTTTCTCGATCAAGCGACTGGTGAATTCGATGGTTTCGGCATCCACCGAGTCTTGACGGCCTTGCGCATCATCCAGCAAGTCCACTTGGGGCAAGCGCGAGTCGGGCATGTCGTTGAACAAAGGCTTTTGACGTTCGCGGGCAATCCGCTCGCTCTTGGGGGCAGGCGCGGGTTCGGGCTCGACCATGATGCGAATGGGCACATGGTGTTGGGGTTCGTCAAGCTCTTCACGCTCGACCTGAACCACGCCCTCACGCTCTTTGGCTGCAGCTTGCCCCAAGGCCATGTCCTCTTCCATTTCACGGCGTTCACGCCTGGCTTGCATCCACTGGTCCAGACTGGCCCCAATTTTCTCGGCCAACTGCACCCATGAAAAACCAAACACCCATGACAAACCAATGACCATGAACACAATGAACACCATGCCCGAGCCATTGAAGCCCAGCCATTTGTCTGCAGTGCCTCCCACCATATAGCCCAAGATGCCACCCGTGTGGTGCCCTGGTAAGCGGGCTTCAAAACGATACAGGCGGGTGTATTCCAAACCGGTGCTGGCCAACATCAGCAAAACCAAGCCGCTCCAAAAAGCCCAGCGCGTCAAGCGCCACACATGAGCGGCATGAACTGGCGCTTCTTCGCCACGCAAACGCACCGCCAAGGCAGTGAGCCAACTGACCATGGCCGCCAGGAAACACCACCAAATGGAATAGCCCGCCACAAAATAGCCCAAATCGCTGATGGAGGCACCGATGCGTCCACCCCAGTTGTTTGCCACCGCGCTGGAACCCGAGGTGGTCCAGGCGGGGTCTTGCGGGTTGTGGCTGAGCATGGCGATGAGCCAAAACAGCAAGACCACAAAGCCTACCGTGAGCGCGATTTCTTGGACGAAACGCTGCCAGCCCGTGATTTCGGGGGGCGTTTCCTTGGAGTGATTGAGGGTGTTTAAAGAGTAAGTCATTGCCGTTGATAAGCTTAACAGGGCGCACTTGGGACAGTTTGCAGGACGCATCTTAAAATCTAGTCATGACTTCTCCCCTACAACACAGCAAAGTGCTCATCCTGGGCTCAGGCCCAGCAGGCTACACCGCCGCGGTTTATGCCGCCCGCGCCAATCTCAACCCCACGCTCATCACTGGCATGGCCCAAGGCGGCCAGCTCATGACCACCACCGAGGTGGACAACTGGCCCGCCGATGTGCACGGCGTGCAAGGCCCCGACCTGATGCAGCGTTTTCTCGAACATGCCGAGCGCTTCAACACCAAGATGGTGTTTGACCATATCAACAAGGTCGATTTTTCCAAGCGTCCTTTCACCCTGATGGGCGACAGCGGCACCTACACCTGTGACGCACTCATCATCGCCACTGGCGCTTCGGCCAAGTACTTGGGCCTGCCTTCTGAGCAATCGTTCATGGGCCGTGGCGTCTCGGGCTGTGCCACGTGTGACGGTTTTTTCTACCGTGACCAAGCCGTGTGTGTGGTGGGTGGCGGCAACACCGCCGTGGAAGAGGCCCTCTACCTCTCCAACATCGCCACCAAAGTGCACCTGATTCACCGCCGCGACAAGTTCAAGGCCGAAGCCATCATGATCGACAAGCTCATGGACAAGGTGAAAGCCGGCAAGATCGTCCTCGAAGTCCACAGTGTGTTGGACGAAGTCTTGGGGGATGCCTCTGGCGTCACTGGCGTGCGCCTGAAAAATGTGCAGGACAACAGCACCCGCGATTTGGCGGTGCACGGCTGCTTCATCGCCATTGGCCACCAGCCGAACACGGGCATTTTTGAAGGCCAATTGACCATGAAAGACGGCTACATCGTCACTCACAGCGGTTTGCAAGGCATGGCCACCCAGACCAGCGTGGCGGGCATTTTTGCCGCTGGTGATGTGCAAGACCATGTTTATCGCCAAGCCATCACCAGCGCTGGCACGGGCTGCATGGCCGCCTTGGACGCTCAACGCTTTTTAGAGCAATAAGTTCCCATCCGGCGACCTGGTTATTTCGGGTTACACTCTTTGGCTCTGTGGATTTCATCCAGGGGATACCGCCCCCCGTTTTGGCGAGGTCAAGTCTGAACATGCTTTGATGCATTCGGACTGTTTAAAGAAGGAGTGTCTACATGGCACGCGTATGTGAAGTAACGGGCAAAGGCCCCATGACCGGAAACAATGTTTCCCACGCCAACAACCGCACCAAGCGTCGGTTTTTACCCAATTTGCAATACCGTCGTTTCTGGGTGGAAACCGAGAACCGTTGGGTTCGTTTGCGCGTGTCCAGTGCAGCTTTGCGCTTGATTGACAAAAAAGGCATTGACGTTGTGATCGCAGACATGCGCGCACGCGGCCAAGCTTAATTTCCACCGACTTCGAAAGGACTTCATCATGGCTTCCAAAGGCGGACGCGAAAAAATCAAGCTGGAATCAACTGCTGGCACCGGTCATTTCTACACCACCAGCAAAAACAAGAAAACCATGCCCGAAAAAATGTCGATCATGAAATTCGACCCCAAGGCACGCAAACACGTGGAATACAAAGAGATCAAACTCAAGTAATTCTGGCTTGCTCCAACAAAAAACCCGCCTAGGCGGGTTTTTTGTTGTCTGCGCCGGATTCAGCGGCGGAAATGACGGTAATAGCCAAAACCCAAATTGAAGGTGAAAGGCGGCGGGCCGTAGTAATAAGGGCCAGGGTAGGGTGACACCAACACCGGGTTGATCACAGTCACGGGTGGTGGTGTTTGCACATAGACCGGTTGCGGGGCTTGCACCACAGGTGCCTGAACGACGGGTGCAATTTGCAAGCTGACATACGCCCCTGGGTCGTAAGGAAATTGCACCGAATACTGCTGGCCCGCGTATTCATAGACCACGTTGTAAGCGGTTTGCGGCGGCACACTGCCTTGCACCACCACCGGGGTGCTGGAGAGCACACGTCCTTGCTCCTGCGCCCATGACAAACTGGCGCACAGCAGCAAGGCAGGTAGAAGCAGGGACTTGATGTTCATGGTCATGGCTTTCAGACAGAGACCGCACGAAGTTGCATGGAGAAGTCGCGCAAAGCCTTCACGCCGCTGCCTTCAGCACGGCGGCACCAAGCTTGCAAGTCCAGCGCCAACTGCGCTTGGCTGGCATGGGTGTTGAGCCACAGTTGGCGCAACTCCTCACGCATGCGCACCATGGTGTCCACATCAGGCAATGCAGCGCGGGCTTGGGCCAGCAAGGCGCGGCATGGTTCGGGGACTTGCACCTCGTCGCGGTGCATCCAGCGCTTGGCCGCAGTCAGCACCGCTTCGGTAGGTAATTTGGGCAAACTGGCCAATTCTTCTTTCAATGCCAACTTCAACTGCCGTGCATAGCCCGCCATGACCTCATAGCGGTTGGCCACCAAGGCTTCAAGGGTTTGTTCATCGGCCACAGGTTTGACATCGGCATAGTGGATTTTGGGCGGTGTCTTTTTCACATGTGCCAAGCCCAGTGTTTCCAAGATGCGGATGTAAAGCCAGCCAATGTCGAACTCGTAGGACTTGACCGACAACTTGGCCGAGGTGGGATAGGTGTGGTGGTTGTTGTGCAACTCTTCGCCGCCAATGAGGATGCCCCAAGGTGAGATGTTGGTGCTGGCGTCGGGTGCTTCAAAGTTGCGGTAGCCCCAATAGTGGCCAATGCCATTGATGACGCCTGCCGCTGTGACTGGAATCCACAACATTTGCACCGCCCAGACTGTGAGGCCAATGGCGCCAAACAAAGCCAGGTCGATGATGAGCATGAGGCCCAAACCTTGCCAAGAAAAGCGTGAGTACAAATGGTGTTCGATCCAATCGTCAGGCGTGCCGTGGCCGTATTTGCGCAAGGTTTCTGCATTGGCGGCTTCTTGGCGGTACAGCTCTGCGCCCTGCCAAAACACCTTGTTGATACCAAATACCTGCGGGCTGTGCGGGTCTTCCTCGGTTTCGCATTTGGCGTGGTGCTTGCGGTGAATCGATGCCCACGCTTTGGTGGTCATGCCTGTGGTCAGCCACAACCAAAAGCGGAAAAAGTGAGCAGGCAGCCAATGCAAATCGAGTGAACGATGGGCTTGGTGGCGGTGCAGGTAAATGGTGACCGCGGCAATGGTGACATGGGTCATGGCCAAGGTGAACAAGACCAGTTGCCAGGGCGACAAATGCCACAAGCCATAGGCGAGCCAATTGAGCAACATCATTCAAATCCTTCTACGCGGTAAAACTCAATTTTATGCGGCCACCCATGCAGCTGCAAAGAAGCCATCGGTGCCATGGCGGTGTGGCCACAGGCGCAAATACAAATCATCCGCGGTACACAAACTCGCGGCTTGACCCACGTCAAGATCGGTCAACAAGTCTTTCACTGACAGCGGTTTAAAGTGGGGGTGTGCAGCGCTGAAGGCCTGGGCAATTTGCTCGTTTTCTTCGGGCAGCAAACTGCAAGTGGCGTAGACCAAACGACCGCCAGATTTGAGCAAACGCGCTGCGCTGGCCAAGATGGCGGCTTGTTTGACAGAGAGTTCGGCCACCGCCTGCGGGGTTTGCCGCCATTTCAAATCGGGGTTGCGGCGCAAAGTACCCAAGCCTGTGCATGGCGCATCCACCAGCACACGGTCCATCTTGCCGCGCAAACGCTTGATGCGCTCATCGCGTTCATGGGCAATCGCCACAGGGTGGATATTGGACAAACCACTGCGGGCCA
>CANGHG010000040.1 GCA_947453645.1 Comamonadaceae bacterium
ATGATGGCTTCGTCAAACTTGTCGCCACCCACGCGCACACTGCCTTTGTAGACCATGCCGCCCAAGGAAATGACGCCCACCTCGGTGGTGCCGCCGCCAATGTCGACCACCATGGAGCCGGAGGCGTCAGACACAGGCAAACCTGCGCCAATGGCGGCTGCCATGGGTTCTTCAATCAAATACACCTCGGAGGCGCCTGCCCCCAAAGCGGATTCGCGAATGGCACGACGCTCCACCTGGGTGGAGCCGCAGGGCACGCAAATGATGATGCGAGGGCTGGGCTTCAACAGCGAGCGGGGATGCACCATCTTGATGAACTGCTTGAGCATTTGCTCGGTGACCGTGAAGTCGGCGATCACGCCGTCTTTCATGGGTCGGATGGCTTCGATGTTGCCAGGCACCTTGCCCAACATGGCCTTGGCTTCGTGGCCAACGGCTTGAATGCTTTTCTTGCCTTGCGGGCCGCCCTCGTGACGAATCGACACGACAGAGGGCTCGTCGAGCACAATGCCGCGGTCACGTACATAAATCAGGGTGTTGGCTGTGCCCAGGTCAATCGCCAAGTCGGTGGAGAAATACCGACGAAATGCTCCAAACATCACAATCCTCTCTGGGTAATCCAGCAAAGGCGAGATAATACCTGAACACCCTTACTGCAGCTTGGGCCTTAGGCCTTGTGACTCCTCATCTCTATGTCTTTGACTTCCAACGATATCCAGCGCCTGGCGCAGCTCTCGCGCTTGTCGTTCGACGCCCCCGCCAGCCAGCGCATGCTGGAAGGCTTGAACAACTTCTTTGCTGTTGTCGAGCAAATGCGCGAAGTCGACACCTCTGGCGTGGTGCCCATGGCCCACCCGATCGACGCCATGCCCTTGGCCGAATTGGCCGCCCACGCCCCCAGCGCCATCGATGGCATGGCTTTGCGCTTGCGCGACGATGTGGTGAGCGAGACCAACCAACGCGAAGCCAACCAACGCAGCGCACCAGCTGTGGAGCGTGGCCTGTTCTTGGTGCCGAAAGTGATCGAGTAAGCCATGGCCGATCTACACACTTTGGGCGTGGCGCAACTCTCGGCGCTGTTGCAAAAGAAAGAGCTGAGCGCGGTGGAACTCGCCAAGCGCATGCTGGCGCGTTTGGGCGGCAATCCGCACCACGCGTTTTTGAGCGTGGACTCGGAAGTCACTTTGGCGCAAGCCAAGGCCGCAGATGCGCGCATGGCTGCGGGCGATACCTCGCCCTTGCTGGGCGTGCCGATTGCCCACAAAGACATTTTTGTCACCACCGATTTCCCCACCACCGCCGGTTCGCGCATTTTGGAAGGCTACCGTTCGCCCTTCAACGCCACCGTGGTGCAGCGCTTGGCTGATGCTGGCATGGTGAGCCTGGGCAAACTCAGCTGCGATGAATTCGCCATGGGCTCGGCCAATGAAAACGTGGCCGTGCCCTCGGCCAAACCCCAAGCGGTCACCAACCCGTGGGATGTGAGCCGTATCCCTGGCGGCTCTTCAGGCGGCAGCGCCGCGGCAGTCGCTGCGTGTTTGACCCCTGCCGCCACCGGCACCGACACCGGCGGGTCTATTCGCCAACCCGCGGCGTTTTGCGGCATCACCGGCATCAAGCCCACTTATGGCCGCGCGTCTCGCTATGGCATGGTGGCGTTTGCGTCCAGCCTCGACCAAGCCGGCCCCATGGCCCGCAGCGCCGAAGATTGCGCTTTACTTTTGAGTGCGATGTGTGGCCCCGACTTGGACCGCGATTCCACCTCATTGGATGTGAAGATGGAGGATTTTTCGCGCGACTTGACCAAGCCTTTGAAAGGTTTGCGTGTGGGTGTGCCGAATGAGTTTTTTGCAGATGGTTTGGCGGCCGATGTGCGTGGCCCCGTTGATGCAGCACTTGAAGACCTGAAGCGCCAAGGCGCCACCCTGGTGCCCATCGCTTTGCCGCGAACAGCTTTGTCGATTCCTGTCTATTACATCATTGCCCCCGCCGAAGCGTCTAGCAACCTCTCACGCTTTGACGGCGTGAAGTTTGGCCACCGCGCCAAAGACTTCACCGACCTCGCCGACATGTACGAAAAAACCCGCTCTGAGGGTTTTGGTGACGAGGTGAAACGCCGCATCATGATTGGCAGCTATGTGCTCTCGCACGGCTACTACGACGCCTACTATTTGCAAGCGCAAAAAATCCGCCGCATGATCGCCAATGACTTTCAATCAGCCTTCCAGCAGTGTGACGTGATCGCCGGCCCAGTCGCCCCCACCGTGGCTTGGAAGCTGGGTGACAAGTCAGCCGACCCATTGGCCAATTACTTGGCCGACATCTTCACCCTGCCCGCCTCACTGGCTGGACTGCCCGGTATGAGCATCCCCGTGGGCTTTGGCGAAGCGGGCATGCCGGTGGGCATGCAACTGATTGGCAACTATTTGCAAGAGGCCAAGTTGTTGAATGTGGCGCATCAATACCAACTGCACACCGACCATCATTTGAAAACACCCGCAGGTGCCGCATGAGCGCCCCACTGGTTCACGGCTACGAAGTCGTCATCGGCTTCGAGACCCACGCACAGCTTTCCACGCAGAGCAAAATTTTCAGCCGCGCCGCGACCGCGTTTGGCGCAGAACCCAACACCCAAGCTTGCGCGGTGGATTTGGCCTTGCCCGGCACCTTGCCGGTGATGAACATGGGCGCGGTGGAACGCGCCATACAGCTGGGTTTGGCGCTGGGTTCGCACATCGCCGAGCGCAGCATCTTTGCGCGCAAAAATTATTTCTACCCCGACCTGCCCAAGGGCTACCAAATCAGCCAGTTTGAAATTCCCGTGGTGCAAGGCGGTGAGGTGTCCTTCTTCATGGAGTTGGGCAAAGAGACGGTTCGCAAAACCGTGCGCTTGGTGCGGGCGCATTTGGAAGAGGATGCGGGCAAGTCACTGCATGAAGACTTCATCGCTCAAACGGGTATTGATTTGAACCGCGCTGGCACGCCGCTGTTGGAGATCGTCACCGAGCCCGACATGCGCAGCAGCGCAGAAGCCGTGGCCTATGCCAAAGAGCTGCACAAAATCGTCACCTGGATTGGCATTTGCGATGGCAATATGCAAGAGGGCTCGTTCCGTTGCGACGCCAATGTGTCGGTCAGGAAACCCGGTGCGCCTTTGGGCACCCGGCGTGAAATCAAAAACTTGAACAGCTTCAAGTTCATGCAGCAAGCCATCGACTACGAGGTGCGCTGGCAGATCGAACAAATTGAAGATGGCCACGCCATCCAACAAGCCACGGTGCTGTTCAATCCCGACACCGGCGAGACCCGCGCCATGCGCACCAAGGAAGACGCCGCCGACTACCGCTACTTCCCCGACCCCGATTTGCCCCCGCTGGTGATTGGCCGCGACTGGGTGGATCGCGTGAAAAGCGAGATGGCCGAATTGCCCCGGGTGATGGCCGAGCGCTTTGTCACGCAATACGGCTTGCCCGAGTACGACGCCACGCAATTGACACAAAGCAAGGCCATGGCCGCTTACTTTGAAGCCACCGCCAAGGCTTGCGGACAGCCTAAGCTTGCGAGCAACTGGATCATGGGCGAGGTGTCACGCCGCTTGAACAGCGGCGAAACTTCTTTCGACGCACTGCCTGTGAGCGCCGCACAACTGGCCGCCTTGATTGGCCGCATCAGCGACAACACCATCAGCAACAACGCGGCCAAGCAGGTGTTCGATGCCTTGTGGTCTGAAGACTGCTCGAACGCGGATGACGCTGCTGCTGACGCAGCGCGTGTGGACGCCCTCATCGAAGCCAAAGGCTTGAAACAAATCAACGACACCGGTGCACTAGAGGCCATCATCGACGAGGTGCTGGCCGCCAACCCGAAGAACGTGGAAGAGTTCAAAGCCGGTAATGCCAAAGCCTTGAACGGCTTGGTCGGCCCCATCATGAAAGCCAGCAAAGGCAAGGCCAATCCGGCGCAGGTGAATGAGTTGCTGTTGAAGAAACTCAGTTAAGAAGGCGAAGACAAACGCCCCCTCACTATCAAGCCCTGCGCCACATAGTAGGTGGCCAGCACCCACAATCCCGCCAGGGGCAAGGGGCTGACAAATTTGTCCAGCGCCAGCAAGCTGTCTGACAGCATGAAGAACACGCTGCCCCAGCCCACCCACCGGCTGGCAGCACTGCCCAGGTGCTTGGCGCGGCCCCAGGCTTGGGCGGCCATGGTGGCAATCACCAAGACATAAGCAGCCACCGGGACACGCAAGTCGGCAGGCAAACCGTGTTGATCCAAGATCACAAACACCACAGCCGCTGCCGAGATGCTCAAGGCCAAAGCACGGCGGCTGTGCAGCCAGGGCGCGTCTTTGCTGAGCATGACGATGTAACAAACATGGGCGGCTAAAAAAGCCACCAATCCCGCCAAGAACATGCTGGGATACAGCAGCAGCACATCACCCAGCCAAGACAAACCCAGCGCACGTACCAACCAGTTTTTGGTGGAGGTCTCCAAACCAACTGCAGCCCAGCCAACAAACATCAAACTCAGCAGCGCCAAGGGCTTGAACATTTGATACAGCTCCACCCAGCCCATCACCTGGGAGGCGGTGGCCAAGGCGGCGAGTTGCACATAGGCGCACAACATGGGGCTGATGCGGTTTTGCAGCAGGGCATTCACGCCCCATAAACCCGCAGACACGCCCAGCACGCAGGTGGCGGCTTGGCCCCAAGGCATTTGGTCCATGTTCCACAGCACAGCCATGGTGGCTCCCAGCAATGCCAAAAACCAAACGCCTGCTGTGGCCAATACGCTTTGACTTTGCTGCGGTTGAAAGAGCGTGTGTTGATGCAACTTGAAGGCGGGTTTGGGCGCGTGCAAGGCCATGTCGGCGCTTTGCCAGCCAGGCGGGCGTAGCCACACCATGAGCTTGTCGGACCAGCGTCTGGCGGTCCAGCTGCTGTGCAGCAAGTCGGCATACACCTGCAGATTGGCCCAGGCCGGGTCCCAGCTGTTGAGGGGCGTGCGGGTGCCGTAAACGCAGGGCTTGTGCGGGTCTTCAGCCTGAAACGAGCCGAACATGCGATCCCAAAACACCCAAATACCACCATAGTTGCGGTCCACATAAGCGTCGTTCACCGCGTGGTGAACCCGGTGGTTGGAGGGTGAGCAAAACCAGCGGTCAAACCAACCCAGTTGGCCCACATGCTCGGTGTGCACCCAAAATTGATAGAGCAAATCGATGAGTGCCACGATGCCAAAAATAAGCGGCGGCACACCCGCCACCGCCATGGGCATGTAAAAAATCCAACTGGTGATGGCGCCAGTGGTGGACTGGCGCAGCGCGGTTGACAAGTTGTAGTGCTGGCTTTGGTGGTGCACCACATGGCCCGCCCAAAAGAGCGCCACCTCGTGGCTGGCGCGGTGAAACCAGTAATAGCAAAAGTCGTAAAACACCAGTGCCAATACCACGCCATACCAGCTGCTCCACCAGGCAGCGTCGGGAAACAAGGCCACTTGCTCGAACACCAAGGTGTAGATGCCAATGCGCAACATGCGGGTGAAGATGGCGCTGATTTGACTGATCATGCCCAGCGAAATGCTGCTGATCGAGTCGTCCAAGCGGTAGGTTTGTGCGGCGGCGCGGCCAAGACGGGCCAACCGTCGTCCCCACCAAAACTCCAAGCCGATGAGCAGGAAAAAAACGGGTGCTGCCAGCACGATGATGAAGCCCATGAATCTGTCCCCTTTGTAGCAGCGCCAATATTAAGTCAGCCAGGCGTGGCGATCAAAGGCCTTGCGCCAGCACCGGAAACAGCTTGTGAAAGCCGTCGGCCATGACTTCCACGGCCAGCGCGGCCAAGATCAAACCCATCAAGCGGGTCATGACATTGATGCCGGTTTTGCCCATCACACGGGCGATGGGCGGCGCCATGGCAAAGCACAGCGCCGTGGCCAAACCAATCACCACGCCATAGCCCACCAAGGTGCCCAGCTGCAACATGGTTTTGGCTTTCTCGGCGTAAATCACGACCGTGGACATGGTGGCAGGCCCGGTCAACAAGGGAATGGCCAAAGGCACCACCGCGATGCTGGCGCCCATGGTGGCTCGGGTTTCGGCGTCTTGCACCTCGTCGGCATTGGCGCGGGCTTCGGCGGGTTGGGCGTTCAACATGGACAGTGCCGAGGTCAGCAGCAGCATGCCGCCCCCCACCTGGAAACTGGCCAGCGAAATGCCAAAAAACTCCAAGATTTGCAGGCCCAGCAAGGCACTGGCAGCAATCACGGCAAAGGCGGTGAACGAGGACACCAAGATGGTTCGCTGGCGCTGAGCTCGGGTGAAGCCTTGGGTGTAGTGGATGAAAAAAGGCACGCAAGCCAATGGGTTGACCACGGCCATCAAGGTGATCAGGGGTTTGAAGTCCATGGCCATCAGGGGTTCTCCACCGGTGCAGGGTGGCGGCGTCTGAACATGCCCCAGCCCTCCATGTGCAACACCTTGTCGCCATGCTGGTTGAACATTTCCCACAAGTTGCGGGTCATGCCCACATCGGGGCGGCGCCCCATGGGTTTGGTCTCCAGCACCGTGGTTTGCAGCCGCAGCACGTCATCAGGAAACACAGGCTTGAGCCATTTGATGCCTTCCAAACCTGGGGAGCCCAGGCTGGAGGTTTGCTGCAACAACCCGGTCACCATGAGGCGCATGGCCATGGAACAGGTGTGCCAGCCGCTGGCGCACAAGCCGCCAAACACCGAGGCCTTGGCAGCCTCGTCGTCCAAGTGAAATGGTTGCGGGTCAAACTGGGTGGCAAAGGCAATGATCTCTTCGCGGCTGGGGCTGATGGTGCCCAGGTCGCGCACCTGGCCTGCCGCGAAGTCTTCCCAATAGAACTGGATGTCGGCCATCAGCGGCCTCCCGAGACGTCAAGCAAGCTCATGGTGGTGTAACTCGCCGCGTCGCTCAGCAGCCAGACGATGGCTTGCGCCACTTCCTCGGCTGTGCCGCCGCGCTGAGCGGGAATCAGGTGTTGCAGGTCTTTCACCCGATTGGGCAAACCGCCCGAGGCGTGGATCTCTGTGTCAATCAAGCCAGGGCGCACAGCGTTGACCCGGATGCCCTCGGCGGCGACTTCTTTGGCCAGTCCCAGGGTGAAGGTGTCGATCGCGCCTTTGGCCGAGGCGTAGTCCACATACTGGCCAGGCGAGCCAATGCGCGAGGCTGCGCTGGAGACATTGACGATGCTGCCGCCACTGCCGCCATGCTTGCGACTCATGCGCCGCACCGCTTCACGGGCGCAAATGAAACTGCCCAGCACATTGACATCGAACATGCGGCGAAGACGGGCCACGCTCATCTCGTCGACACGGGCGTAAACATCGACCACGCCAGCGTTGTTGACCAAGCCCGAAAGCTTGCCCATGCGCTGGTCGATCGCCTTGAACATGGCCATCACCTGGTCTTCTTCGGCCACATCGGCTTGAAAGGCCTGGGCATGACCGCCTGCAGCTTCAATCTGTGAAACCACTTTGGTCGCGGACGCGGCGTCTTGGGTGTAGTTCACAGCGACTGCCCACCCTTGCTGGGCAGCCAAGAGGGCGGTGGCTGCGCCAATGCCACGACCACCACCGGTGACGAGTAAAACGGGTTGTTTGGCCTGGCTCAAAGTGTCTCCAAGGTGCGGGTCTGGCCTGCACAAAATAGTAGGATGCCGCAACAGTGCCCCACGGCAGTGGGCAACGAAAAAGATAACACGACTGAAAGACGCCATGCCTTTGACCATCGATTATTTCCTCGCTCCGCAAAGTCCTTGGACTTATTTGGGCCACGCCCGTTTGCAGGCCATGGCCAAAGCCCATGGTGCGCAGATTCGTGTCAAGCCAATGGACATTGGCGGGCAAATCTTCCCAGCCAGTGGCGGTTTGCCTGTGGGGCAGCGCCCGCCGCAGCGCCAGGCCTACCGCTTGGTCGAGTTGCAACGTTTCGCCAAACACCTGCAACTGCCATTGAATTTGCATCCCCAGTTCTTTCCGGTGTCTGGCGATGACGCATCCCGATTGATCATCACGGTTGAACAACACGATGGACAAGAGGCGGCCATGGCCCTTTGTGGCGCAGCGCTGTCGGCGGTGTGGGCCGAACAGCGCAACATCGCCGACCATGCGGTGCTGGCTGAACTGCTGCAGGAACATGGCTTGTCCGCCAGTCGCTTGGCCGAGTCCTTGCAAGCCGATGCCCAAGCAGGCTACCAAGCGCATACCAACGAGGCCTTGGGCTTGGGCGTGTTTGGGGCGCCCACCTATGTGGTGCAAGGCGAGTTGTTTTGGGGCCAAGACCGCTTGGATTTTTTAGAGCGCCGCTTGCAACAAGGCTGAAGGGGCCGCAGATGGGACACCTGATCGACATCCGCGCCAAAGACGGGTTTGTGAGCGAGGCCTATGTGGCCCAACCCAACATCAAGGCCCGTGCGGCCGTGGTCATCTTGCAAGAGATTTTTGGCGTCAACAAGCACATCACCGCCGTGGCCGATGGCTTTGCCATGGCTGGTTTTTTCGCCATTGCCCCCGCCACTTTTTCCAGGGTCCACACAGACGTCAACCTGGGCTACACGCCCGAGGACATTGCCAAAGGCCGTGCGTTCAAAAACCTCGCCGAGGCCTTGCCTGCGCCTGGTGTGTTGGCCGATGTGCAAGCCGCCATTGACCATGCAGCGCAGGCCTCGAATGGCAAGGTGGGTGTGGTGGGTTATTGCTGGGGTGGCTTGTTGGCTTGGCGTGCGGCCACGCAGTTACAAGGTTTGAGTGCGGCAGTGAGCTACTACGGCGGCGGCATGACTGCCCCTGCCGAGCGAGATCAACAACCTTCATGCCCTGTGCTGGCCCATTTTGGCGAGCAAGATGCCCTTATTCCCATGGACACGGTGGCGGCTTTTAAAAGCGCTCAGCCCCAGGTACAGGTGGAGGTGTATGCGGCGGACCACGGCTTCAACTGCGACCACCGAGGCTCTTACAACGCCGAGGCTGCCGATTTGGCCTTGGAGCGCACCCTGGGCTTTTTCATCCAGCACCTGGGCGCTTGAAGTTCAGGCTTGTTGACGCAATTGTTCAGCAGCGGCGATGGCGAAATAGGTCAGCACGCCGTCGGCGCCTGCACGTTTGAAGGCCAGCAGGCTCTCCATCATCACCGCGTCATGGTCCAGCCAGCCGTTTTGCGCAGCGGCTTTGAGCATGGCGTACTCGCCTGAGACTTGGTAGGCGAAGGTGGGCACCTTGAACTCGTCTTTCACCCGCCGCACGATGTCCAAATAAGGCATGCCAGGCTTGACCATCACCATGTCAGCACCCTCGGCGATGTCCATGGCCACCTCGCGCAGGGCCTCGTCCGAGTTGCCAGCGTCCATTTGATAGACCTTTTTGTTGCCCTTGCCCAGGTTGCCCGCCGAGCCCACGGCGTCACGGAACGGACCATAAAACGCACTGGCGTACTTGGCGCTGTAAGCCATGATGCGGGTGTGCACATGTCCTTGGGCTTCCAGCAACTGGCGGATGGCGCCAATGCGCCCGTCCATCATGTCGCTGGGCGCGACGATGTCCACACCGGCGTTGGCTTGGGTCAGGGCTTGCTGCACCAACACCTGCACGGTGGGGTCGTTCAAGATGTAGCCCGTGTCGTCCAACAAGCCGTCTTGGCCGTGACTGGTGAATGGGTCAAGCGCCACGTCGGTCATCACGCCCAGGTCAGGGAAGTGGGCTTTGAGGCTTTTCACCACGCGGGGCACCAGGCCTTTTTCGTTCAAGGCTTCGCGGCCGTCGGGGGTTTTCAGGCTGGGGTCGATGACGGGAAACAAGGCCATCACAGGGATGCCCAGCTTCACACATTGCTCGGCCACGGGCAGCAGCAGGTCCAGGCTCAGACGCTCCACACCCGGCATGGAGGCGATGGTTTCGCGCTTTTTTTCACCGTCCAGCACGAACACCGGGTAAATCAGGTCGTTGGCGCTCAGGGTGTTTTCGCGCACCAGGCGGCGGGTGAAATCGTCGCGGCGCAGGCGGCGCAGACGGGTGGCAGGGAAGGTGGTAGGGATGGTCATGCGGAAATTGTGCACCAAGATGCAGGCACTAAACTGTGGCCATGCTCTGGATCAAAGCCTTTCACATCGTTTTCGTGGCCAGTTGGTTCGCTGGTTTGTTCTATTTGCCACGTATTTTTGTCAATCTCGCCATGGTGGCACCTGGGTCGATTGCCGAACACGAGCGCCTGTTGCTGATGGCCCGCAAACTCATGCGCTTCATGACCATCCTCATGGTGCCCGCGCTGGGCCTGGGGCTGTGGTTGTGGCTGGGCTATGGCATTGGCAGCAACCCGCAAGCCCCCTGGATGAGTGCCAAACTGGCCCTGGTGCTGGTGACCTTGGCTTATCACCACCTGTGCATGCGCCACCTGAAACATTTCGAGTCGGGCGAGGTGCAGCATTCCCACATCTGGTACCGCTGGTTCAATGAACTGCCAGTGCTGCTGATGGTGGCCGTGGTGGTGCTGGTGGTGGTCAAGCCCTTTTAAGCCGCCATGGTGAAACCGCAACGCCGAACCACGGCCTGGACCTTGGCTTGGTTGTGCGTGCTGGTCATTGTGTATGCCAGCCTGTATCCCTTTGAAGACTGGCGCAACCAAGAGATTGCCCCCTGGTCGTTCATTGACGCCCCGTGGCCCAAACACTTTTCCAGCTTTGATGTCTGGAGCAATGTGTTGGGCTATGCGCCACTGGGCTTTTGGTTGTCCTTGGCGGCCTTGCGCAGTGGCTTGGGTCGCATCCCTTCCTTGCTGTTGGCTTGGTTGGTCTCTTGCGCTTTGTCCTTGGCCATGGAAAGTCTGCAGAGTTTCTTGCCGGTGCGGGTCCCGTCATCGGTCGATTGGCTTTGCAACACCTTGGGTGGTTTGTTGGGTGGTTTGCTGGCCATCGTGTTGGAGCGCCGCGGCTGGCTCTACCACTGGGCTCAGTTTCGCCGTCAATGGCTGACCCCCGACGCCAGTGCCAGTTTGGTGCTCATGGCCTTGTGGCCGTTGGCCCTGTTGTTCCCAGTCAGCGTGCCGCTGGGCCTGGGCCAGGTGCTGGAGCGATTGCGCGCCAGTTTGTTGCAAGATTTCCCTGGCTGGCAATGGTTGCAGCAGATACCGCCCGATGGTTTTTTCCAAACCTTGTCGCCACGCATGGAGTTGGTCTGCGTGGCATTGGGCTTGATGGTGCCTGCCTTGCTGGGCTTGAGCGCGGTGCGCCATCTGAACCAAAGGCTGAAGGTGGTGTTGGCGGTGGTGGTCATGGCCGCGCTGGCCAATTGCCTGTCTGCGGCGCTCACCTATGGGCCAGAACACGCCTTGTTTTGGTTCAACCCGCAGGTGTTTGGGGGTCTTGCGGTGGGGGCTTTGCTGAGTTTGTTGGCCATCAAACTCTCCAGTCGTTGGATATTGGCCTTGATGCTGTTGGCCCAGCTGCTGTTGCTCATGTGGGTGAACCAACTCAACACCAGCGCCTATTTCGCCCAAACCTTGCAAACCTGGGAGCAGGGGCGCTTCATCCGTTTTCATGGCCTGACCCAATGGCTCAATTGGTTGTGGCCTTGGGCGGTCTTGGTCTGGGGCGTGGTGCGATGGCTCATGCCCAAGACGCATCGCCAAACCCGCACCTAAAATCAAGGCATGGAACCAAGTTACTTTAAACACCACGTCTTCTTTTGCCTGAATCAACGTGACCAGCCCAATGAATGTTGCGCCAACCACCAGGCCAAGGCCTCTTTTCAACACTGCAAAATCCGCATCAAAGAAGAGGGTTTGAATGGTCAAGGCGGGGTGCGCATCAACCAAGCCGGTTGCCTGGATCGATGCGCTGGCGGGCCGGTGCTGGTGGTCTACCCCGAAGCCGTTTGGTACAGCTATGTGGACCAACACGACTTGGATGAAATCATCGACAGCCATTTGAAGCAAGGGCAAATCGTCGAGCGCCTGCGACTGCCCGACAGCGTTGGGCGCTGACACATGGCTGCGTCGCAAGCCTTGAATTTGCAGCTCGATGGCCGCCAGGTCGAGGCCGTTCTTGACCCAGCAGACGCCAACGCCAAAGGCTTGGCCGTCATAGCCCACCCCCATCCTTTGTATGGCGGCACCATGGACAACAAGGTGGTGCAAACCTTGTCCCGCGCTTTTGTTCAAAGCGGCTGGAACTGTTTGCGCTTCAACTTTCGCGGTGTGGGGCAAAGCGAGGGCGTTCATGACGAGGGTGTTGGTGAGACCCAGGACCTGCTGAATGTGATCCAGCAGGTGGCACCCGCTGGCCCCTTGGCCTTGGCTGGTTTTTCATTTGGCGCTTTTGTGGCTTGCCAGGCGCTTCACGCTTTGTGGCCCAGCGGGCGGGTGCAAAAAACCATCTTGGTGGGCACGGCCGTGCCCAAATTCCCAGCACCTGCATTGCCTGTGGATGCGCACGATCAAGCGTTGGTGATTCATGGCGAGCTCGACGACACCGTGGCTTTGGCAGGTGTGATGGACTGGGCCAGGCCACAGTTGTTACCTGTGACCGTGGTGCCTACAGGCGGTCATTTCTTTCATGGACAATTGACCTTGCTTAAATCTTTGGCCTTGCGCCACCTCCGGGCCTGACGAGCCATCAACTTATCTCAGCGGTATTCATGAAAAAACTGGTTCTCCTTTGGTGTTTGGTTTTGTCTTTCAGCGTCACCGTGCAAGCTCAAGTGCCTCAAGCGCCTGAAATTGCTGCGCGCGCCTATTTGTTGTTGGATGTCACGGCCAATCAAGTGCTGGCGCAAAAAGACGCCGACTCGGCGGTCGAGCCTGCATCGCTGACCAAGCTCATGACCGCTTATTTGGTGTTTGACGCCTTGCGCAACAAGAAAATCAGTTTGCAGCAAACTTTCTCCGTCAGCCCCAAAGCCTGGAAGATGCCCGGTTCGCGCATGTTCATCGACCCCAAAATGCAGGTGCCCGTGGAGGACCTGATCAAGGGCATGATTGTTCAATCCGGCAACGACGCCACCATGGCACTGGCTGAAGGCGTGGGCGGCACCTCAGCGCATTTTGTCGAGATGATGAATGCCCAGGCCAAGGCCTTGGGCATGAACAACACCGGCTACAAAAACCCAGAGGGCTTGACCGAGCCTGGCCACACCACCACCGCCCGCGACTTGTCCATCTTGGCCACCCGCTTGATGCAGGACTTCCCCAACGATGTGGCTTATTACGCCATCAAAAAATACCGTTACCCAGGCACACCCGCCGCCAACGACACCAACCGCAACCTGTTGTTGTTCCGCGACCCCACGGTGGATGGCTTGAAAACCGGCCACACCGATGCCGCTGGTTTTTGCTTGGTCGCCACCGCCAAGCGTGACTTCCCCAATTTGGCTGGGCGTCGATTGCTGGCCATCGTGTTGGGTGCGAGCAGCGAAAACGCCCGTGCTGAGGAGGCGCAAAAGCTCCTGAATTGGGGCTACACCGCCTACGACGGGATCAAACTTTTTGACGCCAACCAGGCGGTGGTGACCCCTGCGGTTTACAAAGGCAAAGACAGCCAGGTGGCGTTGGGGCGTCCGCGCCCGATTGTGGTGGCTGTGCCACAGGGACAGGCAAACCGCCTGAAAACCCTGGTCACCCGCCCCGACCCCTTGTTTGCGCCCTTGCAAAAAAACCAAGCTGTGGCCACTTTGAAGGTCATGATTGATCAGGTGCCGCTGACTGAAATCCCATTGTTGGCATTGACGTCGGTGGAAGAGGCTGGGTTTTTCGGCAGAACTTGGGATGCGCTCACCCTGTGGTTGAAATGAAGCTGTTGGTATTCATTTTGTCGACATGATCTGAAAACAGTGCCAAACCTGCTTAGCCTGCTATACTGTCAGGCTTTTCGGAATTTCCGAACCCTCTTGACCCAAACGTTATAGGACGTTTTCAATGCCAACCATCAATCAACTGGTGCGCCACGGACGCGAAGTCGAAAAGACCAAGTCCAAAAGCCCTGCGATGCAAAACTCGCCACAACGTCGTGGCGTTTGCACCCGTGTCTACACCACCACACCTAAAAAACCAAACTCTGCGCTGCGTAAAGTGGCCAAAGTGCGTTT
>CANGHG010000041.1 GCA_947453645.1 Comamonadaceae bacterium
GAAGCCATAGTGCTTGGCCAAGCTTTGCAGCATGGCGAAGTAATAGGCGTTGCGCTTGTCCCAGCCCTTGATGGCGCCGCTCTCCAAACTCAGGCTGGGGAACGCCACGATGCGGGCCGGATCAAAAAACGTTTGCTCGCCCAAGCCTTCGCAAGCCGGACAAGCGCCCAGCGGCGAGTTGAACGAGAACAAGCGCGGCTCAAGCTCACCAATGGCGTAGTTGCAGTGCGGACAGGCAAAGCGGGCGTTGAAGGCGTGCTCGGTGTCGCTGTCCATGTCCAGCACCAAGGCGCGGCCATCGCTCAAGCGCAAAGCGGTTTCCAGGCTTTCGGCCAAGCGGGTGGCCATGTCGGGGCGCACTTTCAAGCGGTCCACCACCACGTCAATGTCGTGCTTTTCTTTTTTCTCTAGCGTGGGCAAATCGGCCAACTCCACCACCTGGCCATCGATGCGAAACCGCACAAAGCCCTGGGCCTGCATTTGCGCAAACACCTCGGCAAATTCGCCCTTGCGCTCACGCGCCACCGGCGCCATGACCATGATGCGGCACTCGGCGGGCATGGCCAAAACAGCGTCCACCATTTGCGCCACGCTCGACGACTGCAGTGGCACGCCGTGTTCGGGGCAATGCGGCGTGCCGGCCCGGGCAAACAAGAGGCGCAGGTAATCGTGGATCTCGGTCACCGTGCCCACGGTGGAGCGCGGGTTGTGGCTGGTGGCTTTTTGCTCGATGGCGATGGCGGGCGACAGGCCCTCAATCAGGTCCACATCGGGCTTGTCCATGCGCTGTAAAAACTGCCGCGCATAGGCCGACAGGCTTTCCACATAGCGGCGCTGCCCTTCGGCATACAGCGTGTCAAACGCCAAACTCGATTTGCCCGAGCCCGACAAACCGGTGATGACTACCAACTGGTTGCGCGGGATGTCGACATCGATGTTTTTCAGGTTATGGGTGCGTGCGCCGCGCACACTGATTTGGCCAAAGGCGCCCCGACCACCAAGGTGGTGGCTGAGGTAAGTGGCATCGTTGGGAGAGTTCACAGCTTCACATTCAAATGGGCAACCTGCCATCATAGTGAACCCGCTTATCCTCTGGTTCATGAACCCCACCCGCGCACTCAGCCTGAAGGCTTTTTTCACCCTGTTGTTGATCGCCCTCATGATGTCGGGCAACCACATCGCCGCCCGCCTGGCGTTCAACAGCGGCATGGACGTGGCCACCGGCGTGGCCTCACGCAGCGGTGTCACCGCCCTGGTGCTGGGCGTCATCATCTGGTGGGCCAAAGTGCCGTGGCGCATCAACCGCCAGCAAGCACGGGCCTTGTTCTTCATCGGCCTGAACATCGGGGTGCAAAGCCAAATGCTGTATGCCGCCGTGGCCCGTCTGCCCGTGGCCTTGGCGCTGCTGGCCTTCAACACCTACCCGCTGTGGGCCACGCTGTGGGACCGCTTGATTTACAAACGCCGCCCCGAGCGCGCCGTGCTGCTGGCCATGCCCATCATCTTGCTCGGGCTGGCCTTGGCGCTGGACGTGCTGGGCGCGGCGTCTGGCTTGGGCGCGCGCGACCAATGGGCCTTGATGGGCGAGGGCGTGGCCTTTGCCGTGGCGGGGGCCGCCAGTTTTGGCCTGGTGCTGGTGTGGACCCAGCATGAAACCGCTGGACTGGACGGGCGACTGCGCACCGGCATCACGGTGTTCTTGGCCGGCTCGGTGGCGCTGGCCACCATGGCGTGGCACGGCGGGCCGCATTGGCCGCAAACCCCTACCGGCTGGGGCGGACTGGTCATGCTCACCCTGCTTTACGGCACGGCTTTCACCATCATGTTCACCGTGCTGCCCAAGCTGGGGGCGGCGGGCAACTCGGCCATCATGAATGTGGAGCCGGTGTTCGCGCTGCTCTTGGGCTGGGGCGTGCTGGGCCAAACCATCGCCCCCGTGCAAATGCTGGGCGCGCTGCTGGTGGTGGCGGTGGTGGTGAAGCTGGGGCTGCGCAAGGCGGCTTGATCGACGTCAGCCGCTGACCACCTCGCGCCACGCCTGCTCGGCCAGCGCGGGACCCAGGTCGCTCAGGCAACGGGTGTGGCCCAAGGGGCAGACCCGCTCGAAACACGGTGCGCAGTCCAAAGGGGGCTGATACTGGGCTTGGGTTTTGAGCCACAGCACCCGGGCTTGGTCGTTCAAGGGCGGCGTGTGCTCGGGGCTGGAGGAGCCAAACAGCGCCACTTGCGGCACGCCAAAGGCGGCGGCCACGTGCATCAAACCAGAGTCGTTGCTGACCACCGAATGCGCCGCGGCAATCAGCGCCATGGCCTCGCCCAAGGAGGTTTGCCCCGCCAAGTGGCGCGAACGGCCTTGGGCGCTGGGGCTCATGTGCTGCAAGATGTCCTGGCACAAGGCCGCCTCTTTGGCCGACCCCAGCAAAATCACGGGCAGGGCCAAACGCTCGGCCAACTGGGCAAAGTGAGCGACCGGCCAACGCTTGGCCGGCCCATATTCAGCGCCGGGGGCCATCACCACATAGCCGCCTGCGCTCAACTGGTGTGCCGTCAAACTGGCTTTGAGTTGGTCCACGGGCAAGTCCAGCCGCGGTTGGATGGCGGCCTTGGCCGCTGAAGGCTGTGCTTGCGCCAAAGCCAGGTAGTGGGCCACCATGGCGCTGCGGCTGCCCTTGGGTGGGTTGGGCAGGCGCTGGTTCAACAGCCACCAACGCGATTCGCCGTGGTAACCGATGCGCTCTGGAATGCCCGCCCACCAAGGCAGCAAAGCGCTCTTCCAAGAATTGGGACCCACGTAAGCACGGTCGAACTGGCCTTGAAGTTGTTGCGCCAAGGCCCGCCTGGCCGACCATTGCAAGCCGCCGTGTTGAAACGGCAACTCCAGGACATCGGCCACAGACGGCATGGCGCGGAAGACGGGCGCGACCCAAGGCAGTGCCGCCACGGTGAGGCGTTCGCCACGCGCGGCCAGTTGGCGCAGCAGGGGCTCGAGCATGACCGCGTCGCCAATCCACTGCGGCGCAATCACCAAGCTGGCTGTCATGGGCTTGATAGAGACCAAATAAAGGGGGTCAGATTCCAATTAATGCGAGGCGATGTGCTCGCCATCTTTCAGGCGGTACTCGGTGCTGCAATAAGGGCACTTGGCATGGCCTTCGTGAGACAGGTCCAGGAACACCTTGGGATGGGTGTTCCACAGCTGCATGTCCGCCAAGGGGCTGGGGCAGAACACGCCGCCGTGGCTGTTGAGGTCTTTGGCCAGCAGTTCGATGGTTTTCATGTCAAACCTTGGTCAGCCAATGCGCGTACTTGGGGTTGCGGCCATTGACGATGTCAAAAAACGCGCTTTGGATTTTCTCGGTGATCGGGCCGCGGCTGCCCGCGCCAATTTCGATGCGGTCCAACTCGCGGATGGGCGTGACCTCGGCCGCTGTGCCGGTGAAAAAAGCTTCATCAGCGATGTACACCTCGTCGCGGGTGATGCGCTTTTGCACGATCTCCAAGCCCAAATCTTTGGCGATGTGAAACACCGTGTTGCGGGTGATGCCGTTCAATGCGCCAGCCGACAAGTCGGGGGTGTAAATCACGCCGCCCTTGATGATGAACAGGTTTTCACCCGCGCCCTCGGACACAAAACCAGAGGCGTCCAGCAGCAGCGCTTCGTCGTAACCGTCGTCCAGCGCTTCCATGTTGGCCAAGATGGAGTTGGTGTAGTTGCTCACCGCCTTGGCCTGGGTCATGGTGATGTTCACATGGTGGCGGGTGTAGCTGGAAGTTTTCACGCGGATGCCGCGCTTCATGCCGTCTTCGCCCAGGTAGGCGCCCCAGGTCCAAGCGGCGACCATCAGGTGAATTTGATTGCCCTTGGGCGAGACGCCCAGTTTTTGCGAGCCAATCCAGGTGAGCGGGCGGATATAGCCGCTCTTCAAATGGTTTTCCCGCACCACGGTGCGTTGCACTTCATTCACCTCTTCTTGGGTGAAGGGGATTTTCATGCGCAAAATTTTGGCGCTGTTGAAGAGGCGCTCGGTGTGCTCTTGCAAGCGGAAGATGGCCGTGCCATTCACCGTGTCATAAGCCCGCACACCCTCGAAAGCGCCACAACCATAGTGCAAAGTGTGGGAGAGCACATGAATCTTGGCGTCACGCCAGTCCACGAGTTCGCCATCCATCCAAATTTTGCCGTCACGGTCGTGCATCGGGGGGGGCAGGGCGCTCATGGTGTTCCTTTATTCGGGGTCTGCGTATGTCAAGGGTGCGATTTTACGGCGCTGGCGCACGCTGCAACTGCCATTCGATCAAACGGCCCTGGTCAAAGCGGCATAGCACCTGATCGCCTGCCTCGTCATGCCAGACAAACGCCTCGGGCTGGGCACGCGGTTCGGACTGCAACTCACCCAAGCTGCCGCTCAACCCAATGACTTGCAACAGACGCAGACCTGGGTGCAGCTGGGCATGGAACATGACCGCGTTGGGCACCAGGCCCATGGGCTGGTCGGCGGCGCGCTCCATGGTGGTCATGAGGCGATGGGTGTGCTGCAGCAACCAAAACACAATGCCGCTGGACACCAAGGAAAAGCCCCACCAGCCAAAGGCTCGGAAAGATAAGAAAAGCAGGCCTGCCAGGCCCATGGGGATGAAGATGTTGCGCCAGTTCATGGCCTCATTTTGGCACCAGCACCGTCTTGGCGTTGTACTCGCCTTTGGCGGCGCTTGCGTGGCAGGTCACGCAAGACGAGCCTTTGGCCACCGACGGTTTTTTCCACAAGGCGGCGGGCAATTGGCTGTTGTTCAGGTGGATTTTTTTCCACCACAGCGACTGGGTGATGCGGTGTTGTGGCGGCTCTTCGGCGACTGGCGGGAAAGTGGCCGCATGGGCTTGCAGCCATTGGGAGATCTCTTGTTGGGTCTCGACATTGATCATCACCTGGGCGGTGAAATGCTGCGGCATGTCGTCGAGCAATTTCTGCCAAGAACCTGCGGGCAACAAGCCTGGCGGGTAGGCCAGATGGCAGACTGAGCACTGCTGTGTGTAGGGGGTGAATGCAGGGATGGGCACGCTCACCTGCGCTTGCGCCCACGAGGCGCCCAAGCTCAGCAGCAGCAACAGGTTTTTCAATACACGGTTCATGACATCGCCTCCTGGTTGACATTCATTTTGGGGAGGCTTGGCTGTGTGGGGATTGATGCAGCGCAAAGAACCGTGATTGCTGCGTCGCGTCATTGCGAGCGCAAGCGAAGCAACCTCGTCAGTCCAGGTGCCTGAGCACCGCCACCGCCTCATCGACCCGTTCGACCGCATGGATGGTCAAGCCCTCAATTGGCTTTTTGGGCGCATTGGCCTTGGGGATGAGGGCCACGCTGAAGCCCAATTTGGCGGCTTCTTTCAAGCGCTCTTGGCCTCGGGGCGCAGGCCGCACCTCGCCCGCCAAACCCACTTCACCAAAGGCCAAAAAGCCGCGCGGCAGGGGCTTGCCGCGCAAACTGCTTTGGATGGCGAGCATGACCGCCAAATCGGCGGCGGGTTCGCTGATGCGCACCCCGCCCACCGCGTTGACAAACACGTCTTGGTCCATGCAGGCCACACCGGCGTGGCGGTGCAGCACCGCCAGCAACATGGCCAAGCGGTCGCGGTCCAGGCCCACGCTCAAGCGGCGCGGGCTGGGGCCGCCGCTGTCGACCAGCGCCTGGATTTCCACCAACAAAGGGCGCGTGCCCTCCAAAGTGACCATGACGCAACTGCCGGGCACTGGCTCGGCGTGTTGACTGAGGAAAATGGCGCTGGGGTTGCTCACCCCTTTCAAGCCTTTTTCGGTCATGGCGAACACGCCAATCTCGTTGACCGCGCCAAAGCGGTTTTTGATGGCGCGTACCAACCGGTAACTTGAGTGCGTGTCGCCTTCAAAGTACAGCACGGTGTCGACCATGTGCTCCAGCACACGAGGGCCAGCCAAGGCGCCTTCTTTGGTGACATGGCCGACCAAGACCACGGTGGTGCCGCTGGACTTGGCCAGTCGGGTGAGGTGGGCGGCGCATTCGCGCACCTGCGCGACAGACCCCGGCGCACTGGTGAGCTGGTCGGAATAGACGGTCTGGATGGAGTCGATGACCGCCACTTGCGGCGACTGCGCTTGCAGTGTGGCGATGATTTTGTCGAGCTGGGTTTCGGCCAGCACATTCACCTGGCTGTTGTCCAAGCCCAAGCGGCGCGCCCTGAGCGCGACTTGCGCGCCCGACTCCTCACCGGTCACATACAAGGTGCTTTGGCCGCTGCGCTGCAAACCGTCCAAGGCTTGCAACAACAAGGTGGACTTGCCAATGCCGGGGTCGCCGCCAATCAGCACCACGCCGCCTTCCACCATGCCGCCGCCCAACACGCGGTCCAGCTCGTCTTGACCCGTGGGTGTGCGCTGCATGTCTTGCGCTTCAATGGCGCTCAAGGCCATGACCGCCGAGGCCGGGGCCAAGCCCGCGCGCTCGCTGTAGCGGTTTTTGCTGGCCGAGCTGTCGCTCACCACCGACTCGACCAAGGTGTTCCAAGCGCCGCAGTGCGGGCATTTGCCCAACCATTTGGGGCTGGTGCCGCCGCAATCGCTGCAACTGAAAAGGGTTTTGTCTTTGGCCATGCGGCGATGATACGGGTGGGGCCATGGGCGACAATGTGCGGTATTCACTTCTTTTGACCACCCCCGCCTTGTCTGACACCACCCCCCCCACTGTTGCACCCCCCGAGCGCATGACGCCCGACGAGCGGCGCTCGGCTTTTTCACTGGCCAGCATTTACGCCATGCGCATGCTGGGCTTGTTCATGGTCATGCCGGTGTTCATGCTGGAAGCGCGGCATTACGAAGGCGGTGCGGATTTGTCGGCCGTGGGCTTGGCCATGGGCGTGTATGGCTTGGTGCAAGCAGCCTTGCAAATTCCGTTTGGCATGGCGGCCGACCGCGTGGGGCGCAAACGCGTCATCTACATCGGTTTGGGGCTGTTGGCCTTGGGCAGTTTGGTGGGCGCCATGGCCACCAGTGTCACGGGCTTGGCCCTGGGCCGCGCCCTGCAAGGTGGCGGCGCCATTTCGGCGGCGGTCACCGCCTTGCTGGCCGACCAAACCCGCGACGAGGTGCGCACCAAGGGCACGGCCCTGGTGGGCGCCAGCATTGGCCTGATGTTCGCGCTGTCCTTGGTGCTGGGGCCTGTGCTCTCGGCTTGGGGTGGCTTGCCCGCCATTTTTGGCGTCACCTTGCTGCTGGCATTGGCGGGCGTGTTGATCGTGCGTTTTTGGACCCCTGCCGAGCCCGCCCTGCCTGACCCCGGCGCGGCCAAGCACAGCTTGTGGGGCTTGTTGGTCCACCCTGATTTGATCCGCCTGAACTTTGGCGTGTTTGCCCTGTATGCGGTGCAACTGGCGTCCTGGGTGGCCATTCCCGCCCTGTTGATCCAAGCCGGCGTGCCCAGCGCTGACCACGGCTGGGTGTATTTGCCAGCGGTCTTGCTGTCGTTCGTGGTGATGGCTGCCACCTTGTTCCCGATGGAGCGCCGCGGCCTGTTGCGCCCGCTGTTTTTGAGTTGCATCCTGTTGGTGATGCTGGTGCAAGCCGCTTGGGGCTGGATGACCTTGGGTCAACCGCAGCTGTGGCTGTTGGTGCTGCTGCTGTTTTTGTTTTTCTGCGGCTTCAATGTGTTGGAAGCCAGTCAACCGAGTTTGGCGTCCCGCTTGGCCCCCTTGGGTTCCCGAGGCGCCGCCCTGGGTGTTTACAACACCTTGCAATCGCTGGGCATTTTTGCCGGTGGCGCTTTCGGCGGTCTGCTGCTCAAGCGGGTGGGGGCGTTTGGCGTCTTTGGGGCCAGCACCGCGCTGATGCTGGTCTGGCTGGTGGTGGCCTGGGGCACCCACTATGTGCGCAAATCACCCATGTCAGCGGGCACGGCGCACTGAAGCGCTGGGGTCCCTTCTCGCATAATCAAGCTATTCATTACCCCCTTACTTAGAGGAACACCATGGCATCCGTGAACAAAGTCATTTTGCTGGGCAACTGCGGGCGCGACCCCGAGGTGCGCTACCTGCCCAGCGGCCAAGCCGTGGCCAATGTGTCCATCGCCACCAGCACCAAGCGCAAAGACAAAAACAGCGGCGAAATGGTGGAAGAAACCCAGTGGCACCGCATCACCTTCTACGACCGTCTGGCTGAAATTGCCGGCGAGTATGTGAAGAAAGGCCGCCCTATTTATGTGGAAGGTCGTTTGAAGTACGGCTCTTACACCGACAAAACCACGGGCCAAGAAAAGGCCACGGTGGACATCATCGCCACCGAGTTGCAACTCTTGGGTGGCCGTGAAGGCATGGGCGGCCCCTCGGACGACGGCGGTGGACGGCCTGCGCGTGCTGCTGCGCCCGCCAGTGCGCCCCGCGCCCCTGCGGCAGCCCCTGCACGTGGCAACTTTGACGACATGGACGACGATATTCCGTTTTAAGCGGCCCTGAAATGCAGGGCTTGCAGCAAATGCAGTTGCTCTATTTGCTCTGCCTGCGCCAAATCGGCAATGGTTTGCGCCAGCCGCAAGCTGCGGTGCACCAACCTGGCCGACCAGCCCTGCACGGCGGCGCTGTGCTGCAAATGCGCTTGCGCCTCAGGGCTGATCGGCAAGGTCTGCAACTGGGCGGCTGTCAGCGCATGGTTGGCCACGCCCCGGCGTGCCAGCGCCCGCTCATGCGCAGCCTGACAGCGCGCTTGCACTTGGGCGCTGCCCTCCGATGGGCTGAACGCCAGCAAGACCTCGGGTGGCAAGGCCGGCACTGACACCCGCATGTCGATGCGGTCCAGCAATGGCCCGCTCAAGCGCGCTTGGTAACGTGCGAGCTGCTCGGGCGTGCATCGGCAGCTGGGTTTGACCGAGCCCAAATAGCCACAGGGGCAGGGGTTCATGGCGGTCACCAACTGAAACTGCGCATCAAACACCACCTGGTGACGCGCCCGCGCCAAGCTGACGCGGCCTGTTTCCAGGGGTTCGCGCAGCGCTTCCAAGGCTTGGCGTGAAAACTCGGGCAACTCGTCCAAGAACAACACACCATGATGCGCCAGCGAAATTTCGCCAGGACGAGGCGGCACACCCCCACCCACCAAGGCGACCATGGTGGCGCTGTGGTGCGGTTGGCGAATCGGCGCTTGCCCCCACAGTCGTGGATCAAACTGCCCCGCCACACTCAACATGGCCGCCGAGGCCAGGGCTTGGGCTTGGCTGCGCTGGGGCAACAAGCCCACCAAACGCTGGGCCAACATGGACTTGCCGCTGCCAGGCGGCCCCACCATCAACAGGCTGTGACCCCCTGCGGCGGCGATTTCCAAAGCGCGTTTGGCGCTGGCTTGCCCACGCACATCTTGCAGGTCTGGTGCAGTTTGATGCTGGCTGACTGCCGGGCGGGCATGGGCCAGCCGCGCCCAGCTGTCGCTGGGCACTGACGAAGATGTTTCACCCGGTGTCTGTCCCCCCAAGGCTTGCACCACATCGCGCAGATGGGCGGCGCGGTAGACCCAGGCATCGGGCAACAAGGCCGCCTCTTCCGCGCTGTGTGGCGGCAACACCCAGCGCCAGGCCTTGACAGGGCTGCTTTGTGTGCCCTGTTGTTGCAGTGCCAAGCCCATGGCCAAGGCGCCGCGCACCGCCCGCAGTTCGCCAGAGAGTGACAGCTCACCGGCAAACACATGCTGGTCCAGTGTTTGTGCCTCAAGTTGGCCACTGGCGGCCAAGATGCCGATGGCGATGGGCAGGTCGAAACGGCCCGAATCCTTGGGCAGGTCGGCGGGTGCCAAATTGACCGTGATCCGCTTGTTGCTGGGGAATTCCAGGCCGCTGTTTTGGATGGCCGAACGCACCCGCTCGCGTGACTCGCGCACCTCGGTATCGGCCAAACCCACCAGGGTGAAGCTGGGCAGTCCATTGGCCAAGTGCACCTCGACCGTGACCCGGGCCGCATTCAGCCCCAAAACCGCGCAACTGTGCACCTGTGCAAAACCCATTTCAACCCCCTTGAACCATTTGGACACCTCGCCGCGCCCCATCAAAGTGCACTTTGAGACCGCAAAATGCACTGTGGTAGTGCATTTGCGGGCAACCTGCCCCGCCAACGCCCACCAGAGCTGCGAAAAAGTCAGCAAGTGTGCTTGGCACAGAGCCTGCTAAGAGGTAGTTGCACTGCGTGTTATTGAACGTCTTGCTTTCACTGTTGCACGCAGACCCATGACTCAAGGAGAACCCATGAAACTGATCACGGCCATCATCAAACCCTTCAAGCTCGACGAGGTGCGCGAAGCCTTGTCGGCGATCGGGGTGCAAGGCATCACCGTCACCGAAGTCAAAGGCTTCGGACGACAAAAAGGCCACACCGAGCTCTACCGCGGTGCGGAATATGTGGTGGACTTTCTGCCCAAAGTGAAGATCGAGGCCGCGGTTGCTGCTGCCCTGGTTGAACCCGCTATTGAAGCCATCGAAAACGCAGCCCGCACCGGCAAGATTGGTGACGGCAAGATTTTCGTCAGCAGCCTGGAGCAAGTGGTGCGTATTCGCACTGGCGAGACCGGCACTGAGGCTATTTAATTCTTTCGACAAGGACATCCATCATGAAAAAACTACTTGCCACCCTGGCCCTCGGCTTGGGCCTGGTGTTCGCCTCAGGCGTCACCATGGCCGAAGACGCGCCCGCCAAACCTGCGGCAACTGCCGCTGCTGAGGCCCCCGCGGCCGCTGCCCCCGCTGCTGAAGCTGCTGCTGCACCTGCCTTGGTGCCCAACAAAGGCGACACCGCCTGGATGACGGTTGCCACCGTGTTGGTGATCCTCATGACCATCCCTGGCCTGGCCTTGTTCTACGGCGGTTTGGTCCGCTCGAAAAACATGCTGTCGGTGCTGATGCAGGTGTTTGTCGTCACCGCGCTGATTTATGTGTTGTGGGTGCTGTATGGCTACACCGTGGCCTTCACCGCTGGCAACCCGTTCTTTGGGTCTTTGGACAAGCTGTTCTTCAAAGGCATCACGCCTGACTCGGTGGCTGCCACTTTCAGCAAAGGCGTGGTCATCCCCGAGTACACCTTCGCCGCTTTCCAAGCCACTTTCGCCGCCATCACTTGCGCCTTGATCGTGGGCTCGTTCGCCGAACGCATGAAGTTCTCTGCGGTGCTGGCTTTCTGTGGCCTGTGGTTCACCTTCAGCTATTTGCCAGTCGCCCACATGGTTTGGTACTGGGACGGTCCTGACGCCATCACCGACGCTGCCACATTGGAAACCGTGACCGCTGCTGCTGGCTGGTTGTGGGCCAAAGGCGCCTTGGACTTCGCAGGCGGCACCGTGGTGCACATCAACGCCGCTGTGGCTGGTTTGGTGGGTGCTTACATGGTGGGCAAACGCATTGGTTACGGCAAAGAATCCATGACACCTCACAGCCTGACATTGACCATGGTCGGTGCAGCCCTGTTGTGGGTGGGTTGGTTTGGTTTCAATGCAGGCTCCAACTTGGAAGCCAATGGCGTGACCGCCCTGGCCTTCGTCAACACCTTGGTCGCCACCGCTGCGGCCACACTCGCCTGGATCACTGGTGAAGCCCTGGGCAAAGGCAAAGCCTCCATGTTGGGCGCGGCCTCTGGTGCTGTGGCTGGCTTGGTGGCCATCACGCCCGCCTGTGGTTTCGTCGGCCCCGCTGGCGCGATCATCATCGGTTTGGTTGCAGGCTTCTTGTGCCTGTGGGGTGTGAATGGCTTGAAACGCATGCTCGGTGCGGATGACAGCTTGGACGTCTTCGGTGTGCACGGTGTGGGCGGTATCGTCGGCGCCTTGTTGACCGGCGTGTTCGCGGCTCCCTCTCTGGGCGGCACAGGCATCTATGACTACGTGGCCAATGCGGTCAGTCCCGACTACTCGATCAGCGGTCAAGTGTGGATTCAAGCGCAAGCCATCCTCACCACCATCGTCTGGTCTGGCGTGGTCTCGGTCATCGCTTACAAACTGGTGGACTTGGTCCTGGGTCTGCGTGTCAGCGAAGAAGAGGAACGTGAAGGTTTGGACATCAGTTCACACGGTGAGACTGCTTACAACCGCTGAACATAACTCCTAGAACACAACTAACAACGCTCACAACCACCTGGTGCGAACCAGGTGGTTTTTTTTCGTCCGTCTCACATATTGGGGGCGAGCAAGCGCTGCAAATCTTTCTCGGCCACGCCCTGACGTTGAGCGAGGTCTTGCACCTGATCGTCGCCAATGCGGCCGACGTTGAAGTAGGTGGCCTCGGGGTGGGCCAGGTAAAAACCGCTGACACTCGCCGCGGGTGTCATGGCCATGCTCTCGGTCAGCGTCATGCCGATGTCTTGGCATTGCAGCAAGTCGAACATTTGTTTTTTCACGCTGTGGTCGGGGCAAGCGGGGTAGCCGGGCGCGGGGCGAATGCCTTGGTATTTTTCTTTGATGAGCTCTTCGTTGCTCAAGTGCTCTGTGGCGGCATAGCCCCACAGGTCGCGGCGCACCCGGGCATGCATGCACTCGGCAAAGGCTTCGGCCAAGCGGTCGGCCAAGGCTTTGAGCATGATGGCGCTGTAGTCGTCGTGGTCGTCCATGAAGTATTTTTCTTTGGTGTCCACACCCACACCGGCGGTCACCGCGAACAGGCCCACATGGTCTTGCAAGCCGCTGGCTTGACCTTGGGCATGGTTCAACGGCGCGACAAAGTCCGAGAGACATCGATTGGGGTTTTGCACGCCGTCATGCACCGGCTTTTCGGTTTGCTGGCGCAAGCCGTGCCAGGTGAGCGCACGCTGGCTGCGGCTCTCATCTGTCCACAGCACGATGTCGTCACCCACGCTGTTGGCGGGGTACAAACCCACCACCGCATGGGCTTGCAACCAGCGGCCTTCAATCAGGCGCTTCAACATGCGCTTGCCGTCGCTGAACACGCGCTGCGCTTCGGCGCCCACCACCTCGTCTTTCAAGATGGCGGGGAATGGGCCAGCCAAATCCCAGGTTTGGAAGAAAGGGCCCCAGTCGATGAAGGGCTCCAACTCGGCCAAATCAAAGTTTTTGAAGACCCGCTTGCCAATGAACTTCGGTGGAGTGGGCTGAAACGCCGCCCAATCGATGGCCGCTGCATTGGCGCGTGCTTTGGCCAGCAGCAGCAAGGAGGTTTGCTTTTTGTTGGCATGTTGCTCGCGCACCTTGGCGTAGTCGGCGTTCAGCTCCTCGATGTACTGCGCCGCTTGGTCACTCAGCAAACCTTGGGCCACGCCCACGCTGCGTGATGCGTCGGGCACATAAACCACCGGTCCTTCGTAGTGCGGCGCAATCTTCACCGCAGTGTGCACCCGGCTGCAGGTGGCGCCACCAATGAGGAGCGGGATTTTGCGCAAGCGAAAGTGGTCGTCCTTTTGCATCTCGGCGGCGACGTACTGCATTTCTTCCAAGCTGGGGGTGATCAGGCCCGACAAGCCGATGATGTCCGCGCCTTCCACCTTGGCGCGGGCCAAAATTTCGTGGCAAGGCACCATCACACCCATGTTCACCACGTCAAAGTTGTTGCATTGCAAGACCACGGTGACGATGTTTTTGCCAATGTCGTGCACATCGCCCTTGACCGTGGCAATCACGATCTTGCCCTTGGTTTTCACGTCTTCACCCGCGGCCTCTTGCTGGCGTTTTTCTTCCTCGATGTAGGGGATGAGGTGGGCCACGGCCTGCTTCATCACACGGGCCGACTTCACCACCTGCGGCAAAAACATCTTGCCTTGGCCAAACAAATCGCCGAC
>CANGHG010000042.1 GCA_947453645.1 Comamonadaceae bacterium
GACGGTACGGGCAAGCCCGAGTACGACACCGCGGTGGACATGCTGACCACAGCAGCCATCAAAGAAATGATGATCCCCAGCTTGTTGCCGGTGGTCGCACCCATCTTGGTTGGCTTGATCCTGGGCCCTGCTGCCTTGGGTGGCTTGCTGATGGGCACCATCGTCACCGGTCTGTTTGTGGCCATTTCCATGTGTACCGGCGGCGGTGCGTGGGACAACGCCAAAAAGTACATCGAAGATGGACACCACGGCGGCAAGGGTTCTGAAACCCACAAAGCAGCTGTCACTGGCGACACCGTGGGTGACCCCTACAAAGACACGGCTGGTCCTGCGGTCAACCCCTTGATCAAGATCATCAACATCGTGGCCTTGCTCATCGTGCCCGTGATGATGCATTTCCATGGTGCCAGTGCTGCGCCAGTGGCTGTGGAGACACCAGCGGCCATCAGCGCTCCTGCACCTGTGGCACCTGCCGCGCCTGCTGCTGAGAACAAGTAATCCTGTTCTTGCCCTGTACGTCGGCCAGTCTGGCGTGCTGAAAAGCCCACTTCGGTGGGCTTTTTTTCGTCATCGCGAGCCTCGCCGTCATTGCCAGCGAAGCGAAGCAATCTAGCGTGCCAAGGGCAAACGCCGCCTCAGCCACCCGACCTGGGGGCGCATTTTGCTGCTCTTTCGCTCACAAAATGGCCCCCAGTCCGCTTGGCTGAGATAAGGTTTCATGGGCCGAGCAAGGTGGGTCGGATGCGTAGCGAACGTCGCAGCTTTGCTGCGGTGAGCGGCAGACGAGCCGCCTTGGTCGGGCAAGCAAGGGGTGGATTGCTTCGGTCTACGGCCTCTCAATGACCAAAGCTTGCAAAGACGCCAATCGGGCACAATGGCGGGATGTCAGAACGTGTGATTCCCCTGCTAGACCTGCGTAACCGTGCGGCCATCGTGCCTGCCCAAGCCATCGTCCCCAATGGCTTGTTGGGTGACCAACGCGGCCGCCCTTTGCGTGACCTGCGCATCAGCGTCACCGACCGCTGCAACTTCCGCTGCAACTACTGCATGCCCAAGGAAGTGTTCAACAACGATTACAAATACCTGCCGCACTCGTCGCTCTTGAGCTTTGAAGAAATCACCCGTGTCGCCTCGCTGTTTGTGGCACATGGCGTGCAAAAGCTGCGCCTGACCGGCGGTGAACCGCTGCTGCGCAAAAACCTGGAAATCCTGATCGAGCAACTGGCTGCCCTGCGCACCCCTGAAGGCCAGCCGCTGGACCTGACGCTGACCACCAATGGTTCTTTGTTGCGCCGCAAAGCCGCGGGTCTGAAAGCCGCTGGTTTACAGCGGGTCACTGTGAGTTTGGACGGGCTGGACGACGCCATCTTTCGTGCCATGAACGATGTGGATTTTCCCGTGGCCGATGTGCTGGATGGCATAGAAGCCGCCAAAGAAGTGGGCCTGGGGCAAGACACCAAGGGCCGCTTCAGCGGCCTCAAGGTCAATATGGTGGTGAAGAAAAGCACCAACCTCGGCGAAATCATCCCCATGGCGCGGCACTTTCGCGGCAGCGGCATCACCCTGCGTTTCATCGAGTACATGGACGTGGGCGAAACCAACGGCTGGCAAATGGACGAGGTGCTGCCATCTGCCGAGCTCATCAAGCTGTTGCAAGCCGAGTTCCCCTTGGTGCAACTCGAACCCTCGGCACCTGGCGAAACCGCCCAACGCTGGGGCTACGCCAATGCCCAAGGCGAGTTTGACCCATCGCTGGGTGAAGTGGGCGTCATCAGTAGCGTCACTCAGGCTTTTTGCGGTGACTGCAACCGGGCACGCCTGTCCACCGAAGGTCAGCTTTACCTGTGCCTGTTCGCCGCCGAAGGTCACGATCTGCGCGGTCTGCTGCGCAACGGCGCTTCAGACCAAGACATCGCCTCGGCCATTGGTCTCATCTGGCAAGAGCGCGATGACCGCTACTCGGAGTTGCGCGGACTCAACCTGCAACCCCCGCCCACACCAGGCAAAAAACGGGTTGAAATGAGCTACATCGGCGGTTGATGAACCCGCCCAGCCAAGCCCACATCACCGGCTGGGTGCTGGCTGGCGGACAAGGCAGTCGCATGGGCGGCGTGGACAAAGGCCTGCAACCATTCCAAGGACAACCATTGGCGCAACGGGCTCTAGAGCGTCTGCGTCCTCAAGTGAACACCGTGTGTATCAATGCCAACCGCCATTTAGACGATTACCGAGCCTGGGGTTGTGAGGTCTATCCCGACATGGAACAAGGTTATGCAGGCCCCTTGATGGGCTTCTTGACTGGTCTAGAGAATTGCCCCAGCGATTGGCTGCTGGTCGTGCCTTGCGACTGCCCGTTTTTTCCGATGGATTTGGCCAGCCGCCTGGCAGCTGCCGCAACGGCTCAGCAAGCCCCGTTGGTCATGGTGAATGCGCCTGAACCCAACCAGCAAGGTGCGTTTGTCATGCGTGCGCAGCCTGTTTTTTGTTTGCTGCACAAAGACTTGCAGGACAGCTTGAGCAGGTTCCTGGCTTCAGGCGGACGAAAAATCGATGCCTGGACTTCAGGTCAACGGCTGGCAATGGTGGATTTCAACCAAGCCAGTGATGCGCCCCATGCCTTTGCCAACGCCAACACTTGGTCCGAGCTCCAGGCGCTGGACAAGCCCAGCGCCTAGGCCGTCTTCATTCAGATCAAGCTGGAGAAGGCGTGGTGTCCTCAAACGGTGTGGTGTTGGGGCCTGGCGTGGCCTTGCGGGCCAGCAGCGAGTACATGGTGGGCACCACGAAGATGGTGAGCAAGGTGCCCAAACTCATGCCGCCCACGATCACCCAACCAATTTGCTGACGGCTCTCTGAGCCTGCACCTTTGGCCAGCGCCAAAGGAATGGCACCCAGCACCATGGCGCCTGTGGTCATCAGAATGGGGCGCAAACGCAAAGTAGCCGAGCGATGCACCGCCTCGACCGCACTCAAGCCGGTGGTGCGCAACTGGTTGGCAAACTCCACAATCAAAATGCCGTGCTTGGTGATCAGTCCGACCAAGGTGATCAGGCCAATTTGGCTGTACACATTCAGGGTACTGCCGGTCCATTGCAGCGCCAGCAAAGCGCCCACCATGGACAGTGGCACCGACAGCAGAATGACAAAGGGGTCGACAAAGCTTTCAAACTGCGCGGCCAGCACCAAGAAAATGAACACCAGGGCCAGCACGAACACGCCGGTCAGTGAACCCGAGGACTGCACAAACTCACGCGAGTTGCCGTTGACGTCGGTGGTGTAGCCGGTTTTCAACACCTTTTGCGACACGCCCTTCATGAAGTCCAGCGCCTGGCCCAAGGAGTAAGTGGGGGCCAAGTTGGCAGTGAAGGTGACGCTGCGGCGCTGCGAGAAATGGTTGAGTTCACGCGGCACCACCACCTCTTTGAGTTTGACCAAGGCGGACAGCGGCACCATGGCGTCTCCTTTGCCACGCACAAAGATTTTCTCAATGTCCATGGGGGTGTTGCGGTCCTTGGCATCGGTTTGCACCACCACGTCGTACTGCTCGCCCTGGCGTTTGTATTGGGTGACCGTGCGACCACCCATGGCGGTTTCCACCGCTCGGGCGATGGTTTCCACAGGCACGCCAATGTCAGCTGCGCGTTCGCGGTCCACTTCCAGGCTGATCTCAGGCTTGTTCAGGCGCAGGTCCACGTCCACGCTCAAAATGCCAGGGTTTTTGGCAATTTCGTCTTGCAGGGTTTTGGTGACTTTGGCCAGGTTTTCATAGGAATCGTTGGTCACCACCACGAAGTTGAACGGGCGCTCGCGGAAGGCTTGGCCCAGCGAAGGGGGTGTGATGGGAAAGGCCATGACGCCAGGCAAACCAGCCACGCTGGGCATCATTTCACCTGCCATGGCCAAGGTGCTTTTCTTGCGTTGATCCCAGGGCAAAGCGCCCAAAAATACCGCGCCTTGGGCCACGGTGGGGTTGCCCACCACGGCAAAAAATTTGTCAAATTCGCTGTATTTGCGGCCAATTCGCTCCAGCATGTTCACGTACTTGGCGGTGTACTCCAAGGTGGCGCCGTCTGGCCCGTTGATGACGATCAGGATGACGCCACGGTCTTCCATGGGCGACAGCTCGCTTTTGGCAGCTTTGAGCAACTGCCAAGAACCACCCGCAGCGGCCAGCATGATGGCCACCACCAGCCAGCGGCGTGAAAACGCCACCCGGCCCAATTGCCAGGAGCTCAGGGTCCAATGGAGCAAGCTGCTGTAACCATGGGTGATGCCGTCCAAGCCCTTGCCAATGGCGCGGTCAAACCAGCTCGGGTTGGGGTTGTGTTTGAGCAGCAGCGAACACATCATGGGCGACAGCGACAAAGCCACCACGCCGGACACCATGACCGAGCCGGCCAGCGCCAGCGCAAATTCGGCAAACAAGCGTCCCGTGCGACCCGGGGTGAAAGCCAGCGGCGCGAACACCGCCACCAGCGTCAAGGTCATGGCCACCACGGCAAAACCAATTTCGCGCACGCCTTTGATGGCGGCGGCAAAGGGCTCCATGCCCTCTTCGATGTAACGGTAGATGTTCTCCAACACCACGATCGAGTCATCGACCACCAGACCAATGGCCAGCACCAGCGCCAGCAGGGTGAGCGAGTTGATGGAAAAACCAAACAGCGCCATCAACGCGAAGGTGCCGATGAGCGAGACCGGGATGGTGATCAGGGGAATGATGGAGGCGCGCAAGGTGCGCAAGAACAAGAAGATGACCAAGGACACCAAGGCGGCGGCCTCGAAGATGGTGTGGAACACCGCCTCAATGGACTTCTCGATGAACACCGAGGAATCGTTGGCCACCTCGATCTTGACGCCGGGGGGCAGGTTTTCTTGGATGCGCGGCAGCATGGCGGTGATGGCCTTGCTCAGCTCCAAGGGATTGGCGGTGGAATTGCGCAGCACGCCCAAGGCAATGGCTTCGTTGGAGTTGTAGCGCACCGAGAAACGCTCGGCCAAGGGGCCTTGCTCGATGCGCGCCACGTCGCTCAGGCGGATGGGCATGCCATTGACCGTGCGCACCACGATGTCTTGGAACTCCTCGGGGCGGCGCAAATCGGTGGCGGTGGTGACGTTGAATTCACGCGCCTGGCTCTCCACACGGCCTGCGGGCACTTCCACGTTGGCACGGCGCAAAGCGTCTTCCACGTCCTGGGTGGTGAGTTTGTAAGAGGCTAAACGATCGGTGTCCAACCAAACCCGCATGGCGTATTTGCGCTCACCAAACACCCGCACATCGGCCACACCGGGCGCGGTTTGCATCATGGGTTTGGCAATGCGGTTGGCCAAGTCGCTGAGTTGCAAGGTGTTCATGGTGTCCGAGCTGAACGACACCCAAATGACCGGGAAGGCGTCAGCTTCCACCTTGGCAATGACAGGCTCGTCGATGCCTGTGGGCAGGCGTTGGCGCACCCGAGACACCTTGTCGCGCACATCGGCGGCAGCGGCGTCCGGGTCACGGGTCAGCAAAAACTTGACCGTGATTTGGCTTTGCTCTTGGCGGCTGATGGAAGAAATGACATCCAAGCCTTCCACGCCCGAGAGCGAATCTTCCAACACCTTGGTGACCTGGGACTCGACCACCGCGCTGGAAGCACCCACATAGCGGGTTTCGACCGTGACCGTGGGATTGTCAATCTTGGGGTACTCGCGGATGACCAAGCGGTTGAAGGACACCACGCCCACCAACACGATGAGCAGGGACAAAACGGTGGCAAAGACCGGGCGGCGTATGGAGAGCTCAGGCAGTTGCATCTCAGTTCCTGGTTTCGACCACGCGCAAGGCCGTGCCGTCTTTTTGCAAACGGTGTTGACCTGCGACCACCACGGTGTCGGTGGCGGTGAGGCCTGAGAGGATTTCCACTTTGCCAGGGCGTCTGGCACCGAGTTTGACCTCGGTGCGCAGGGACACCAGCTTGGTGTCTGGCGGCAACGGGCCTGCATTGGGCACGGCCTCTGGCGGCACGGCTTTGATGACGAACTGCTTGCCCCCCATGGGCACGATGGCTTCTTCAGGCACCGACAAAGCCGCTTGCTTCATGGCAAACAAGGCGTTCACCCGGGCGAACATGCCGGGGCGCAGGGGGCCCAGGGCCACATGCTTGTCAGCCGCCACCACAGGGGCAGGCGGGCAAACGGCTTCGGCTGAACCATTGGCGGGCGCAGCCTTGGCCGCAGGAGCGCCGGCGTTGGCCGCAGCTTTGGACTCGCCGCCCTGATTGGGCAACAAGGCTCGAACACTGATGGAGCGGCCGTTGGCGTCAATCAGCGGGTCAATGGCTTCGATGCGAGCTTGGAAGCTGCGTCCAGGCAAGGCGTCAATCGCCACTTCCACGGTTTGTTTCAAGGCCACTTTGCCCTGGTAACGCTCAGGCAAACGGAAATCCACATACAGGGCGCTCAGGTCTTCGAGGTTGACCAAATCGGCGCCGTCTTTCACATAGTCGCCCACATTGACCGTGCGAATGCCCAGGCTGCCGCTGTAGGGCGCAACGATGCGCATGCGCTGCCAACGTGCACCGCTGAGCGACAACTGGGCTTGGGCCACCGACAAATTGGCCTGACTTTCGTCCAAGGCCCGTTGGGCGATGAAGCCTTGCGACACCAAGTCGGTGTTGCGTTTGTGATTGGATTGGGCAATGCCCACTTGGGCCTGGGCTTGTTGAATTTCGGCGCGCTGCAAGCTGTCGTCGAGTTGTACCAGGGTTTGACCAGCACGCACTTGGCTGCCATCGGTGAAGCCCAGGGCCGTGACGCGTCCCGCCACTTCGGGGCGGACCATGGTGTTTTGTTTGGACTTCAAGGTGCCCACGGTTTGCGCGTCGTCGCGCAAAGCAGCGCTTTCCACCAGGGCGATTTCCACACCCATGGCGCGGGGTGGGCCTGCAGGTGCGCCAGCGGCAGGTGCGCCAGCGGCAGGGGCTCCAGCAGCAGGCGCCGAGGCACCAGCAGGGGTGGCGGTTGCCGCGGGTTTGTTTTGATACCACCAGCCGCCAACAGCAGCAACAGCGATGGCAACCAGGATGAGTGCAGTTTTGGAGTTTTTAGAGGACATGTTGGAAGTCTGGTGTGGGGCGTGATCGAATCATTATCAACTTGTTTGAACCATGCGAACGCCCTGGTTGGCCAAAGCGTCGGCGCGTTCATTGCCTGGATCGCCCGAATGGCCTTTGACCCAATGCCAATCAATGCTGTGTCTTGTTTGTGACAGCAACTCGTCGAGCAGCCGCCACAAATCTTCGTTTTTCACGGGCTGTTTGGCCGCGGTGCGCCAGCCCCGTGCTTTCCAGCCACTCATCCATTCGGTGATGCCCTTGCGCACGTACTCGCTGTCCATGTAGAAGTCCACCTGACAGGGGCGGGTCAAGGCCCGCAGGGCCTCGATGACGGCGGTGAGTTCCATGCGGTTGTTGGTGGTTTGAGCCTCGCCGCCATACAGGTCTTTTTCCACCTCGCCATAGCGCAGGAAGACGCCCCAGCCGCCAGGGCCTGGGTTGCCTTTGCAGGCCCCATCGGTGTAGATGACGACTCGGCTCATGATTCAGGCTCCGCTTGTGTTTGGTTCACCTTGTTGACCGTGGGCACGGCGTTCGCTGCGGGCGCCTTGGCGCGTTTCCACACAGGTCCCATGAGGCGCATGCCTCGCACCCGCTTGATGCCGACCAAGAAATACACCGCACCAAATATGCGCCACCAGCGGGGCCCTGCCTTGTCCATCCAAGCGGTGCGGGCCAGCCAAGTGGGTGACTGAACCGAGGGGCGGTAGCAACCGAACTGGGCAGTTTCCACCTCAAAACTCAGCAAGCGCAACCAGTCACGCATGCGCCAATAGCCAATGAAATCCAGCTCCTCAGGCAAAAACGGCGAGCCCCAACCCATGCGCTGGTAGAGCTTGGCCCGTTGCTGACTCAGGCCCCACAAGCTCCAGGGGTTGAAGCCGCTGATGACCACCCTGCCCTCAGGCACCAGCACCCGCTCGACCTCACGCAAGCTGGCGTGCGGGTCGTGGCTGAATTCCAGGGTGTGCGGCAAAACCACCAAATCCAGGCTTTGGTCGGCGAATGGCAGCGCCACTGGGTCGGTGAACAAGGCGGGCATGGGCTGGGCGTTCTGAACCCAAGGACTTTGCGCCACCCAGCAGTGGCTGATGCGGCTGTTGCGCAAACCGGGCAAATCGGCCAATCCCAGTTGCAAACCATGAAAACCAAAAACGTCGGCCACCGCCTGGTCAAACTGCGCTGTTTCCCATGCCGACAGGTAAAGCCCTGCGGGGGTTTGCAGCCAAGGGGCTAAAGGGGCAGAGCTTCCTATAATTTGCTGGTTCATGAGAATGTCTTGATGGCTGGCCATTCTATTCATCCCCTGGTGGCAAGGAGCTCTGCTTCAAGCCCCATTCAACTCAATCAATGACCCTATCCTCTCGCAACACCCTGGTTTGTCTCCTCGCCCTCGCCTGCATTTGGCCGCAATGGAGCATGGCGCAAAACCTTGCCCCCAGCAGCACCCCGCTGATTGACAACCTGTCGCCCATCGAGTCGTCCACCCTCAACAGTGTCAACATCACCGAGGTGGATGTGCCCTCCGATTTGTGGGAGCGCATTCGCCGGGGCTTTGGCATGCCCGACTTGGCGCAAGAGCAGGTCAGTGAGCGTGAGCGATGGTATGTCGAGCGCCCCGACTACATCCAGCGCATGACGGCGCGCTCTAGCAAGTACCTGTTTCACATTGTTGAAGAGCTGGAGCGGCGCAACATGCCCACCGAGTTGGCCTTGCTGCCCTTCATTGAAAGTGCCTTCAACCCGCAAGCGGTGTCGTCGGCCAGGGCCAGCGGCATGTGGCAGTTCATGCCGCGCACGGGCAAGGACTTTGACTTGAAGCAAAACGCGTTTCGGGACGACCGCCGCGATGTATTGGCCTCCACCCGTGCCGCCTTGGACTATTTGCAGCGGCTGCACAGCATGTTTGGCGACTGGCACTTGGCCCTGGCCGCCTACAACTGGGGCGAAGGCAATGTGGGCAAAGCCTTGGCGCGCAACCAGCGTTTGGGCGAACCGCTGGCCTATACCGAGCTGCGCATGCCTGCCGAAACTCGCTTGTACGTGCCCAAATTGCAGGCCATGAAAAACGTGGTGGCCAACCCGCAAGGTCTGGGCGTGGAGCTGCCGCCCATCCCCAATCACCCGTATTTTCAAAGTGTGCCCCTGCCGCGTGACGCCGACGTGGCGCTGATTGCCAAACTGGCCGAGGTGTCGGTGGACGACTTCAAGGCGCTCAACCCTTCTGCACACCGTCCAGTGATGCTGGCCAGTGGCACGCCACAAATCTTGCTGCCCTGGGACAACGCCGAAATTTTCCAAAAAAACATGGAGCGCTACGGCGGTCGACTGGCCAGTTGGACTGCCTGGGTGGCGCCACAAAACATGAAAGTGGCCGATGCCGCCAGGCGCGTGGGCATGAGCGAGGAAGAACTGCGCAATGTCAACAAAATACCGCCGCGCATGCTGATCAAGGCGGGCTCTGCCCTGTTGGTGCCACGCAGTGCCAGCCAGCAAAAAGACGTGTCCGCCAAGGTGGCCGACACCGGGCAACTCAACCTGGCACCAGAGCCCAGCTTGCGCAAACAACTGGTGAAGGTGCGCAAGGGTGAAACCATGGCCTCGGTGGCCAAACGCTACAAAGTCAGTTTGGATCAACTGGCTGAATGGAACAAACTGAGCACCAACAGCGCCTTGAAACCAGGTCAAAAACTGGTGCTCATGCTGCCCGGCAAAGTCAAAAGAACCAAGGCCTCGCCCGCCGAGCCCCGCCGCAAAAAAGCCAACCACTGAGGCACTGCGGCGCCTCAGACCTTGAAGCGCTTTTGTGCTTTCAGGGCAAATTCGTTGGTGTAGGTGGCCACCACGTCTTTGCGCCAATCGCTCTGGGGCTCCAGCACATTGCGCAGCCGCAGCGCGGCTTGAATGGCGTCGTTGGACATCAAACCATCCATGGAATAGCTCTCACGCGTGTTGTCCACCGCGCTCAAATACAAGGCGCGGTCCAGCAACACAGGGTTGTCTTGCATGTGGCTCAGCAGGTCCGAGGGGCCCGCAGTGCGCAGCCATTTGAGGGACCTGGCAACGCCTGACACCACCGCTTGGCACAGCTGAGGCTGTTTTTTCACCAAGGCTTGCGGTGCGAGCAAGCAGTTGCCTGGCATCGGTCCGGCAAACAACCGCTGGGTGTCTTTGGCCGAGCGGAAATTGCGAACAATGTCCACATCGTCTTTTTTCTCCAACAAGGTCATGACCGGGTCGGGCGCGCACAAAGCGTCCACCATGCCATTGCGCATGGCCGCTATGGCTGAACTGGCACTGCCCAAGGCCACGTGGTTCAGGCTGGACGGGCTACCCCCGGCCAAGACCATGGCGTAATCCACGCAACGCCTGGCTTGGGAATCGAGTTCCATGACGCCAATGCGTTTGCCAGCCAGGTCTTGCATGCGCTTGAAATTGCCCATGGATTTGCGCGACACACCCAAGGCCAATTGGGGCGTGCGCCCAGTCTGCATGAGCGACACCAGGGCCAGGCTTTTGCTGGACGGGTTGAACAATTGATCGTAAGGCGCGGACCAGATGTACACACCGCCTGCCGCTATGGTTTCCAGGGTGACCGAGCTGCTGGACTGGTCCAGGATGTCGACCCGCAAGCCCTCGTCTTTGAAAAAGCCCAGGTGCTCGGCCAGCAACACCGGCAAATGGGTGAGCGCCGGGGAGTCGTTCACCAGCAGGGTGAGTTTGGGCAAATCTGCGTTGGCGTTGGCCCCACCCGCCAAGGCCCCCAGGCCCAAGGCTCCGGCCAGCAAACCCAAGGACCAATGGCGGCGGTTGATTCCACCGGGCACCGACAACGCCGCAAATTTCTTCATATGAGAAGCTTAAAGCCAGAATGCCGACGCCGCATCGGTAGCTTCCCGCTTGGTGAAACCCCCAGCCCTCAGGTGATCCTTCTGTCCACCAAGGCGTGGGCGATGGTGCCCAGGTCCACATATTCGAGTTCACTGCCGACCGGCACACCCCGCGCCAAACGGGTGACGGTCAATCCCTTGCGCTTGAACACATCACTGAGCACATGGGCTGTGGCCTCGCCCTCGGCGGTGAAGTTGGTCGCCAAAATCACCTCCTGCACCAAGCCATCACCAACCCGCTCGATCAGTTTTTGCATGCCAATGTCTTTGGGTCCAATGCCTTCTATCGGGTTCAACTTGCCCATCAGCACGAAATACATGCCTTTGTAGGCCTGGGTGCGCTCCATGGCGGATTGGTCAGACGGCGTCTCGACCACGCACAAACGGGTTTGGTCCCGTGTGCTGTCTTGGCAGGTGCCACAAACCTCGAACTCGGTCAGGGTGTGGCAGCGGGCACAGTGCCCAACAGCATTGACCGCATGACTCAAGGCGTGCGACAAGACCTGCGCACCCTCGCGGTCGTGCTGCAGCAGGTGAAATGCCATGCGCGACGCGGAACGCTGACCCACCCCAGGCAAGCGCTTGAGCGCTTGCACCAAGGCTTCCAGCGCGATGTGGTCGCGCATCAGAAGGGCAGTTTCAAGCCACCAGGCAAACCAGGCATGCCGCCCGTGAGTTTGCCCATCTTGGCCTCGGTGGTTTCTTCGGCTTTGCGAGCGGCGTCGTTGAAGGCTGCGGCAATCAGGTCTTCCAGCATGTCTTTGTCGTCAGCCAGCAGGCTGGGGTCTATGGTGACCCGCTTCACCTGGTGTTTGCAGGTCATGAGGATTTGCACCATGCCAGAGCCTGATTCGCCGGTGACCTCGATGAAGGCGAGTTCTTCCTGGGCTTTTTTCAGGTTGTCCTGCATGGCTTGGGCTTGTTTCATCAGGCCGGCGAGTTGTCCTTTGTTGAACATGATTTTTCTTTCAATGAGCGATGGGTTTGATGGAACCGGGCACGATTGTCCCGTCGAATTCTTTGATCAACTGCTGTACATAAGGGTCGTTCATGATTTCCGCCTCGGCCGCCGCCTGGCGCTGCTCATTGCGGGTGGTGATGCGTTTGGCTGGTGTGTCTTGCACTGGGCCGCTTTGCACACTGATTTGCACCGCGTGACCCAGGGCTTGCAAGGCCAGTTGCAGGCGTTCTCGGTTGTTGGCGTTGTTGAGCGACTCCCGCTCGCATTGGAACACCCAGGTGCTGGCGTCTTGGCTGATCAGCTGGGTTTGCATGGCGAGTTCGCGGGTCATGGCCTGAATGAGTTGGGCCTTCACCAGTTCTTGCACCACCTCGAACCACTGTTCACCCAAGGCATTGGGCACTGGTGCTGCAGCTGGAACCAAGGCCGGGGCTGCTGTGGGTTCAGGGGCTGGTGCAGGGGCTGGGGCAGGTTTTGGCGGTTGAGGTGCCAGGGCTTGAGGGGCAGCTTCAGGTGCTTCAAGCGTTTTCAGAGTTTTTTTTTCAGCCGCGCCCTCGGGCTTGAATGCCAACAAGCGCAACAAGACCATGCTGAGAGCGGCGTATTCATCGGGCGCCAAGCCCAGTTCGGCGCGGCCGTGCAGGCACAGGCTGTAAAGCAACTGGGTTTCGTCGGCAGGCATGCGTTGGGCAAGCTGGGCCATGCGCTGGGCATCTGGATCGGGGTCGTTGGCGGCGTCAGCCATGCTGGGCACGGCTTGGAACACCGCCATGCGTTGCAACACCATGCTCATTTCTTCCAACAAAGAACTGGCCGACAAGCCCAGTTGGCGCAGCGCCTCAGACGTGTTGACCACGTCAAGACCATGGCCATCGGCCAAGGCCTCGATGAATCTGAACACATGGCTGCGGTCCACGCTGCCCAACATGTCACGCACCGTGGGTTCGGCCAAGCTGCCGTTGCCAAAGGCGATGGCTTGATCGGTGAGCGACAAGGCGTCCCGCATCGAGCCACGGGCCGCACGAGCAATCAGGCGCAGGGCCTGGGTGTCGGCTTGAATCTGCTCGTCGCCCAGCACTTGCGTGAGGTGTTCGACGATGGTTTCGGGCGCCATGGGGCGCAAATTGAACTGCAAGCAGCGTGAGAGCACCGTGACAGGCACTTTGTGCGGATCGGTCGTGGCCAGCACGAACTTCAAATATTCGGGGGGCTCTTCCAAGGTTTTGAGCATGGCATTGAAAGCCGTGTTGCTCAGCATGTGCACCTCGTCAATCATGAAGACCTTGAAGCGACCCTGCACAGGCTTGTAAACCGCCTGCTCCAACAGTTGCTGAACCTCGTCCACACCCCGGTTGGACGCGGCATCCAACTCGGTGTAGTCCACAAAACGGCCTGCATCAATCTCGGTACAGGCGGCGCAAACACCGCAGGGCTGGTCGGTGATGCCGGTTTCGCAGTTGAGCGACTTGGCCAGGATGCGCGACACCGTGGTCTTGCCGACACCGCGTGTGCCTGTGAATAAGTAGGCGTGGTGCAGGCGTTGCGAGCGCAGCGCATTGGTCAGCGCCTGCACGACATGCGATTGCCCCACCAACTGTTCGAAAGTTTTGGGACGGTATTTACGGGCCAGCACCAGATA
>CANGHG010000043.1 GCA_947453645.1 Comamonadaceae bacterium
CGCAGCTTCATCGACACCCTGTGAGTTCCTTGCACAACCGACATGGCATCCTCGCCATGTCGGCTGCGATGCTGAGCTTTGTGCTCAACGATTCGATGACCAAGTTTGTCAGCGCGTCCATCGCTGCACCGCAACTTATTTTTTTGCGTGGCCTGCTGGCCTCCATCGGCCTGCTGGTGTTGGCCGTCACGGTCATCAAACTGCCGCCATGGCGGGAAACCCTGGGCCACATCAGCCACAAATGGGTGTTCATCCGTTCCTTTTTAGACGGCATGGCCAGTTTGGTTTACCTGAGCGCCATGTTCCACATGCCCCTGGCCAATGCCACGGCCATCAACATGTCCACGCCTTTGCTGATCGCCATGCTCTCCGCGCTGTTGCTGGGACAGCGCATCAGTGGACGTCACTGGGGCATCATCGGCGCTGGTTTTTTGGGCGTGTTGCTGGTGGTGCAACCGCAAGCCGAAGGCTTCAACGCCTGGGCCTGGGTGGCCTTGGCTGGCACCATGTTCCATGCATTGCGCGACCTGACGGTTCGTCGCATTCCAGACCATGTGCCCTCCATGTTGGTGACGCTGGGCACCGCCTTCACCGCCACCCTCATGGCGGGCATCTGGGCGCTGTGGCAGCCCTGGCAAAGCGTGACCTGGGCTCAGTGGGGCTTGATGGCCGCAGCGGCCGTGTTTCTGAGCATCGGCTATTTCTTGTTGATCAAGGCCACACGCATGGCCGACATGACCGTCATCGCACCGTTTCGTTACATGGGCTTGCTGACAGCGGTGGTCATGGGTTTTGTGGTGTGGGGCGATGTGCCCAATGCCCTGGCTTGGGTGGGCATGGCCCTGTTGGTGGGTGCCAGTTTGACCATGATTCACATCTCCAAGCCGCCAAGCACCGACCACCCGGCTGCCTGACTGCTCGCTTCTGCTGTGAATTTATTCAGCAGGGCCAATCTGCAAAGACAACTCGGCCACGTGTTGCACTCGTCCCGTGATTTTGTCGCCTGGCACCACAGCACCCACACCCTCGGGCGTGCCGGTGTAAATCAAATCGCCTGGCTGCAGGTGATAGAACAAAGACAAATCGGCGATGATTTCACGCACATTCCAAATCAGTTTGTTCACGTCAGATGACTGTTTGGTTTGACCATTGACTTCAAGTGCAATAGCGCCGCTGTCCATGATCTGTCCTTCCATGGGCACGATCTCGCTGCACACCGATCCATGCTCAATGTCTTTGCCCAAGTCCCAGGGGCGACCTTTGTCTCGGGCCACGAGCTGCAAGTCGCGGCGGGTCATGTCCAAGCCAGCGGCATAGCCGTGAATGATGCTATGGGCTTGGTCTTGGCTGACCCTGAAGCCAGGCTTGCCAATGGCCACCACCATCTCCATTTCGAAATGGAAGTTGTTGGTTTCAGGCGGGTAAGGCATGGTGGCACCACTCTCAAGCAGTGTTTGCGGCGCTTTGGTGAAATAAAACGGACGCTCCACCGATTTGTCCACGGGCTTGCCCATTTCCACCGCGTGGGCATGGTAGTTGCGGCCCACAAAAAACAATCGGTTGATGGGGAAGCGCTCGGTTTTGCCGCGAATAGCGAGTGATTGAACAGCAGGTGGCGAAAAAAGGTAAGTGCTCATAGGGTCTTTCATGGATGAAAATGTCAGCCTCGGTTCTCATACACACCGAGTTTGCGGTGCAAAGGCGACTCGTCGGCGATGAATAAAAAAGAGGCTTTGTCGGCGTGCAAATTGGTCAACGTCACGGCTTCATAGCCAGGGGCGCAACAGGTGTCTGCCTCCACCAACTTGAATTGGTGATCGACGATCTGCGCTTGCACCGCACCCTCGATCACATGGAACACCTGCGCAGGTGAACGGGCGGGCAAACGCAAGCTTTGGCCAGGGCGCAGCATCAAGGCATAAAAGCCCAAAATATTTTCAGCGTCCGCACCTGTTTCGGGGTTGATGTAGGTCACCTGCACGGCTTGCAAGCTGGGGTCATCCGAAGCCATGGCCTGCAGCGCTGCTTTGGCATCGGTCCAGGCGTAACGCAACATGGGATAGGCCTTCTTGCTGCGCTCAAATACCTTGGTAGGTGCCACGCCGCCATGGCCATATTGCTGTTGACTTTGGCCGGGGTGAATGGTTTGGCGCTCGCCATTCACATGGTAGGACGCCTCCATGTAATAGACCAAGGGCAAATCGAGGACATCGAGCCAAATCACAGGATCGGTGCCGTCATGTCCATGCTCGTGCCACAAACCAGTGGGGGTGAGGATCAAGTCGCCACGACTCATGGGGCATTTCTCGCCATCCACGGTGGTGTAAGCGCCCTCGCCCTCCACAATCATGCGCACCGCATTGGGCGTGTGGCGATGGCTGGGTGCCCATTCACCCGGCATGAGCAACTGCATGCCCAGGTACATGGCGGCACTGGCTTGCATCTTGTCTAAACCATGGCCTGGGTTGGCCAACACCAACACGCGACGCTCGGCTTTTTCGATCGGGGTCAACTCTCCCGCTTTGAGCAGCAAGGGTTTGATCGAGCTGTAAGGCCAGTGCGTGGGTTTGGTTTGACGGGTGGGAATGGTTGGCGGCAAGACGCCGCGCAAACTCGGCCACAAGGGCACCAAGTTCAAATCGCGCAAATCTTGCACATAGTCTTTGGGCAGGTCTTCCAAGCGACCGAGTTCATGTGTCATAGCTTCACCCAGACTCGTTGGTTTTCAATGCGCACAGGATAAACGCGGATGTCTTCGCTCAAGGGTGCACACAAAGCCTTGCCAGTGCACACATCAAACTTGCCCTGGTGCAAAGGACATTCAATCTCACGGCCCTCTAAAAAACCATCGCTCATTCTGGCTGCTCCATGGGTGCACAAATTGTCGGTGGCGAAGATGTCACCCTCCACCTCGTACAAGGCAATTTCTTTGCCACCCACAGTCACCGCCATCACATCAGCTTGCGGCAGCGCATCTGCGGCCAGCACATCGATCCAGTTGTCAGACATTTGAATTTCCTCAGATGGGGTAAATGATGGAATTGGCAATCATTTCGCTGTCGTACACACACAGTCGGGATTGAAATTTCAAGCCTTGCTCGGTGCGCACAATGTCGTCATGGTAATAGCCCACACTGAGGATGGTGGACTCGCCATCGAACTTGGTGCGGATCACGGTGTAATTGGCCTGGGCGCTGATGCGGTCTGCGTTTGGCGAGACCGACAACAAGCGCGGTGTTCCCACGATGTGGCGCTGGTAATAAGGGTCGTGATACAGGGTTTCTTTCACACCATAAACACGGTCTTTGATCATGGCTTTGCTCTCCAAGGCCAACAAGCACAGGGGCAAACCTTGTTCAAAATTTTCCCTTGGCTGCAGTCTGTAAGTACCGTCCTCCAAGAAAAATTCTGGCCATTGTTCCCATTCGGCAGAATCGCACACCATGGCGTAGTCGCTGTACAGGTTCAAGAGTTCGAAATAAGTTTTGAAATCCATCATGCTCATTCCCCCATCACTTTGCGCCAGTATTGGTACATGCCACGGATCAAGGTTTCGGTCACCATGTGATCGGTGTTTTCCACCGCCAAGCCGCCCATCTCCACCACGGTGCGGTGCGATGGTTTTTGCTCAAACCCCTGTTGCGACCATTCAATCACTTCACCGTCATCGGCAGACACAAAACCTGCGGGGCCAAACAAATTGGCTTGGATCAAACGGCGTTGCTCCATCTCAGGTGTGTCGTCTTCAAAGCCAAAATGCGTCCACACAAAGTCGAATGAACCGTGGCCGTTGGGCTGAATATGACGGGTGGAGACACTGTTGACCTGTTGCTGAATGATCAGGCTGGGGAAGATGGTGGTCATGACCGCAGTGGGACCGTTCCACCAGGCCTCGGGCACGATGTCGAGCAAGCGCGTGTCGTTGAGCGTCATCTTGTCTTTGAAACTGTCCACGCCACTCACCACGTCTTCGTTCTTACCGCCTTCACCTCGGGTTGAAATCATGGCCGCATGACGGAACTGATCGTCCATCTTCAGCTCCGACTTGTTGTCGGCACGCCAAAGACCGAAAGTGGAAAACCATGTGTGCAACAAACCAGGGTGGTAAGGGTCTTTGATGTTCTCTTGCATCAACTTCCAGTTGCCAGGAATGCGCTGGCGGCGATAGCCCAAAATCTTCAACTTGCGGCCGTTGAATGTGCGGTCAAAGTAGGCCAGGATGGTGGGGCCTAAAAACGCCTCCAGGCTTTCAATCTCGTGGTCGAAAGAGGCAAACACCACACCACCGCGTGTGGCCACTTTCAATTTGGTCAGGCCGTGGTCTTCCACCTTGAAGTCTTTGGGCATGCCGCCGTTGATCTTGCCATCTTGCTTGACACCGCGACGGAATGGGACGCCTTGCAAATCGCCTTTGAGGCTGTAATTCCATTGGTGATAGGGGCAGAAAAAATCTTTCGCATGGCCATGGCGCTCACGGCAAAAACGCATGCCCCTGTGGGCGCACACGTTTTCAATCACGTTGATGCTGCCATCGGTGTCGCGCACCATGATGACCGAACGCTCGCCCACCACCGTGCGTCGATAGTCACCTGGATTGGGAATTTCTGCTTCCAGACCCACATAGCACCAGTGGTTGTTGTAGAAGAACTTGTCCAGCTCCTTTTTGTACAAATCTTCTCGGGTATAGGCCCAAAACGGCACACGGCTGGTGCCCTCGCCTTCCCACTTGGGGTCTGTTGGAAATACAGTGCTGGTGGTCATGTGGGTGCTCCTGGCTGATCAAAGTCCCGATGGGTAAAACGCATCGACGTGAATACGGGAAGGCGGCATGCCCAGTTGCTGGGCCATGCTGTTGAGGGCGTCCACCATGGCGGGCGCACCGCAGAAATAGGCGACAAAGTCTTTCAACTGGGGCAAGTCATGACGGATGGCATCGGTGACCAAACCACTGCGTTGTCCTTGGGTGACAGCACCTGTGGCCACCACGATGTGCACCTGCATATCGCCATGTTCCTGGGCCAAGTCTTGCAAACGCTGGGCGTCATAAAGGTCTTCTGCGCTGCGCACGCCGAAATACAAATGAATCGGGTTGTGCATGCCTGCTGCAATCGCGCCTCGCACAATCGACACCACAGGCGCAATGCCTGTGCCGCCACCCACGCACAACATGGGGCCGGGGTGTTGTTGCCTCAAATAGGCGGTACCCATGGGGCCGCTGATGCGAACGGCATCGCCGACGGCCAATTGATGGAACACAAAGTCTGTGACACGTCCACCAGGCACTTGGCGAATTTGAAATTCCATCTCTTCATCGTCAGGCAAGCCCGCCCAGGAATAAGGACGGACATGGTCTGGTGTGAATTGCAAACTGGCGTATTGACCGGGTGAAAAGGCCATGGCCTTGGCGGGTTTGAGACGAAGTCGTCGAATGTCGTGGGTGAGTTCTTCAATGGCCACCACGGTCCCCTTGATGATCTTGGCGGGGTGGACAATGACCTCGCCCATGTCTGGAATTTCAATGGTGCAGCTGTCGGTCAACACCGATTGGCAAGCCAACACATGGTCGGCGGCGTCCATGCGAGGTCGTCCCGTCTCGGGGCCGCTGTGACGCACCTCGCCCTTGACCACTTTGCAACGACAAGTGCCGCAACGCCCAGACATGCAACTGTAGGAAATGGGCACAGCATGGCTCCTCAACACGTCAAGCAGGTTTTGGCCGCTTTGGATGTCGAGTCGAATATCGCTGGGCTGTATCAACAATTCCATCAATCTTGTCCGTTGTTGTGTTTGGCTGAAAGGATTGTGGCCAAGCCTGAGTTATAAGTAAATCTATAGAATCTTATACATACTATTCAATACATGAATAATGGTGCGCCATGGATTTGCGACAAATAGACTTGAACCTGCTGGTCATCTTCAACCAGCTGCTGCGAGACCGACGGGTCTCCACCACGGCTGACAAGCTGGGCCTGTCCCAACCTGCGGTGAGCAACGCCTTGAAGCGTTTGCGGGCCTTGCTCAAAGACGATTTGTTTGTCCGAACTGCCAAGGGCATGGAGCCCACACCTTACGCCATGCATTTGCTCGAACCGATTGCTTATGCACTGGGCACCTTGGAAAACGCCTTGAACCAGCGGGATAGTTTCGACCCGGTCTCCAGCGAACGTGTGTTCACCCTGAGCCTGACCGACATTGGCGAGATTGTCTTCATGCCCACCTTGATGAAGGCCTTGTCCAAGGTCGCGCCCCATGTGCATATCCGCACCTTGCGCCACAACGAAGGACATTTAAGGCAGGACATGGAAACTGGCGAAGTGGACTTGGCAGTGGGCTTGTTGCCGAGTTTGACCACTGGTTTTTTCCAGCGCCGTTTGTTCAAACAGCGCTATGTCTGCATGTTCAGAAAAGGGCATCCTGGCGCCCAACATCCCATCACGCTGGAGCAATACACATCATTGCCGCATGTGGGCGTGACATCTGCCAACACGGGTCATGGCGAAGTGGATGAATGGATGCAGAAAAAAGGCATTCAACGCCAGATGCGTTTGCAAGTGCCGCACTTCGTGGCTGTGGGCCATATTTTGCAAACCTCAGATTTGATTGCCACCGTGCCAGAGCGGTTTGCCCAGCGCTGCGAAGGACCGTTTCAGTTGGTCAGCTCGCCCCTGCCAGTGAAGTTACCTGACATCGCCATCAACTTGTTTTGGCACGGCAAGTACAACCGCGACCCCGCCAATATGTGGTTGCGTCAACAGATGGTGGCCTTGTTCACCGACAAGGCTTAGAAGTTTTCAGTATCCACTTCGCTGCTGGCTTGGGCGTTGTAGCGGTTGCCACTCACCTTGTGTTGGTTGATGACTTGGTTCAAGCTTGACAACACCTCAGCAGACAGCTGAATGTTCAAGGCAGCCATGTTCTCTTTCAAATGATCAATGCGGGAAGTGCCTGGGATGGTGACGATGTGCGGTGCTTGATGCAATACCCAGGCCAAGGCCAGTTGCGCAGGCGTGCAAGACAAGGCCTTGGCGATCTCTGCGAAGTCATTCAAGAGTTGCAAATTGCGAGGGTAATGCTCGGCATTGAACCGTGGCGAGGTGTGGCGCCAATCAGTGGGCAACAGACTGCCGACATCATGCAAGTCGTTGCATAAAAACTTGCGCGCCAAAGGACTGAAGGCCACAAAGGAAATGCCCAGCTCTTCACAGGCTTGGAGGACCGCAATTTCCGGGTTGCGTGTCCACAGGGAATACTCGGTTTGCAAGGCGGCAATGGGATGTTCACGGTGGGCTTTGCGCAGCGTCTGTGCAGACACCTCGGACAAGCCAATGCTGCGAATTTTGCCGGCTCGCACCAAGTCAGCCAAAGCACCCACGCTCTCTTCAATCGGCACACGCTTGTCCCAGCGGTGCAGGTAATACAGGTCAATCACGTCTGTGTTGAGACGGCGCAAACTGTCGTCGCAGGTCGCTTTGATGGTGGCAGGTCGTCCATCAATGACGCGCACTTTTTTGCCGTCACCGTTGACATCCACGCCCTGCATGCCACATTTGCTGGCCAAGGTGAAGCGGTTGCGGTGCTTGGACAACACCTTACCGATGATGCGCTCGCTTTCACCAAAGCCATAGAGGGCTGCAGTGTCGAAAAAATCCACACCTTCGTCTAAAGCGGTTAACAACAAGCGCTCAGCATCTTCGAACGAAGGGGGCGGTCCGTAGACCACACAAATGTTCATGCATCCCAGGCCGATGGGGTTGACTTGGAAGGGGCCAACAGCGCGTTTACTCATGACAGTTGCAGTTCCAAGTCGTGCAACACCTGGTAGCAAGGCAGCACTTGCGCCACGCTGCCATTGGGCTCACGGCCTTCACGAATGGCTGCGAAAAACTCACGGTCTTGCAACTCGATGCCATTCATGGACACCGCCACCTTGGACACATCGAGTTGCTCTTCTTTGCCGTTGAACAAATCGTCGTAGCGGGCAATGTAGGTGGCGTTGTCGCCGATGTAGCGAAAGAAAGTTCCCAGAGGGCCATCGTTGTTGAAGCTGAGCGAAAGCGTGCAAATGGCGCCGTTGGCCGCTTGCATCTGAATGCTCATGTCCATGGCGATGCCCAAGCTGGGGTGAATCGGACCCTGCAGGGCATTGGCTTTCACCACCGGGCTGCCTGCTTGGTAAGCAAACAAATCCACGGTGTGGGCGGCGTGGTGCCACAGCAAGTGGTCGGTCCAACTGCGGGGTTGGCCCAAGGCGTTCATATTGGTGCGACGGAAAAAGTAAGTTTGCACATCCATTTGATAGACATTGAATTGGCCTGCCTGGATTTGCTGATGCACAAACTGATGGCTGGGATTGAAGCGGCGGGTATGGCCGCACATGGCCACCAAACCAGTTTGCTTTTGCAATGCCAGCACTTCAGCGCCGTCTTTGTACACATCGCACAAGGGAATTTCCACCTGCACATGCTTGCCAGCTTTCAAACAAGCGATGGACTGGGAAGCGTGCATTTGGGTAGGCGTGCACAAAATGACCGCATCCACTTCCTTCAGCGCCAGGCTTTCATTCAAATCGGTGGTGACGTGTGCAATCCCGTATTTCGTGGCCACCTCTTGGGTTTTGCCCAACTCTCGGCCAATGAGCGAGACCACTTCCACACCTTCGATGAGCCTAATGCCATCCAAATGTTTGATGCCAAATGCACCTGCGCCTGCCAATGCGACTTTGATTGTCATGCTGTGTCCTGATTGAGAAGAAAAGTTGGAAGTTTAATGAGATTGCTTCGCTGCGCTCGCAATGACGGATGGAAAATTGACCAATGCCTTCCACAAAGACTGGGCCTCTTGCGCCATGTCTGTGTCTGCATTCTTGGCATCTGCACCAGCACTGCATTGCACCATGACCAATTGCAAATCGGGCGCAACGAACATGAATTGCCCATACACCCCAATGAGTGCAAACCGCCGTGGATGCCCAGGAAATGTCCAAAAGTGCAAGCCGTATCCCAGCATGGGCGTGGCCAAGCCTGGCCTGAAGGCATCGGGGTGACGCCGCCAATCGGTGGCATCGTGCAAATAAGACTGTGCAAGCACTTGCTGGCCGGTGTCGGGGCGCACACCGTCGTGGGCCAACACCACGCCCAAGCGCGCATAGTCAGACAGCGTGGCGTTGAAACTGCCACTGGCGCGAACCACACCAAACTGGTCTTGCAACCACCAAGCCTCGTGCGCTGCCCCCATGGCCTGCCAGAGTCGCTGACTCATGAAGGTGGCCAAGTCTTCGCCCATCACCGTTTGAAACACCAACGACAGCACGGATGTTTGCGCACTGGCATACGAAAAGCGTTCACCATCCAAAGCGTCACGGTGCTTCATCAACTGCGCAGCAGCGACAACGCCATCAAGCGCTGAGACGCGACTGAACAAGGCCGTGTCGCCCAGCCCGTCGTATCTGTCCTCAAAGCGCACGCCCGAGGCCATGTGCAGCAACTCGCGCAAGCTGGCCTCGCCATACAAACTGCCTTTCAAACCGGGTGCCAGTGCATCCGCACGCACATCCAAAGAGGGCAAACGTTGTTCTTGCAAGGCCATGCCAAAAGCCAAGGACGTGATGGACTTGGCGAACGAATGACCCAGGAAACGCATGGCAGGTGTGCGCTGGTATTGGTAAGCCTCGATGAGCTGTTGGCGTCCCTGTAACACCATCAAGCCCATGACACGTTGACGCGCCAAATAATCTTGCAGACTGCGTTCTTGGTTTTGATGCGTATAGCTGAAGTCCTTGGCAAATGCGGCCGCATATGGGTCTTTCAACAAGGGCATCAGCTGCTGGCTGGCTGGTAAACGAGCCCAACGCCCTGGTGAGAAATCAATCTCGTTCATTCGGCTGAACGACCCCACACGAACCGATTCGTCGAAGAAATAGTTGTGCGCGTTGCCAACGGGGTAGCCTGAGGCGCGACCCAGCAATGCTTCGTCGGGAGCGGGGTTTTGGGGAATCAACAAGTCTTAAGAATTTTCCAGAATCAAATGCCCCACCGCTGTATTGCTGGCGGGTACATGGTAGAAACGGTGCGCCACCTTCGGCGTGGGCTTGCCTTCATTCACATCGCTCATGGCGCCACGGGCAATCAACCACATCACCAATTCGATACCCTCGCTGCCTGCTTCTCGCACATAGTCAATATGAGGTTTTTGTGCCAAGGCTGCTGGGTCAGCGATGAGTTGATCCAAGAACGCATTGTCGAAATCTTTGTTGATCAAGCCCGCACGTGGGCCTTGCAACTGATGGCTCATGCCGCCGGTGCCCCAAATTTGAATCTTCAAATCCTCGTCATAGCTTTTGACCGCCTTAGCGATGGCCTTGCCCAAATTGAAACAGCGTTGACCCGATGGCACAGGGTACTGCACCACATTCACCGCAAAGGGAATGACCGGGCAAGGCCAGGCTTCGGGTTGACCGCACATGAGGGACAAGGGGACGGTGAGGCCATGGTCCACGTCCATTTTGTTGACGATGGTCAGGTCAAAGTCTTGCTGAATGACCGACTGCGCGATGTGCGAGGCCAACTCGGGGTGACCCTGAACCACAGGCACGGGGCGCGGGCCCCAGCCTTCATCGGCTGGCGTGTACTGCGCCGCTGTGCCAATGGCAAAGGTGGGAATCATATCCAAGCTAAAGGCAGTCGCATGATCGTTGTAGACCAAGAAGATGACGTCGGGCGTGTTGTCCTTCATCCATTGCTTGGAGAACTCGTAGCCCTTGAACAGCGGTTGCCAATAAGGCTCCGCGGTCTTGCCCATGTCGATGGTCGCGCCAATGGCGGGCACATGCGAGGTGTAAACCGATGCGGTGATGCGTGCCATGTTCAAGCCTTTCCTGCTTGGCCTTGAGGTTGACGGTGCGCTTGAGCGCTGCCGTCTTCACCTAGGTATCGGTTACCTTCCACCGAGCGACCACCGCCCACCATCATGGCGCGGTACTCGTCTTCGGTCATGCCGGTCATGCTGCCCGCCATTTGCTGAAAGCTTTTGCCATCGGTCGCACCAATCTTGGCTAGAAAATAAATATTGCCCCCAGTGCGAATGCACCAGTTCAAGTCGCGTGCCAGCACCGCTTGTTTTTGTTCGTCGGTCATGGCCCATTCATCAAGGTATGCCCGCTCATTGGCTTTGAAGCGCGCACGGTTGTCAGCCTTCATGAGCGACATGCAAAACTGATTCAACCAATAGCCTTTGCGCGACTGCTCGGCATCAAAAATGGTGGTGCCTGGGACGTCCAGGTAGGGTTTGTCTAATGCCATCTGTTTCTCACTCCTCGGGCCAGTACAAGCGCATAGGGTTGTCCACCAACAGCTTGCGCTGCAACTCGGGTGTGACCGCGATGTGTGGAATGAAATCCACCAACAAGCCGTCGTCAGGCATGTGGTCTTTCAAATTCGGGTGTGGCCAATCGGTGCCCCACAACACGCGGTCGGGGAAGGTCTCCACCACACTTCGGGCAAAGGGCACCACGTCTTGGTAAGCCTGTTGTTCGCCATTCAAGGCTTTGGGGCCCTTCACGCTCAAGCGCTCGGGACAAGACACCTTGCTCCACACATTCTCATGCTGGTGCATGAACTTCATGAACAAGCTGAACTCGGGTCCATCCACAGGGTGCTGCACATTGGGTCTGCCCATGTGGTCCACCACCACGGTGGTGGGTAGTGCGGTGAAGAAGTCCCACAACTCGGGCAGGTCCACGGCTTCAAAGTAAATCACCACATGCCAGCCCCAGGCTTTGATGCGGTGAGCAATTTCCATCAACTCGTCTTTGGGCGTGAAGTCCACCAGGCGCTTGACGAAGTTGAAGCGCACACCTCGCACACCGGCTTCATGCATCTCTTGCAGCGCTTGGTCGGTCACGTCCCGCTTGACCGTCGCCACGCCACGTGCCTTGCCTTGTGAATGACGGAGCGCATCGACCATGGCGCTGTTGTCCGCACCGTGGCAGGTGGCTTGCACAATCACGTTCCTGTCAAAGCCCAAGTGATCCCGCAGCGCAAACAACTGCGCTTTGGAAGCATCACATGGGGTGTATTTGCGCTCTGGCGCATAAGGAAACTCCGCACCTGGGCCAAACACATGGCAGTGGGCATCCACCGCACCAGCGGGCAATGCAAAACGAGGTTTGGCAGGGCCATCGAACCAATCCAGCCAACCGGGTGTTTTTTCAAAAGAACCTGTGGTGGTTTTCATGGGCTCAATCGATGTATTTCAAACCAGCTTTGCTCAAGGCTTCGCGCATGTTGTACATGTCCAAGCCCAAGACGCCCGAGGCCAGTTTGGCGCGCTTCTCACCTTCCAAAGCTTCGCGGGCTGCAGCGGCATCAGCCACCTGTTGTGCGATGCTGGCAGGCACCACCACCACGCCATCGTCATCGGCCACGATGGCGTCGCCTGCTTGAACCGACGCCCCTGCACACACAATGGGCACATTGACAGACCCCACGGTGGCTTTGATGGTGCCCTTGGCGCTGATGGCGCGGCTCCACACAGGAAAGCCCATGGCCTCCAACTCCACCACGTCACGCACACCCGCATCGATGATCAGGGCCCGCGCGCCTCGTGCTTGAAACGACGTGGCCAACAGGTCCCCAAAATACCCGTCGGTGCAAGGCGCGGTGATGGCCGCCACCACGATGTCACCGGGCTGAATTTGCTCGGCCACCACGTGCATCATCCAGTTGTCACCGGGATGCAACAGCACCGTGACGGCAGTGCCCGACACGCGCGCCCCTTTGTAAATGGGTCGCATGATGGTGTGCATGAGACCCAATCGCCCCATGGCTTCGTGCACTGTGGCCACGCCATAAAGCCCAAGTTGCTCCACCGCGCCGCGCTCAGCGCGTTGGATATTGCGTTTGACAGTGCCTAAGGGGTAATGCATGTCACAGACCTTTCTGTTTCAAACGTGCATCCAAGCGTGAAAACACGCGCCGCACATTGGCTTCATAAATTTGGTGACGGTCATCGTCGCTGAGCAAGGTGCTGGCTTGGATGTAGCGCTTGGTGTCGTCGTAATAGTGACCTGTTTGCGGGTCAATGCCGCGCACCGCGCCAATCATCTCGGAGGCGAACAACACATTTTTCACAGGAATGACTTTGTTCAACAAGTCAATGCCTGGTTGGTGATAAACACAGGTGTCAAAGTAGATGTTGTTGAGCAAATGCTCCTCCAGCAAGGGCTTCTTCAACTCTTGCGCCAGACCACGGAAACGACCCCAGTGGTAGGGCACTGCACCGCCACCGTGGGGAATCAAGAACTTCAGGGTGGGAAAGTCTTTGAACAAATCGCTGGTCAAACACTGCATAAAGGCGGTGGTGTCGGCATTCAGGTAATGCGCACCCGTGGTGTGAAAGCAGGCATTGCAACTGGTGGACACATGGATCATGGCGGGCAAGTCGTACTCGACCATTTTTTCGTAAATGGGGTACCAGTGTTTGTCGCTCAATGGCGGTGAGGTCCAATGACC
>CANGHG010000044.1 GCA_947453645.1 Comamonadaceae bacterium
AATTTTTAGATTTTGCAGGGCAAATACTCCAGCGGGATTTCACATAGGTCATTGGCGAACGTCGCAGCTTTGCTGCGGTGAGCGGCGGACGAGCCCAGCGTGGTGGGCAAGGGAGAGATTGCTTTGCTTCGCTGCGCTCGCAATGTCGAAGAACGCGCAATCACGAGCGTCAGGGTTTCAGCCGCATTTCAGCCGCCCGGGCATGGGCCTGCAAACCCTCGCCATGCGCCAGCACAGACGCAATCTGCCCCAAGGTTTGCGCGCCCTGCTCGCTCACCTCTATCAAGCTGCTGCGCTTTTGGAAGTCGTACACGCCGAGCGGCGAACTGAAACGCGCGGTGCCACTGGTGGGCAGCACGTGGTTGGGGCCAGCGCAGTAGTCGCCCAAGCTCTCGCTGGTGAAAGCACCCAAAAAGATGGCACCCGCGTGTTTGAGCAGCGGCTCCCACTGGTGGGGGTTGTGGCTTGACACTTCCAAGTGCTCGGGGGCGATGCGGTTGCTGATGGCGCAAGCCTCTTCCATGCTCTTGGTGTGGATGAGTGCACCACGCCCATTGAGCGAGGCCAAGATGATGTCTTTGCGCGGCATCTCGGGCAGCAGTTTGTCGATGGACGCTTGCACCGCGTCGATGTAAGCAGCATCGGGGCACAGCAAAATGCTTTGCGCCAATTCGTCGTGCTCGGCTTGGCTGAACAAATCCATGGCCACCCAGTCGGCAGGTGTAGTGCCATCAGCCAAGACCAAAATTTCAGAAGGCCCGGCAATCATGTCAATGCCCACGGTGCCAAACACACGCCGCTTGGCCGCTGCCACATAAGCGTTGCCAGGGCCTGTGATTTTGTCGACCGCAGGCACCGTGGCAGTGCCGTGAGCGAGTGCGGCCACCGCTTGTGCGCCACCGATGGTGAACGCGCGGGTGACGCCCGCCACGAAAGCCGCAGCCAAGACCAAGGGGTTTTTCTCTCCCTTGGGTGTGGGCACGACCATGATGATGTCTTGCACACCCGCCACGTGAGCGGGGATGGCGTTCATCAGCACGCTGGAGGGGTAAGCCGCTTTGCCGCCCGGCACATAAATACCCACACGGTCCAAGGGCGTGACTTTTTGGCCCAGCAAAGTGCCGTCGGCGTCGCGGTATTGCCAGCTTTCGCCCGAGGCTTTTTTCTGTGCCTCGTGGTAAGCGCGCACCCGTGCGGCGGCGGCTTGCAAGGCCTGTTGTTGCACCTCAGGCAGACCGTCGAAGGCGGCTTTCAATTCGGTTTGGGTCAACTCCAGCGCCGTCATGCTGTCGGCTTGCAAGCCGTCAAAACGTGCGGTGTATTCGAGCACCGCCGCGTCGCCACGGGCTTTCACATCGGCCAAGATGTCGGCCACGCGCTGCTCGATGGCCGCATCGGTGTCGGCCGACCAATGCAAGCGCTGTTGAAACATAGTTTCAAAGTCGGCTTGGGTGGTGGACAGGCGAAGGGGGCGGGCTTGCATGGGAGGTCTCAGGCCTTGGCGCGTTGTTGGATGGCGCGGTCAAAGGTGTCAATCAGGTGGCGAATCGCCTTGGTTTTGAGTTTCATGGCCGCTTGATTCACCACCAAGCGCGAGCTGATGTCCATGATGCGCTCCACTTCCAGCAAGTGATTGGCTTTCAAGGTGCTGCCCGTGGACACCAGGTCCACAATGGCGTCGGCCATGCCAGTCAGAGGAGCCAACTCCATGCTGCCATACAACTTCACCAGGTCCACATGCACGCCTTTGGCGGCAAAGAAGTCTCGGGCAATCGCCACGTATTTGGTGGCCACACGCAGCCTAGCGCCTTGCTTGACCGCAGCGGCGTAGTCAAAACCCTCGGGCACCGCCACGCTCATGCGGCAACGGGCAATTTGCAAGTCCAGCGGTTGGTACAGGCCTGCGCTGCCGTGCTCAATGAGGGTGTCCAAGCCCGCCACGCCCATGTCCGCGCCGCCGTATTCCACATAGGTGGGCACGTCCGATGCCCGCACCAAGACCACCCGCAAGCTGTCTTGGTTGGTGGGCAAGATCAGCTTGCGGGACTTTTCGGGGTCTTCCAAGACCTCGATGCCTGCGGCTTTCAACAGCGGCAGGGTCTCGTCAAAAATACGTCCTTTGGACAAGGCCAGGGTGATGCTCATCGGCTTCTTTCGATGTCCGCGCCCAGGGCGCGCAGTTTGTCTTCCATGCGGTCATAGCCGCGGTCCAAATGGTAAATGCGGTCGACCACGGTCTCGCCAGAGGCCACCAAGCCCGCGATCACCAAACTGGCCGAGGCACGTAAATCGGTGGCCATGACCGTGGCACCCGACAACTTGGCCACGCCCTCCACCATCGCCACCTTGCCATCAATTTGAATGTGGGCACCCAAGCGCAGCAACTCGTTCACATGCATGAAACGGTTTTCAAAAATGGTCTCGGTGACTTTGGCGCTGCCTTGAGACACCGCGTTGAGCACCATGAACTGGGCTTGCATGTCGGTGGGAAAGCCGGGGTATTCGGTGGTGCGAAAACTCTGCGCCTTCAGGTGCGCAAAAGCGGGGCCGGATGAGCGCACCCGCAAGCCGCCCTGCACCGCCTCGATGCTCACACCCGCATCGCGCAGCTTGTCGATCACCGCCTCTAGGTGGTCACCTCGGGCGTGTTGCAACACCACATCGCCGCCGGTGGCCGCCACCGCGCACAAAAACGTGCCTGCTTCAATCCGGTCGGCCACCACGCTGTGCGAAGCGCCGTGCAGCTGGTCCACGCCTTGGATGTGGATGCGGCTGCTGCCGTGGCCTTCAATCTTCGCGCCCATGGCGATCAGCAACTCGGCCAAATCGGGAATCTCGGGTTCTTGGGCGGCGTTTTCCAACACGGTTTCACCATCGGCCAAACACGCAGCCATCAGAAAATTTTCGGTCCCGGTGACGGTCACCATGTCGGTGGCAATGCGAGCGCCCTTCAAGCGGCTGCGGCCGTCTTTGAGACGGGCCACCATGTAACCCTGCTCCACGTCAATGACCGCGCCCATGGCTTGCAAGCCCTTGATGTGCTGGTCCACAGGACGAGTGCCAATGGCGCAACCACCTGGCAGCGACACCTTGGCGTGACCAAACCGCGCCAGCAAGGGGCCTAGCGCCAGCACCGAGGCCCGCATGGTTTTCACCAACTCGTAGGGGGCTTCGGGGCTGTGCAAAGCGCCAGCGTTGAGCACCATGTCGCCGGCATCGTTGCGCTCGGCTGTGACGCCCATGTGGCGAATCAGCTTGACCATGGTGGACACGTCTTGCAGACGCGGCACATTGGACAGCGTGAGGGTGTCGGCGGTGAGCAAGGCGGCGCACAACTCGGGCAGTGCCGCATTTTTGGCGCCTGCAATGGCCACGCTGCCCAGCAAGGGGCGACCACCGCGAATCAACAATTTGTCCATAGCGTGTCAGGCGCTTTTGGCCTGGGTCTTCCATTCGGCGGGTGTGAAGGTTTTCATCGACAAAGCGTGTACTTCGTCGTTGGCCATTTTGTTGCCCAAGGTGGCATAGACCTTTTGGTGGCGCTGGATGAGGCGCAAACCCTCAAACGCCGGGGTGACCACGGTGGCAAACCAATGCCGCCCATCGCCCTCGACATGCAGGTGTTCGCAGGGCAAGCCTGTGGCGATCATGGTTTCAATTTGGTCTGCGGTCATGGTTTCAACCCCGAATTTTGTAGCCGATGCGCAGCAAATGCAGCGCCAATGCGGCCACCAACACAAATGCAGTGCCCACCAAACCCAGGCTGATCCAAGGCGAGACATCGCTCACCCCGAAAAAGCCATAGCGGAACCCGTCGATCATGTAGAAAAACGGGTTGAGGTGGCTGACCTGCTGCCAAAACGGCGGCAGGGAATGGATGGAATAAAACACGCCACTCAAAAACGTCATGGGCGTGATGAGGAAATTTTGGAAGGTGGACATTTGATCGAACTTGTCGGCCCACAAGCCTGCAATCAGCCCCAGCGTACCCAGCATGGCCGCACCCAACACAGCGAATATCACGATCCACAGCGGTGCCACCACAGTGAGTGGCGCAAACCAAACGGTGACCACCAACACGCCCAGGCCCACGGCCAAGCCGCGCACCACGGCGGCCAACACATAGGCAGTAAACCAGCTGATGGGTCCCAAGGGGGTGAGCAAAATGAACACCAGGTTGCCCATCATCTTGCTTTGCACCATGGACGAGGAGCTGTTGGCAAAGGCGTTTTGCAGCAAGCTCATCATCACCAGGCCAGGCACCAAAAACGCGGTGTAGCTCACGCTGTCATACACGGTGACACGGCCTTCGAGCAGATGACCAAAGATGAGCATGTACAAGAGTGCGGTGAGCACCGGCGCGGCAATGGTTTGGGCGCTGACTTTCCAAAAGCGCAGCACCTCTTTGTAAAACAGCGCTTGCCAGCCAATCATGACGCAGCTCCCATGACATCCAAGAACACGTCTTCCAAATCGGCTTTGCGAATTTCCACGTCTTCGGCCACCAAGCCTGCTTGGCGCACCGCCGCCAAATAGCTTTCAATTTGGGCCGCGTCATTGGCGGGGAACTGCACGATGCGCCCAGTCACACGGGCCTGCGCTGCGAGTTCGGGGGGCAGTTGAGCGTCGAGTTTGAAGCGCAACACATTGCTGGAAGCGTTTTTCAGCAAGGTGCTGGTGTTGTCCAAGGCCACCACCTTGCCGTTTTTCAGCATGGCGATGCGGTTGCACAAAGCTTCGGCCTCTTCCAGGTAGTGCGTGGTCAGCAAGACGGTGTGGCCTTCACGGTTGAGGCGGGCAATGAACTGCCACAGGGTTTGGCGCAACTCCACATCCACGCCAGCCGTGGGTTCGTCCAGCACGATGACAGGAGGTTTGTGCACCAGGGCTTGCGCCACCAGCACCCGGCGCTTCATGCCGCCCGAGAGTTGGCGCATGTTGTGGTGGGCCTTGTCGGCCAGTCCCAAACATTCCAGGAGTTCATCCAACCAAGCATCGTTGCCCGTGATGCCAAAGTAGCCCGACTGGAACCGCAGGGCTTCGCGCACCGTGAAAAACGGGTCGAACACCAGCTCTTGCGGCACCACGCCCAACAGCTTGCGCACCTGGGCAGATTGGGTTTGCACATCCAAGCCGTGCACCTGGATGCGGCCACTGCTGGGTTGCAACAGGCCCGCCAGGATGCTGATCAGGGTGGTTTTGCCCGCGCCATTGGGGCCGAGCAGGCCGAAAAACTCGCCAGATTGAATGTCAAACGACACGCCGTCCAATGCAGTGAAGGTGCCACGTGCATTGGTGAATGTTTTGCTGAGGGATTGAAAAGAAATAGCGGCCATAGGAAGCCGCTCATTCTAAGGCCTGGGGTGTTGTCGCAGCCCTTGATGGGCTTTAGGCGCTGGCGACAGGCAACTGCAGCAATTCGGCCAAGCCATACACCCGTGCCAAGCTGGCCGCGCGGGGCGGCAGGGCCTGCACCGTGATGTGCCCGCCCTGTTCGCTGGCAGCCCGCAAACCCGCCAGCAACACCGCCAAGGCGGAGGAGTCAAACTGCTGCAAGGCCGAGGCGTCCAGGGTCAAGCGCGGTTGGGCCTGCACCGCTTGCACCAGGGCCAGTGCGGTGGCGCTGGCCTGGGCGTGGGTCAGGACCGCTGGCAGGACAAAGGTGCTGGGGTTCATTTGCGGTTGTTGGCCTTGTTGCGCTCGCTGAGCGTGGCAATCAAGCCGTCCAAGCCCTTGGCGTTGATTTCCTGGGCAAACTGGGTGCGGTAGTTGTCCACCAACCAAACGCCCAGCAAATTGAAGTTGTAGATGCGCCAGCCCGAGGCGGTGTCGGCGGTTTTTTCCAAGCGGTAATCGATGGCGATTGGATCTGTGCCGCCACGCACCTCGGAGCGGATGACCACTTCGTTGTCGCCCGCCTGAGCCCGCATGGGCTTGACCACGATGGTGTAGTTGTCCTTGACCTGCGACAAAGCGCCGGAATAAGAGCGCATGAGCAAGGTTTTGAATTCTTCAATCAGTCGTTTTTGCTGCTCAGGCGTGGCTTGACGCCAGGCTGGGCCAATGGCCGAGGCGGTCATGCGCTTGAAATTGATGTGCTCGACCAGTCGGTTGTCAACCAGGGCGGCGATTTTTTGCAAGTCGCCAGCTTTGAGGGCGGGGTCTTTGCGGATGGTGTCCAGCACGTCGCTGGAGAGGCGCTGCATGAAGGCGTCGGGCGCTTCCTCAGCCCGGGCAGGCCATGAGAGGGCTGCGCCAGCCAACAGGCACAGCATCATGAGGGTGGGAGCAAGCTTGGACCAAGGAGCGGAGAAGTGACGCATGCGACCAGTTTAGTATGAAAGTGGTCTCTATTATTCGTCAAAACGCTCGTTATTGCCGCCGCCCTTGTTGTCGTCGCCGTCGTCAGCTGCGGGTTTGCCTCGCCGGGTTTGGGCCAAGCGCCGCTGGACATAGGCGTCGCGAATGAACGCATATTTGTCCAGCGCCACCTCGTCCAATTGCTTGTCCAAGCCCAAATACCCGGCCCGTTTGTCCACCACCTTCACCGCCGTGCCGCTGTAACGCGAGGCTGTGGGCGTCACTTTGGACCATCGGTTTTCTTGACTGTCCACCACCAAGCCCGCGGCATCGCGCACATTGGAGGGACCAAAAATGGGCAAAACCAAGTAAGGGCCAGAAGGCACACCCCAATAACCCAGGGTTTGGCCAAAGTCGGCGCTGTGGCGCTGCAACCCCACGCGGGTGCCCCAGTCAATCAGGCCGTAAACGCCAAACACCGTGTTGACCGCGGTGCGCAAACCGGTTTCGGCGGTTTCCATGGGCTTGAGTTGCAAGGCGTTGTTGGCGGTAGACCAGATGTCATCGAGGTTGCCAAAGAAATTGTGCACACCGTCTTGCACGATGCCAGGCACTGCTTTTTGGTAGGCGCTGGCCACCGGTTTGAGCAGGTTGCGGTCCACATCTTCATTGAAGGCGCTGACCCGACGGTTGGTGGACTCGAAGGGGTCCAAGGCCAGTTTGCCCTGGCCTTCCACGCTGGCGCAACCCACGCTCATCACCGCCATCCACAGGCTGATGAGGGTGAAACCAAGCCGATGGGTGCGCATCAATGACCGCCAGGTTGTTCGGTGGGTGCCGCAGCTTTGTCGTACAAAAAGCGGCTGATCAGGTTTTCCAGCACCACCGCCGATTGGGTGGACTGCACCTTGTCGCCATGGGCCAAGTTGGCACTGTCAGCCCCAGCTTCGATGCCAATGTATTGCTCGCCCAGCAAACCGCTGGTGAGGATTTTCAAAGAGCTGTCTTTGGGAAACAGGTATTGGGTATCCATGGCCAAAAACACCTTGGCCTGAAAGCTTTTGTCATCAAAGCGGATGTCTTGCACCCGCCCGACCACCACGCCAGCGCTTTTCACCGGGGCTTGCTTTTTCAAGCCGCCAATGTTGTCAAACAAGGCGCTGACGGTGTAAGTTTTTTGCCAATTCAGGCTGAGCAAATTGGCCGATTGCAGGGCCAAGAACAGCAGCGCTGCAGCACCCAGCATCACCAACAACCCCACCCAGACATCCGTATTCGAGCGTTGCATCGTCATTCTTCCTTCATCACAGCTTGAACATCAGCGCGGTTAACACAAAATCGAGGGCCAACACGGTGAGCGAGGCCATGACCACGGTGCGGGTGGTGGCGTGGGCCACACCATCGGGCGTGGGTTGCGCCTCGTAGCCTTGGCGCAGTGCAATGAAACTCACGGTCACCCCAAACACCACGGTTTTGATGAAGCCATTGCCCACATCAGCCCAGACATCCACACCGTCTCTCATTTGACCCCAAAACGAGCCCGAGTCCACGCCAATCATCACCACCCCGACCAACCAACCGCCAATGATGCCCACCGCACTGAAAATCGCCCCCAAGATGGGCATGACCAACACGCCGGCCCAAAAGCGCGGCGCCAAGATGCGCTGAACCGGGTCGATGGCCATCATCTCCATGGCGCTGAGTTGCTCGCCGGCTTTCATGAGGCCAATCTCGGCGGTCAATGAGGTTCCCGCACGCCCAGTGAACAACAAGGCCGACACCACGGGGCCGAGTTCACGCACCAGGCTGAGGGCCACCAACATGCCCAGCGCCGAGGCCGAGCCAAAACGCTGCAAGGTGTTGTAGCCCTGCAAGGCCAACACAAAGCCCACAAACAAACCCGACACCGCGATGATGGCCAGGGAATAGTTGCCCAAAAAATGCATGTGGTCGCGCACCAGGCCAAAGCGACGCAAACATGCGGGGCCCAACATGACCAGACGCACAAACAACATCGTGGCGTGCCCAATATCGGCCACCAGTTGACGCGTGGTCGCACCCACCCTGGCTAAAAATAGCAGCATCATGACGACCCCCCAGGCACCACGCCAAAGTCTTGCGCGGCCGAATTGGCTGGGTAATGAAAGCGCACCGGCCCTTCGGGCTCGGCGCTGACAAATTGGTGCACCAAGGGGTCGGTGCTTTGCCGCACCTCCTCGGGTGTGCCTTGCGCGGCAATGCGGCCATTGGCCAATATGACCACCTTGTCGGCGATGTGAAAGGTTTCTTCCAGGTCGTGCGAGACGATGATGCTGGTCAGTCCCAAGGCGTTGTTGAGCTGGCGAATCAAACGTGCTGCCGTGCCCAACGAAATAGGGTCCAGGCCCGCAAAGGGCTCGTCGTACATCATGAGTTCGGGGTCCAGGGCCATGGCCCGGGCCAAGGCCACACGTCGTGCCATGCCGCCAGACACCTCGCTGGGCAACAGGTCCCGCGCGCCGCGCAAACCCACGGCTTCGAGTTTCATGAGCACGATGTCGCGCACCATGGGCTCAGACAATTTCAGGTGCTCGCGCAAAGGGAAAGCCACGTTGTCAAACACGCTGATGTCGGTGAACAAAGCGCCAAACTGGAACAACATGCCCATGCGCCGCCGCGCTTGGTACAGGCCCTGTTTGTCCAGTTGCCCAATGTCTTGACCTTCAAACAACACCGACCCAGCCTGCGCACGGTATTGGCCGCCAATCAGACGCAGCACCGTGGTTTTGCCGCCCCCTGAAGCACCCATGAGGGCGGTGACTTTGCCACGCGGAATTTGCAAACTGACCCCTTCCAACACCAGCCTGTCGCCATAGCCGAAATGGACATCGCGCAGTTCAATGAGTGAGGAAGGGCTGTCAGTCATGTGTCTTTCATCGGGGCAAATCGCTTTCACCCATGAGGAATTGGTCGATGGTGCGAGCCGCTTGGCGGCCTTCGCGGATGGCCCAGACCACCAGCGACTGGCCGCGGCGCATGTCACCTGCGGCGAACACCTTGGGCACACTGGTAATGTAACCACTGCCCTCTTCGGTGTGGGCGCGGGCATTTCCTCTGGCGTCCTTGTCCACCCCAAAAGCGTCCAGCACGCTGGCCACCGGATTGACAAAGCCCATGGCCAACAACACCAGGTCGGCTTTGTATTCTTTTTCGGTGCCAGGCACTTCGGTGAGCTTGCCGTCTTTCATTTCGACATGCACGGTTTTCAAGCCAGTGACTTGGCCGTTATTGCCGATGAACGCTTTGGTGGAGATGGCAAATTCGCGCTTGAGCACGCCCTTTTCCTCACCCTCGTCGTGGCTGGAGCTGGTGCGCAATTTCATGGGCCAGTAAGGCCAGATCATGGATTTGTCTTCTTTTTCGGGCGGCATGGGCATCACCTCGAACTGGGTCACGCTGGCCGCGCCGTGGCGGGTGCTGGTGCCCACGCAGTCCGAACCGGTGTCGCCGCCGCCAATCACGATGACATGTTTACCGTCCGCGCGCAGCTGGTCTTTCAGCTTGTCGCCCGCATTCACCTTGTTTTGCTGCGGTAAAAACTCCATGGCGAAATGCACGCCACTCAGTTCGCGCCCAGGCACAGGCAAGTCACGCGACTGCTCGGAGCCGCCAGTGAGGAGCACCGCGTCGAATTCTTTTTTCAGCTGCTCGGCGCTGATGCTTTCTTTGGCCCAGTTGGTGACCTTGCTGTCTTTGGGCCAGTTGCCCACCACCACGCCGGTTTTGAAGACCACGCCTTCAGCTTGCATTTGTTCCACGCGGCGGTCGATGTGGCTTTTCTCCATTTTGAAGTCAGGGATGCCATAGCGCAGCAAACCACCCACGCGATCATTCTTTTCAAACACAGTCACCGCATGACCCACACGCGCCAGTTGCTGGGCCGCAGCCAGTCCTGCGGGGCCCGCGCCGACCACGGCCACTTTTTTGCCTGTCTTGACTGCGGGCGGCTGGGGCTTGACCCAGCCCTCGGCCCAACCACGGTCGATGATGGCGTGCTCGATGGACTTGATGCCCACCGCGTCGCCGTTGAAATTCACCACACAGGCCGCCTCGCAAGGTGCGGGGCAGATGCGACCGGTGAACTCGGGGAAGTTGTTGGTGCTGTGCAAAACCGTGAGGGCGTTTTGCCATTGGTTGCTGTACACCAGGTCGTTGAAATCGGGAATGATGTTGTTGACCGGGCAGCCGTTGTTGCAAAACGGTGTGCCGCAGTCCATGCAGCGTGCGCTTTGGGTCTTGGCCTGCTCGGGCGTCAATCCGATGACGAACTCTTTGTAATGCTTCAAACGCTCGGGCACGGGCTTGTAGCCCTCTTCGACGCGCTCAAATTCCATGAAACCGGTGATTTTTCCCATGATGCTTTTCCTGTTGTGCGCTCAAGACTTGGCCGTGGCTTTTTTGGCCTTGGCAGGTTTGTTGGCGGCAGCCGCCAGTTCGTCCAGGGCGCGTTTGTATTCGTTGGGGAACACCTTGATGAACTTGGTTCGAGCTTGCGCCCAGTCGTCCAATAAGGCGCGGGCACGTTTGGAGCCGGTCCAACGGTGGTGGTCTTCCAGCAGTTTTTTGAGCTGCGCCTCATCGCTTTGACCACGGTGCCACAAGGCTTGCGGCACATCGGCGGTTTGCTCTTTCTCGGTCAGCACTTTGTCCATGCTGACCATGGCGGTGTTGCATCGCTTGTCAAAGAGGCCGTCTTCGTCGTACACATAGGCAATGCCGCCGCTCATGCCGGCCGCAAAGTTGCGCCCGGTGTTGCCCAACACAGCCACCGTACCGCCGGTCATGTACTCGCAACCGTGGTCGCCAGTGCCTTCCACCACCGCCGTGGCCCCTGAGAGGCGCACCGCAAAGCGTTCACCGGCCACGCCGCTGAAGAAGGCCTCACCACTGGTGGCACCGTACAACACGGTGTTGCCCACGATGGTGTTGGACACTGCCTCGCCACGGAACTCCAAGCTGGGGCGCACCACCACACGACCGCCCGACAAACCTTTGCCGGTGTAATCGTTGGCGTCGCCAATCAAATACAAGGTGATGCCCTTGGCCAAGAAAGCGCCAAACGACTGACCACCGGTGCCCTCGAGTTGGATGCGCAAGGTGTCGTCCGGCAAGCCTTCTGGCCGCACTTGGGTGAGCGCACCCGACAACATGGCACCAACCGAGCGGTTGACGTTGCGCGCTACTTCCATGAACTGCACTTTCTCGCCCTTGTCGATGGCGGCGCGGCTTTTCTCGATCAGCACCTTGTCCAGCGCTTTGTCCAAACCGTGGTCTTGCACTTGGGTGTGAAACAAGGGCGTACCAGTGGGCACTTGGGGCATGGCCAACAAACGGGTGAAGTCCAGGCCACGGGCTTTCCAATGCGCCACGCCTTGGCGCATGTCGAGCAAATCGGCACGGCCGATCAGGTCGTCGAACTTGGCAATGCCCAGCTGGGCCATGATGTGACGCACTTCCTCGGCGATGAAGAAGAAATAATTGACCACATGCTCGGGCTTGCCAGAGAACTTCTGACGCAACACAGGGTCTTGCGTGGCCACACCCACCGGGCAGGTGTTCAGGTGGCATTTGCGCATCATGATGCAACCTTCGACCACCAGCGGCGCGGTAGCGAAACCGAACTCATCGGCACCCAGCAAGGCGCCAATGGCCACATCTCGCCCAGTTTTCATTTGGCCATCGGTCTGCACCCGAATGCGGCTGCGCAAACCATTGAGCACCAGGGTTTGCTGGGTTTCGGCCAAACCGATTTCCCAAGGGCTGCCGCAATGTTTGATGGACGACCAGGGGGAGGCACCTGTGCCGCCGTCATGTCCCGCGATCACCACATGGTCGGCCTTGCACTTGGCCACACCCGCGGCGATGGTGCCCACGCCCACCTCGGACACCAGTTTCACGCTGATGTCGGCATGGGGTGCCACGTTTTTCAGGTCGTGAATCAGTTGCGCCAAGTCTTCGATGGAGTAGATGTCGTGGTGCGGTGGCGGAGAAATGAGGCCCACGCCGGGCACCGAGTAACGCAAGAAACCGATGTACTCGGACACCTTGGTGCCTGGGAGCTGTCCGCCCTCGCCGGGCTTGGCCCCTTGGGCCATCTTGATTTGAATTTGATCGGCGCTGGCGAGGTATTCGGCGGTCACCCCAAAGCGGCCCGAGGCCACTTGCTTGATTTTGGAGCGCAGCGAGTCGCCTGCCAGCAAAGGCAGGTCCACCTCGACTTGCTTGTCGCCAATCACGCTCTTCAAGGACTCGCCCTGTTTGATGGGGATGCCTTTGAGTTCGTTGCGGTAGCGTGCTGGGTCTTCGCCGCCCTCGCCGGTGTTGCTCTTGCCGCCGATGCGGTTCATGGCCACCGCCAACGTGGCATGGGCTTCGGTGGAGATGGAGCCCAAGGACATGGCACCGGTGGCAAAGCGTTTGACGATTTCTGAAGCAGGCTCCACCTGGTCCAAGGCAATGGCTTTGCTCGGGTCGATCTTGAACTCGAACAAGCCACGCAAGGTCATGTGGCGACGGCTTTGGTCGTTGATGATTTGCGCATACTCTTTGTAGGTGCTGAAGTTGTTGGCACGGGTGGAGTGCTGCAACTTGGCGATGGCGTCGGGCGTCCACATGTGGTCTTCACCACGGCTGCGCCAAGCGTATTCACCGCCTGCGTCGAGCATGGTGGCCAGCACCGGGTCGTTGCTGAACGCGGCTTGGTGCATGCGGATGGCTTCTTCGGCGATGTCGAAAATCCCGATGCCTTCCACACGGCTGGGCGTGCCCGTGAAGTACTTGGCCACGGTCTCGGTGTTCACGCCAATGGCCTCGAACAACTGCGCGCCGCAATACGACATGTAGGTGGACACGCCCATCTTGGACATGATTTTCGAGAGGCCCTTGCCAATCGCTTTCACATAGTTGTAGATGGCTTTGTCGGCCGACAAGTCGCCAGGCAACTCGGCGTGCATGGCGGCCAAGGATTCCATCGCCAAATAGGGATGCACGGCCTCTGCGCCATAACCCGCCAAGACTGCGAAGTGATGCACCTCGCGGGCGCTGCCGGTTTCCACCACCAAACCAGCGCTGGTGCGCAAGCCCTCTTTCACCAAATGCTGGTGAATGGCCGACAAAGCCAGCAAGGCGGGA
>CANGHG010000045.1 GCA_947453645.1 Comamonadaceae bacterium
GATCATAGGCTTGGTGATGCGGTCTTGGTGGGTGGCATAGCCCCAAGCAAAACGACCCTTCACGCAAGAGTGACCTTCGTTGGCCTTGCCATCTTTCCAAGGCACCATGCGCACCACGGTATTGCCCTTCATTTCGGCTTTGAAGCCGCAACCCACGCCGCAGTAAGCGCAGGTGGTGATCAGGCTGTGCTCGGGTTGACCGAGTTCAATGATGGATTTTTCTTGCAAGGTGGCAGTGGGACAGGCTTCGACGCAAGCGCCGCAAGACACGCATTCGCTGTCCATGAAAGGCTGGTCTTGACCTGGCGACACGCGGCTCTCAAAACCACGACCAGAGATGGTGAGGGCGAAGGTGCCTTGGGTTTCTTCGCAAGCACGCACACAGCGGTTGCACACAATGCACTTGCTGGCGTCGTAGGTGAAATAGGGGTTGGATTCGTCTTTCTTGGCGTCGCAATGGTGCGCACCAGCAGCAGCGCCAACCCCATAGCGCACATTGCGCAATCCTGTGACACCGGCCATGTCTTGCAACTCACAGTTGCCATTGGCGCTGCAGGTCAAACAATCCAGCGGGTGATCAGAGATGTACAACTCCATCACGCCTTTGCGCAAGTCTTGCAGCTTGGGAGTTTGGGTATGAACCACCATGCCAGCCTCGGCGGGTGTGGTGCAAGAGGCTGGGAAACCTTTGCGACCATCGATTTCCACCAAACACAAACGGCAAGAACCAAAGGGCTCCAAGCTGTCGGTGGCGCACAGCTTGGGCACTTGAATACCCGCTTCGACAGCGGCACGCATGAGCGAGGTGCCCTTGGGCACAGTCACTTGGTAACCATCAATTTCAAGCTGAACTGTTTCAGAAGAGGTGCGCGCTGGGGTGCCGTGGTCGCGCTCTTGTTTCAGGTACATCAACATGGTGTTTCCTTAAAGCACTTGAGCCTCTTTGGTTTCTAAACCAAAGTCAGCGGGGTAATGGTTGAGTGCGGACAGCACGGGGTAGGGCGTCATGCCGCCCATGGCGCACAGGCTGCCATGCAACATGGTCTCACACAAGTCGCGCAGCAAATGCACTTGTTGTTCTTTGTTGTTGGCGCTGCCAATGCGGTCTATGGTTTCCATGCCGCGGGTGGAGCCGATGCGGCAAGGTGTGCATTTGCCGCAGCTTTCCAGGGCACAAAATTCCATGGCATAGCGAGCCAGTTTGGCCATGTTGGCGCTGTCGTCATGCACCACAATGCCGCCGTGACCCACCACCGCACCCATGGCGGCATAGGTTTCATAGTCCAAAGGCACATCCCATTGAGACTCGGGGACATAAGCGCCCAAGGGGCCGCCGACTTGCACCGCTTTGATGGGGCGGCCACTGCGGCTGCCGCCACCAAAGTCAAACAGCAGTTCGCGCAAAGTCAGACCAAAAGCACGTTCCACCAAACCGCCTTGCAAGATGTTGCCGGTGATTTGGAAAGGCAAGGTGCCGGTGGAGCGGCCCATGCCAAAGTTTTTGTAAAAGGATGCGCCCTTGGCCATGATGATGGGCACACTCGCCAAGGTGATGACGTTGTTGATGACTGTGGGTTGACCAAACAGTCCTTCCAACGCTGGCAATGGCGGCTTGGCTCGCACGATGCCACGCTTGCCCTCGATGCTCTCCAGCATGGCGGTTTCTTCGCCGCATACATAGGCGCCCGCAGCTTTGCGCACTTGCAAATGAAAAGCCTTGCCACTGCCCAACACGTTGTCACCCAAATAGCCTGCGGCTTCGGCCAAGGCAATGGCGGTGTTCATGGTGGCAATGGCGTGCGGGTATTCCGAGCGGATGTAGATGTAACCCTGTGTGGCACCCACGGCCAGACCAGCGATGGCCATGCCTTCGATGAGCATGTAGGGGTCGCCCTCCATGGTCATGCGATCAGAAAACGTACCTGAGTCACCTTCATCGGCATTGCAAACCACGTACTTTTGCGCAGAGGTGGTGCCTCGCACGGTGCGCCATTTGATGCCCGCGGGAAACGCTGCGCCGCCGCGGCCACGCAAACCAGAATCAAGCACTTCTTGCACCACAGCAGCGCCATCCATGGCCACTGTTTTTTGCAAGCCCACCCAACCGCCGTGGGCGGCGTAATCGTCCATCGACAAGGGGCGTGTCAGCCCCATGCGAGCGAAAGTCAGGCGTTGTTGCTTGGCCAGATAAGGAATTTGATCGGTGATGCCCAAGGACAAAGCGTGAGCACCGCCATTCAAAAAACCAGCATCCAACAAGGACGCGACATCTTCTACCGAGACGGGGCCATAAGCCACACGACCTTGCGCCGTGACCACTTCGACCAAAGGCTCCAACCAAAACATGCCGCGTGAGCTGTTGCGTTGAATGTCAATGATGACACCACGCTTGGCTGCTTCTTGATGCAGCGCATCCACCAATTCATCGGCGCCCGCAGCCAAGGCGGCTGAATCGCAGGGGACAAATACCGTGGTCATGAGGCGCTCCCGAGTTTGGCCACTGCCGCTTGCAATTTGGTGGCGGTCATGCGCGCATGCAATTTGTCATCAATTTGCACCGCAGGTGAAGAGGCACACAGCCCCAAGCAGTAAACAGGCTCCAGGGTGTATTGACCATCCGCACTGGTGTCGTGGCTTTTGCAGCCCAAGATTTGTTCAGCATGGGCCATGAGTTCCTCACTGCCGCAGGCTTGGCAAGCCTCGGCACGGCAAATTTGGATGACGTGTTGGCCAGGTGGCGTGCTGCGAAAGAAATGGTAATAAGTGATGACGCCATGCACCTCTGCCCTGGAGAGGTTCATGGCCTGGGCAATCAGCGGTACACAGCTGGGAGGAATGAAGCCCAGCCTATCCTGAACAGCATGCAGCAAGGGCAATAAACCACCAGCTTGCGCTTGGTATTGGCTCAAGAGCTCGCTGATCAGCAAGCGTTCAGGTTCGGGCAAGGGCATGTTCATGGCAAATATCAGTTGAAGAATTTGGCAACACTCAGGGCGGTGCGGTAAATGCCCCAGATCAATGGAATGCCCACTGCAGCCCAGGCCAACCAGACAAACGCTGGGTTCACATGGGTAGGTGTTCCAGAGCCGTGAACTTCTGAGGCGTGGGCTTTTTCGCTGGCGAGTTTTTTCTCATGCGCCAGTTCTTCAGCACTCATGAAATGCTTGTCGTCCAAGGGGCGAATCAGCAAATTGGCAATGAAGCCCACCACCAACATGCCCACCAAGATGAACATGGTTTGGTTGTAAACCTGCTCGCGGGGAATGCCCAAGCCGAGTTGGTAGTCGCGCATGTAATTGACGACCACCGGGCCCAAGATGCCAGCGGTGGCCCAAGCGGTGAGCAAGCGGCCGTGAATGGCGCCCACCATTTGGGTGCCAAACAAGTCGGCCAGGTAGGCAGGCACTGTGGCAAAGCCGCCGCCGTACATGCTCAAAATCACGCAAAAGGCCGCCACAAACAAGAGCTTGTTGCCGGCCATGGCGCTGGCAGGCACCGAGGCGTACAAAGCACCACCCAAGACGAAAAACACGAAGTAAGTGGCTTTGCGACCCAGTTTGTCGGAGAAACTGGCCCACACAAAACGACCACCGATGTTGAACAAGCTCAACAACGCGGTAAAGCCCGCAGCCACACCAGCGATGAGCGTGAGCTGCGCTTTGTCGAGGTCGACAAACTTGGCGTCCATGCCAATCAAGCTGCCACCAAACACCTCTTGCAACATGGGACTGGCCATGCCGATCACGCCGATGCCTGCTGACACGTTCATGCACAACACCAACCACACCAACCAAAACTGAGGAATGCCCCAAACCTTGCTCACGTGAACATGGTGCTGCGTGATCATGGTGTTGCTGGCTTGATGAACAGGTGGCTCCCAACCAGCGGGCTTCCAACCCGTGGCCGGGACGCGGTAGCCCAGTGCGCCACCCATCATGAACACAAAGTAAACCAAGGCCATGCAAACAAAGGTTTGGTAAACACCCACGCTGGTGTCGCTAGCGAAAATTTTCATGAGTTCTGCAGCCAAAGGCGAACCAATCATGGCACCACCACCAAAGCCCATGATGGCCATGCCGGTGGCCATGCCACGACGGTCTGGGAACCATTTGATGAGCGTGCTGACTGGCGAGATGTAGCCCAAGCCCAGACCAATGCCACCGATGACCCCAGAGCCGAGCAGCATCATCCAAAACTGGTGGTAGTAAACACCTATGGCTGAGATGAGCATGCCGCCGCACCAGCACAAAGCGCTGACCACGCCCGCTTTGCGGGGGCCGGCACGTTCTAACCAACCACCCCACAAGGCAGCCGAGCTGCCCAACAAGACAAAGAACAGGGTGTACATCCAACCCAAGGTGGAGACTTTCCAGTCACAGGTGGTGATGAACAGCTCTTGGAAAAAGCCAATATCAGGGCCGCATTTGATGGCTTCTTTGATGCCCAGTGCTTTGGACAAGGGCAACCAAAAGACCGAGAAGCCATAGGCCATGCCGATGCACAAATGAATGGCCAAGGCTGCCGGTGGAACCAGCCAGCGGTTGAAACCAGGGCCTGCAATGATGCGTTCTTTGGACAAGAAGCCAGGGGCGTGCTCTGTATCGCTCATGTTGTCTCCGTTGTATTAGTTGTTTGCCAACCTTGGACTTTAACGTATGCTTTCCCAGCACAAACGAGTCTAGGGGAAATCACTGAGATCCCGCAATATGTAGATGTGCCTCAGTTAACATGCACTGATTCAACACAACTAATATGCTCATCAGAGCCTATGCCAAGCGATGCACAAAGTCTCCATCAAGCCTCAATGGACCATCAGTGACGCCACAGGCCACAACTTGGCGCCCAGGCTGCTGGAGTTGCTGGCCGAGGTGCAAAGCCATGGCAGTTTGTCGGGCTCTTGCAAGAAGACGGGTGCCTCTTATCGCCACGCTTGGAGCTTGATCCGACAAGGTGAAGAACAGCTGGGCATGTCGCTGTTGAACATGGAACGTGGCAAAGGCTCCACGCTCACCCCCTTGGCAGAAAAACTGGTTTGGGCTGGCCACCGCATTGCTGCCCGCCTCACGCCCATGCTGGAAACGCTGGCGTCAGAGCTGGAGGGTGAAATTGGACGGGTGATGGCCACCAGCAACGAGGTGTTAAGGGTACATGCCAGTCATGGTTTTGCGGTTGAAAAAATGATCGAAAAACTCGCGCTCTCGGGCACCCGGGTTGAACGCAAGTACGTGGGCAGTGTGGAAGCGGTGGCGTCCCTGCATGCCGGGGCTTGCGAAATCGCCGGCTTTCACATCCCACAGGGCGAGTTCGAGGAATTGGCCTTCAAACACTATGCCAAATGGCTCAAACCCAAGGAGAGCCGCATCATCCATGTGGCCACCCGCCGTCAGGGCTTCATGGTGGCCAGTGGTAATCCACACAAAATTTACGAGGTGCAAGACCTCACCCGCAAAGGCATCCGTTTTGTGAATCGGCAGCCCAGTTCAGGTACTCGGTTTTTGTTGGAATGCTTTTTGAAAAAAGCCCAAATCAATCCTGCCGATATCAATGGCTATGAACAAGCCGAATTCACCCACGCGGCGGTAGCGGCCTTTGTGGCCAGTGGCATGGCCGATGTGGGTTTTGGTGTGGAAACCCCAGCGCGGCGGTTCAAGCTGGAATTTTTGCCTTTGGCCACCGAACGCTATTTCTTGTTGTGCAACCAATCCGATTTGGACAAACCCCATTTGCAATCGGTATTGAAAATCTTGAACAGCGATGAATTCCAGTTCGCCGTGAACCAATTGCCTGGCTACACCGCTGCCCATTGCGGCCAAGTAGCCACCATTCCTGAGGCCTTTCCAGACACGGGATTGAGTAAAAAATACTGAGCCCTGTCCTCACTCTGGATGACGGTGGTTGATCAAGTGCGCTGGTAGCTTGAGGATGAGCAAGGCCCCAAGGATGGCCAAGCCGCTGAAGATCACCAGGCTGTTTTGCGCATTGCCCGTGAGGTCGGCAATCCAACCCACGGCAGCCGTGCTGACAAAGCCGGCGATATTGCCCACTGAATTGATGATGGCCAAACCAGCAGCGGCCGCGGCACCTGTGAGGAATGAAGGTGGCACGCTCCAAAAAGCCGCTTGCGTGGCAGAGGCACCCGCTGCTGCCAAGGTCAGCGCCAACATGGTGAGCGCCAGACTGTCAAAGTGGTTCCAGCTCAGCGCCAATCCCAACGCGGTGATGAGCGCCGGAATGGCGGTGTGAAAACGCCTTTCGCCTCGGCGGTCCGAGCTGGTGTTGCAAAAGTACATGGCCACAATCGCCGCGATGTAAGGAATGGCGGTCAACAAGCCAATGCGCATCACGTCGGTTTCACCGTGCTGTTTGATGAGCGTGGGCATCCAGAAAATGGCCACATACACCGAGCTGGCAATGCAGAAGTAAGCGGCGCTGAGCTGCCAGACCAACAGACTCTTGAATGCACTGCCTGTGGTGGTGTGGGATTGTTTGGACGCGTTTTCTCGGGCCAAGTCGTTGTTGATGATCTGCTTTTCAGCATCAGACAGCCAAGTGGCTTCGTTGGGCGAATTCACCAAGATGCGTGTGACCATGTAGCCCAGCACCAATGAAGGAATGGTTTCCAGCAAGAACAACCATTGCCAGCCGCGCAGTCCGCCTACATCGGCGAAATTGGACATGATCAAGCCAGAGAAAGGCCCTCCCAAAATGCTGGACAAAGGCAGGGCTGACAGCAGCAAGGCGATGATGCGGCCGCGCCAATCGGCGGGGAACCAGCAAGACAAGAAATAAAAGGCACCGGGAATGAAGCCTGCTTCGGCCACGCCCAACAAGAAGCGCAAGACATAAAACTGGGTGGCGTTTTGCACAAAGGCCATGGCCGCGCCAATCAGACCCCAGGTGATCATGATGCGGGCAATCCACATGCGAGCCCCCACCTTGTGCAACAAAATATTGCTGGGCACTTCAAACAACACGTAACCCAAGAAAAAGATACCAGCACCCACGCCATAAACCGTGTTGCTGAAAGCCAAGTCGTCCATCATTTGCAACTTGGCAAAGCCCACGTTCACACGGTCGAGATAAGCGGCGACCAAACATAAACACAGAAATGGAATCATCTGCCAAGCGGCTTTTTTGTATACAGCCGTGCGCTCTGCATTGTGGTCAGCCATGAATAGCTCCTGAGTGGCGAAGAAAAATGAGGGGTTGAAATAAGAATCGGCCTCGCAAACATGCGAGGCCGATGTCACCAGGCTATGTCAAATCATCACTTGGACAGTTTGAACACCATCACAGTACCGCCTTGTGGGACGGCTGTCTTGGTGTTGTTCAGGGTGTTGATACCTGCTTGCATGCGCTCTGCATCAATACCCCAGCCAGCTTGCACTGCAACGTATTGCTCGCCGTTGACTTCGAATGAAGAGGGCACAGCGGTCACGCCAGAAGGCATGTTGTACTGCCACAGCACCTTGCCGTTGGTGGCATCAAACGCACGGAACACACGGTCGTTGGTACCGCCTGTGAACAACAAGTTGCCACCTGTGGTCAAGAGAGGAGCCCAAATGGCGCGGTCGTACTTGTAAGTCCAGGCCAACTTGCCAGTGTCCAGGTTCCAAGCTTGCAATTCGCCGATGCTGTCTGGCTTTTTGCCACCTTGGTAGCGCAAGCTGCCCAACACGCCGTCAATCGGGTAACCAATGTAGAGGTCGCCTTTTTTGTACGCCGCGGGGTCAGCTGCTGGCAACTCTGAGCACAGGTGGTTGTTGGCAGGGATGTAGAACAGCTTGGTCTTGGGGCTCCAAGCTTCTGGCGGCCAGTCTTTACCACCCCACAAAGAGGGGCAGAAAGTCACAGCTTTGCCAGCACCAGGACGCTTGGACATGTCGTAGGTGGGACGGCCAGACTTCTTGTCCAGGCTCTTGATCACGTCGTTGTAAACGTAATTGATGCCGTTCACAAAGTCGATCTTGCCGCTGGATTGACGCTCCAACATCCACAGGTAGCCGTTGCGACCTGCGTGAACAGCGCCCTTGACTTTGCGTCCATTGATTTCGGTGTCAATCAGCACCGGTGCGCTGACCTCATCCCAGTCCCAAGCGTCGTTGTAATGGTATTGGTGATGGCCTTTGATCTTGCCAGTGTCCACATCGAGGGCGATGGTGGAGGTGGTGTAGAGGTTGTCACCAGGACGACCTTCGGTGGGCCATGGTGCAGGGTTGCCCGTGCCCCAGTAAGCGATGTTGGTGGCTGGGTCGTATGAACCTGTGATCCAGATAGAGCCGCCGCCGTTTTTGTAGGCGTCGCCAGCTGGCCATGTGTCACCACCAGGCTCGCCAGGAGCGGCTGTGGTGTAGGTGCGCCAGGCTTCTTTGCCAGTATTGGCATCGAAAGCAGCAACGAAACCACGCATGCCGGTTTCACCGCCGGAAGAGCCGACCAAAATTTTGCCTTTGGCGGCCAAAGGTGCCAGGGTGATGTAGGACAGGGCTTTGACGTCACCAACGGTTGCGTCCCAAGCCACTTTGCCTGTTTTGGCGTCCAAGGCGATCAGGTGTGAATCCACAGTGCCCACATAAACTTTGTCGCCATACAGCGCCACACCGCGGTTGGTGTTGTGCAGCATCAGCAAGTCAGCAGGGATTTCTTTCTTGTATCGCCAGATTTCTTCACCGGTCACCGCGTTCAAGGCAATGACTTGCGCATTGGGGGTGGTGACGTACATATAGCCATTGTTCACAATGGGGGGCGATTGGTGACCTTCAGTCACGCCAGTGGTGAAAGACCAGGCCAGGCTCAATTTCTTGACGTTGCCTGTGTTGATTTTTTCCAATGGGCTGTAACCCCAGCCTTGGTAATTACCGCGGTACATCAACCAATTGCTGGCTTCAGGGTTAGCGAGCCTGGCATCAGTCACTGGCGCGTAGGGGCCCAGTTTGGTGTCTGCGTGGGCCATGAGGGCACACGCACTGATCGCTGCGATAGACAGCTTTTTTAACATATGACTCATGGTTTTTCTCCTGAAAGTGAGTCTGTGAAATAACCAAGGTTAGGAACCTTGGTTGGCGGGGAAACCGGGTTGAATGGCCAAGAATTCGCCTTCCATGGCGAGTGCAATCGCGGGCAAGGGCTTGGGCGCTGGGCCGCTCACGACCTTGGCACCATCAAGCAAAGCGAATTTGGAGGAGTGGCAATAGCAAGCCAGCACTTTTTCTTTGGCCATCCAGGTTTTGACATCGCAGCCTTGGTGGGTGCAAATACCCGAATAAGCCACCACGCTGGCGGCTGATTTGGCTTTGGTTTCAGGCGTCATCTCGTCTTCGGGCAAGCGCACGATGACCATTTTGTTCAAGCGTGTTTCATTGCGTGATTTGCCACTTTTCGGGTCAAACGGGTAGACCAGCAAGGGCTTGCCCACCGCCAAATCACTGGGGCGCAGGGGTTTGAAATCTTGCTCTGCATCAGCGTCCACCAGCAACAAGGCGGGCGCATCGGCCTGCACATGGCTGGAGAGGAAAGGGATGGCGCTCAAGCTGCCCAGCGACACCATCTTGATGGCCTCGCGTCGCGAGAGGTCCGCACAGGCTGGTTGGGCTTGACAGCCGCGGCAGGAGGTTTCAGTTGAAGTAGTTGGGGTCTTCGAAGTCATCTTGTACAAAATTAAAAGCTGGTGATGTGGAGCGGCTTCAGTGGGCTGAGAGTTCCGGCAATTGCTGGGCCAACACGTCTTTCAGTCGTCGGTGCATGATTTTTCCGGTCGCCGTGCGTGGCATGGCTTCATAGGTCAAGAACGCATACTGCCTTGGTTGCTTGTAACCCGCCAATCGCGATTTACACCATTGACTCAGGTCCTGTTCGGTGCAAGAACCTCTCGCGTGGGTGACCACCACAGCCAGGACAGCCTCGCCCCATTTCTCATGAGGTACCCCAATCACAGCCGCTTCTTGCACCGCATCATGGCTGCACAACACCGCCTCCACTTCGGAGGGATAGACGTTTTCGCCGCCGCTGATGATCATGTTGCTCTTGCGGTCTTTGAGCCAGATGAAACCATCGGCGTCGCGCATGGCCATGTCGCCCACCGAGCACCAAGCGCCGTCAAAAGCCTCGGCGGTTTTGTCGGGGGCGGACCAATAGCCTTCAAAAGCGTAAGAGGTGCACGAGAACAGCTCCCCGGTTTCGCCATCGGGCACTTCTTGGCGCTGGGCGTTCAAAATTTTGATCGGACCGCTGCCGGCCCACTCGCGCCCCACCGACCCCAGCTTGGTGAGTTGATCCTCTGGCCGCAACAAGGTGACCCAACCCGCTTCAGTGGAACCATAGAGCTCATACAACTGACCGTTGGTGAAGAGTTGCTGGATAGATGTTTTCAGATGCGCACTGGCAGGCGCAGAGGAAATCAGCAACCTGGCCACACTGTGGGTGGCGAATTGTTTTTTGACGTCATCCGACAAAGCCAACATCATCACGTAGTGGGTCGGCACCAAGGAAGTGAAGGTAATTTCATGTTTGGACAGCAGCATCAACAGATGCTGAGGGTCGAAACTGGCGTTGTCGTCCACCACGATGCAAGCGCCCAAATGGATGAAGGTATTGGCGAAATACAGCGAATTGGCGTGGCACAGCGGCATGACCAACAAGGCCTTGTCTTTAGTGCCAAAACCCATTTCCATGGCGGTGGCATAGGCCATCAAGGTACTGGCTTCGTGGCTGCGCACAGCACCCTTGGGTTTGCCCGTGGTGCCCGAGGTGTACATGAGGGCACAGGTTTGCTTGGCATCCACCTCGGGCCAAGCAACAGAGGTGTCCGCGCCTTGCACCAATTGTTCGTAAGCCACCCAGTGGTCAGCTGCCGAACCGTCAAGCTGAACACAGACTTTGAGGGGCAACTCATCCTGGATGGACAACACTTTGTCTTGCAAGGACTGGGCACAAATGAGGGCCTTGGCTTGGGCGTCCTTCAAGATGTAGGCGATTTCATTGCCGACCAACCTGAAGTTGAGCGGCAGCGCCACCAAGCCAGCGCGGGCCAAGGCGACATAAATTTCCAGCCATTCAATGCGGTTGTAGGCCAACACGGCCACGCGGTCGCCACTTTGAAGGCCTTGGCTGAGCAAGCCACTGGCCAGACCGCTGGCGCGTTCGTCCCACTGGGCAAAACTCAGTTGACGGCGACTGTCCACCGCCCCCATGACGTGTGGGCGCAAACGTGCATGGGCACGGATCATGTCGGAAATGGAGGGCAGCTTTCTCACGTTGTTTTCAGCAAAATTGGTTGGGCTTTGTTTGCACCGAGGACTGAAATATAGTATTCTGAATTCAGAATTCACTCAGTATTATCCCTGCCATGACCAAATCTGACAGTACCGACACTTCCGCCGCCGACTTGATCGCCAAATTCCTAAAAAGCCAAGGAATTCAACGGGTTTATGGGCTTTGTGGGGGGCATATCATGCCCATTTGGATGCGTTTAGACGCCCACGGCATCCAAATTGTGGACACCCGCGACGAGCGGGCCGCGGTCTACATGGCCCACGCCGAAGCCGAATTGACGGGTCGTTTGGGGGTAGCGTTGGTCACCGCCGGCCCTGGTGTGACCAATGCCATGACCGGCATCGCCAATGCCCATGTGTCTCGGGCCTCCGTGATGGTGATCTCAGGTACCCCACCGCTGGCGCAGGAAAACCGAGGCGCCTTGCAAGACATGGTGCACACCGATTTGTTGAAAAGCATCACCCAATTTGCCCGCACAGTCCGACATCCCGATTTGGTCTTGGCCAGCCTGTATGAAGGCGCGGCCTGCGCCTTGGGGCATGGTGGCGAAAGTGGCCCCGTGTTCCTCGATTTTCCGGTCGATTTGCTCAGAGCCAGTCCATCGCCTGCGGTGCTGTTGCCCGAGTATTTCAGGCCCATGCAAGCCCCCAAAAGCCTGCCCAATCCAGCCGATGTGAAGGCAGCCGTCGAGTTGCTGTGGCAAGCCAAACGACCCTTGTTCATCTCTGGGCGCGGTGCGCGTCATGCCTCAAAACCCTTGCAAGCCTTGCTGAGCGCCATGGGCGCGGTGTATTTGGACACGGGTGAAAGCCGAGGTTTGGTGCCCGACAGCCATGCCAGCGTGGTGGGTGCCATGCGCGCCCAAGCCATGAAGGAGGCCGATGTGGTGGTCACACTGGGGCGCAAACTCGACTTTCAACTCGCCTATGGCTCACCTGCGGTGTTTGGCGAGGCCAAGTTTTTGCGCTTGGCGGACAACGCCGCGCATCTGCGTGACAACCGCCGTGGTGAAGTAGACATATTGGCCGATGTGAGTGCCACGCTTGAAGCCCTGCTGGCCAACAAGCCCCGCCGCGCGCCTGCCACCGACTTGGGATGGGCACAGGGCTTGAGAGAACAGCACCTGAAGCGGGCCGAGAAACAGCTGCAAAGCATGACAACCGCCGCCCCTGGCAGTGATGGGTTGATGCACCCCAACCGGGTGTTGTCAGCATTGCGCGAAGCCTTGCCCGAAGACGCCGTGGTGGTGGCCGATGGCGGTGACTTTTTGAGCTTTGCCAGGGTAGGTTTGCCCGCCAACACCTATTTGGACCCAGGTTCGTTGGGCTGCATTGGCATTGGCACCCCCTTTGGCGTGGCCGCCAGTTTGGCCTGCCCCGACAAAACCGTGGTGGTGGCCACGGGCGACGGCGCTTTTGGCTTCAACGCCATGGAAATCGACACGGCGGTGCGCCACAAGGCCCCGGTGTTGGTGGTGGTGGCCAACAACGGTTCATGGGCGATTGAGGTGAGGGATCAGCAAGAAACCCATGGAAAAGTGGTGGGTACTCGGCTGCAATTTGCCGACCACGCCGGCATGGCGAGGGCCTTTGGCATGCACGCTCAGCGGGTGGACAAAGCCGAGGATTTGCCCGCCGCCATTGAGCTGGCGCTGAAAAACCTGCCCGCTTTGCTGGATGTGGTGGTGACACCCGAGGCGGTTTCTTCTGACGCCAAATCTGGCTTGGCTTGGGTGCCCGATTTGCAAGCGCTGAGCGCCTGGGACGCAGCCGAGAAGAACTGGCGACAATCTGGCCCAGTCATTTCATAACAACAGCAACGCCTGGCACTGATCAAAGGCCCCCACAGAATGAAGATGTTGTCGGTACAACCCAATTTGGTCGAGCAGGTGCACGAGGCCATCTTGCTCGAAATTTCCTCCGGAAAACTCACCCCAGGCGCTCGCATCATCCAAGAGCAAATTGCGGCTGAACTGGGCGTTTCTCGCCAACCGGTGCAGCAAGCGCTGCTGCTGTTGCGCAACCAAGGCTTGCTCAAAGACGCCCCAGGTCGTGGCCTGATCGTGGCACCCCTGGACCCCGAATACATCCGTCAGATGTACGAAGTGCGAGCAGTGCTAGAAGGTTTGGCGTTTCGCAAAGCGGCTGAAACCAACCCCAGCGTGGCTGCTACA
>CANGHG010000046.1 GCA_947453645.1 Comamonadaceae bacterium
AAAACCGACAGCTTGTTTGACACCCGAATCGCCACCTTTGATGACGACGGCGGCGCTTACAACCAGGCCGACGCTGGCGGGTTCATCAAGCTCAACGCCTTGCGCATGCGCATTGCTGGTAACTTGAAAAACGAGCGTGCCGCCCGCGCGGCCAAAACCCCTGTCCGCAAAACTGCGGCTAAGAAAAAGGCCTGACCATGGTGACCGAACAACTGCTGGGCGCGAGCGTCGCCTCCAAAGCCAATGTGTTTTTCGACGGCAAGTGCGTGAGCCACACCGTCACCTTGCCCAATGGCGAGAAAAAATCGGTGGGCGTGGTGCTGCCCTCGCACCTGACCTTCAACACCGCTGCGGCTGAAATCATGGAATGCGTGGCGGGTGCTTGCGAGTACAAACTGGCAGGCTCAGACGCTTGGCTGCACGCTGGCCCTGGCGACAAGTTCAACGTGGCCGCCAACTCGTCATTTGAGATCAAAGTGGCTGAGGCTTACCACTACATTTGCCATTTCGGGTGATTGCTTCGCTTCGCTCGCAATGACGAAAGGAACGCTCGCAATGACGAGTGGTGCGCTCCCAATGACATCGTCACTGCGAGGAGCGTAGCGACGCGGCAGTCAAGCCAGCAAACGCGCCTTGGCGGTTGCGAATTCAGCCTTGAGTTGGTCAATAAAGGCTGCGGTGGTTTGAATCTTGTTGACAGAACCAATGCCTTGGCCGCAACCCCAAATGTCTTTCCATGCTTTGGACTTGTCACCGCCAAAGTCCATTTTGCTGGGGTCGCTCTCGGGCAGGTTCTCGGGGTCCATGCCAGCGTTGCGGATGGAGGGTGCCAAGTAATTGCCATGCACCCCCGTGAACAGGTTGCTGTAGACGATGTCGTCTGAGTTGCTGTCCACAATGCTTTGCTTGTACTCTTGGGCGGCACGTGCTTCTTCGGTGGCAATGAAGGCCGAACCGATGTAGGCAAAGTCGGCACCCATGGCCAAAGCGCCCAAAATGGCACTGCCACTGGCGATGGAACCACTCAGCGCCAAGGGGCCGTCAAACCACTGGCGAATTTCTTGGATCAAGGCAAACGGGCTCTTCACACCGGCGTGGCCACCTGCACCAGCGGCCACCGCCACCAAACCATCCGCACCTTTTTCAATCGCCTTGTGGGCAAACTTGTTGTTGATGATGTCGTGCAGCACAACACCGCCGTAGCTGTGCGCAGCTTGGTTGATTTCCTCCCGCGCACCCAGCGAGGTGATGATGACAGGCACTTTGTACTTCACGCACATGGCCATGTCTTCTTCCAAGCGGGTATTGCTTTTGTGAACGATTTGGTTGATGGCAAAAGGGGCAGCGGGGTTATCTGGATGCGCCTTGTTGTGTGCGGCCAGCGCTTCGGTGATCTCGGCCAACCACTCGTCCAACTGAGAAGCAGGACGGGCGTTCAAAGCGGGCATGGAACCCACCACGCCATTGATGCACTGTGCAATCACCAACTTGGGGGTGCTGATGATGAACAGCGGCGACCCAATGACGGGAAACTTCAGCGAGGCCAGTGCGGCGGGGAGTTTGGACATGGAAGGCTCCTGATTTGGTTTGGTGTTGAGAAATTCAATGTGGGGGTACGACCGCCAAGAGTGCCTTGGGGTTCGTGCTAGCGATGGCCAAGAGCGTTCGAGCTGCGCCGCTGGGTTGTTTGCGACCTTGTTCCCAGCCTTGCAAGGTTCGCACGGACACCCCCAACAGTGCGGCAAATTGAGATTGCGACAGCCCTGTTTTTTTGCGAGCGTCTGTCACTGGGGACAGCACCACTTGAACCTGCCCCGCTTGCATTTCCCGAACTGATTGGAGCAATTCGGCAGCAAGGTCCCTTGTGGCTTCATAGGCATTCAACTGAGTGGCATCGAGCGGTTTAGTTTTCGAGGGCATGACGTATCTCCTTGAGCGCAGCACCTGTGAGGTTGTCGGTTTTGGATTTGGCATACAGGGTCAGCAATACCACTTCTCCTTCTGCATTTCGGGTGAAGTAAATCACCCTCACGCCACCTGACTTGCCAGAACCTGCTCGTTTCCAACGCACTTTGCGAATTCCACCGGAGTCAGGGATGACAACGCCTGCACTTGGGTTTTCAGCAATGTAAGCAGCAAACTCGCCACGCTCCTCTTCTGCCCAATAGTTTGGCCATTGGCGCTGAAAGAGGGTGGTTTCCACAACGGTGAGCATGTCCTCATCATACGCCTAAGGAGTAGTCAAATCGACTGGCAGTTAGAACGAATCCAAAGCCATGTCAGTGACGCTGTCCGCGCCCTCCACAATGCCGTCGCGCACACCCGGCACTTTGCTGAGGATGTGGTCGGCGTAAAACCGCGCGGTACTCATCTTGGCTTGTAAAAACGCAGCGTCAGGCGCACCTTGGCTCAAAGCCTCTTGGGCGATCAAGAACGACTTGGCCAATTGCCAACCCGCCACCACATTGCCCGCCAGCATCAAGTAGGGCACGCTGCCCGCATAGGCGGCATTGGGGTTGTGGCTAGCGGCGTGAACGATGAAGTCGATCACATCGTCAAAGGCTTGACGGGCCGCTTCAAGGCGTTTGGCCATCGCCAGCGCCGCCGCACTGCCTTGGTCTTGCAAGGCCACCATGGTTTGCTGCACTTGGGCGGTGATGGCTTTGGCAGTTTGACCGCCATCGCGGGAGGTTTTTCGGCCCACCAAGTCGTTGGCTTGGATGGCGGTGGTGCCTTCGTAAATGGTGAGAATTTTCGCGTCGCGGTAGTACTGCGCCGCACCGGTTTCTTCGATGAAACCCATGCCGCCATGCACTTGCACACCCAGCGAGGTGACTTCCAAGCTCATCTCGGTGCTGAAGCCTTTGACCAGGGGCACCAAAAATTCATAGAAGGCCAGGTTTTGTTTGCGGGTGTCGGCGTCGGGGTGGTGGTGCGAAGCGTCATAGGCCGCAGCAGCCACAGCCGCCATGGCACGGCAACCTTCGGTGTAGGCACGCATGGTCATCAGCATGCGTCGCACATCGGGGTGGTGAATGATGGGTGCGGCCGCCTTGATGCTGCCGTCCACCGGGCGGCTTTGTACCCGGTCACGGGCGTATTGCGTGGCCTTTTGGTAGGCACGGTCGGCGACCGAGATGCCTTGCACACCCACGGCGTAGCGAGCGGCGTTCATCATGATGAACATGTACTCGAGGCCACGGTTTTCTTGGCCCACCAAGTAGCCGACTGCGCCACCGTGGTCGCCATACTGCAGCACCGCTGTGGGGCTGGCTTTGATGCCCATTTTGTGCTCGATGCTCACGCAATGCACATCGTTGCGAGCGCCCAAAGAACCATCTTGGTTCACCATCACTTTGGGCACCACGAACAAGCTGATGCCCTTGACGCCCTCGGGTGCACCCGTGACCCGCGCCAACACCAAATGGATGATGTTGTCGGCCATGTCGTGCTCGCCGTAGGTGATGTAAATCTTGGTGCCGAACACCTTGTAAGTGCCGTCGGCCTGGGGCTCGGCGCGGGAGCGCACCATGGACAAATCCGAGCCAGCTTGCGGCTCGGTCAGGTTCATGGTGCCGGTCCACTCGCCGCTGACCAGTTTGTCAAGGTAAGTGGCTTTGAGTTCATCGCTGCCCGCGGTCAGCAAGGCTTCGATGGCGCCATCGGTCAACAAGGGGCACAGCGCAAAACTCATATTGGCCGCATTCAGCATTTCAATGCAAGCCGCGCCTATGGTCTTGGGCAAACCTTGGCCGCCAAAGTCGGCGGGGTGTTGCAAACCTTGCCAACCGCCCTCGGCGTATTGCTGGTAAGCCTGTTTGAAACCAGCGGTGGTGGTGACCACGCCGTCTTTCCAAGCTGAAGGGTGTTTGTCACCCTCCCAGTTGAGGGGGGCCACCACGTCTTGGGTGAACCGTGCGCATTCTTCGAGCACCGCTTGCGCGGTTTCCAGGCCGGCCTCTTCAAAGCCAGGCAGCTGGGCGATCTCATCCAAGGCAGCCAAGTGCTGCATATTGAAGAGCATGTCTTTCACGGGCGCGATGTAACTCATAGCTTGGATACCAATTCAGGAACTGCGGCAAACAAATCGGCTTCCAGGCCGTAATCGGCCACGCTGAAGATGGGCGCTTCGGGGTCTTTGTTGATGGCGACGATGACCTTGCTGTCTTTCATGCCGGCCAAATGCTGAATGGCGCCGCTGATGCCGCAAGCGATGTAGAGCTGGGGCGCGACGATCTTGCCGGTCTGGCCCACTTGCCAGTCGTTGGGCGCGTAGCCCGCGTCCACCGCCGCGCGGCTGGCACCCATGGCGGCACCGAGTTTGTCAGCCAAGGGGGTGATGACTTCGGCGAATTTTTCGGAGCTGCCCAATGCACGGCCACCCGAGACGATGATCTTGGCGGCCGTGAGTTCGGGGCGGTCGTTCTTGGCGATTTCGCTGCCCATGAACTGGCTGTTGGCATTGGCGATGGCTGCGGTCACGCTCTCAACAGCAGCGCTGCCGCCTGTGGCAGCCGCCGCGTCAAAACCGGTGGTGCGCACCGTGATGACCTTGGTTGCGTCCGTGGCTTGCACCGTGGCGATGGCGTTGCCAGCATAGATGGGGCGCTCAAAGATATCGGGCGAATCCACCTTGGTGATGTCGCTGATTTGGCCCACATCCAACTTGGCGGCCACGCGCGGCGCGATGTTTTTACCGCTGGCGGTGGCTGCAAACAAAATGTGTGAATAACCTGAAGCCAGCGCCAGCACTTGGGCGGCCACATGCTCGGCCAAACCATGGGCAAAACCCTCGGCATCGGCGTGCAGCACTTTGCTGACACCTGCAATCTGCGAGGCAGCCTGAGCGGCAGCGGCGGCGTCTTTGCCGGCCACCAACACATGCACCTCACCACCACAGGCCAAGGCGGCGGTGACGGTGTTCAAGGTGGCGGGTTTGATCTGGTGGTTATCGTGCTCTGCAATGACTAAAGCGGACATGTCAAATCACCTTTGCTTCGTTTTTCAATTTATCCACCAAGGCGGCCACATCGGCCACTTTGATACCCGCGCTGCGCTTGGGCGGCTCGCTGACCTTCAAGGTCTTGATGCGAGGCGAAACATTCACGCCCAGGTCTTCAGGTTTGAAGATGTCAAGCTGCTTTTTCTTGGCCTTCATGATGTTGGGCAAGGTGACATAGCGGGGTTCGTTCAGGCGAAGGTCGGTGGTGATGACCGCTGGCATGCTGAGTTTCAAGGTTTCCAGGCCGCCGTCCACCTCGCGGGTGACCAGGGCGTGGCCATCGGCCAATTCCACCTTGGAGGCAAAGGTGGCTTGCGGCCAGTCGGCCAGCGCGGCCAGCATTTGGCCGGTTTGGTTGCAGTCGTCGTCAATCGCTTGCTTGCCCAAAATGACCAAGCCGGGCTGTTCTTTATCGGCCAAGGCTTTGAGGAGTTTGGCCACAGCCAGTGGCTGCAATTCCTCGGTGGTTTCCACCAAAATGCCGCGGTCGGCACCAATGGCCATGGCGGTGCGCAAGGTTTCTTGGCATTGGGTCACGCCACAAGACACCACGATCACTTCGCTTAGTACGCCTTTTTCTTTCAAGCGAACCGCCTCTTCGACAGCGATTTCGTCAAAGGGGTTCATGCTCATTTTGACGTTGGCGATGTCCACGCCGCTTTGGTCGGACTTGACCCGAACTTTGACGTTGTAATCCACCACGCGCTTGACCGCGACCAGTGCCTTCATGGGTTTTCTCCAGGGAATTAAGGGGATGCAAGTTGACGTTACGTCATTCTAGACGAAACCGAAAGTATTTAAGTACGACCGTGCTTTTTTAGATCGTCGTTGCGAGGAGCATGTTGTCGGTGATTGCTTCGCCGTGACCGCTCTAGGGTGGCGGCGGCAACCAGGCCAAGGCAGGCTTGGTGGGCGGCAACTGCACCCCAGCTTGCTGCAAAGCGGCCCAAATCGCCAAGTTGACCTCGGAGAGGATGGCTTGCCGACCGAGTTGCAAGTCGTTCACCCAAAAGTGCAAGGTCAGCACCAGGCCGTCTTGGGTGAAATCGGTGAAAAACGCTTGCGGTGCAGGATCGTCCAAGACCTGCGGCACCTGAGCCACGGCTTGGCACAACAAGGCCTGTACCTGCACCACATCCGACTCCACGGCCACGGTGACTGGGCATTGCAAGGCCATGGACGCCTGCGACAACGAGAAGTTGTCCACCCGCTGGGTGAGCAGCATTTCATTGGGGATGATGGCTTCGCGGCCATTGGCGTCACGGACTAGCGTGAAGCGGGTTTTGATGTCGGTGACCTTGCCCTCCATGCCGTCCACCCGAATGATGTCGCCAATGCGCACCGAGCGCTCAACCAGCACCACAAAGCCGCTGACGTAATTGGCCGCCAGCTTTTGCAAACCCAGCCCCAGGCCCACACCCAAAGCACCGCCCAGCACCGACAAGGCGGTGAGGTCCACGCCCACGGCCGACAAGACCAGCAACAAGCCGATGAGCAACAAGAAAGCACGCAGCACATTGGAGGCCACTTTGCGCATGGACAGGTCGGCAATGGTTTGGCTGAGCACCCGCTGCTCGAGCGTGGCCGACAACCACAACGACAAGACCAGCACCAACCCCGAGGACAGCGTGCCCTCGATCAAGGTGCGCAAATCGATGCGCGATTTGCCAAAGTTGACGTGAATTTGCTCGAGTTCCTGAGCCACCAAGGGCAGCAAATCGGTGATCCACAGCACCGCCACCAGCCAAGCCAGCCAGGAAATGAGGCGCTCGGTGAGCACCGCCAAGGGCGAATTGGGAAACACCGCGGTCAGCACACGAGCGCACAGGCGAATCAGCACCAAGGACAGCAGCACGGGCACCACCAACTTGAACAGCATGGGGTGCAACTGCTTCAGAAACACCGCCTGCACCGTGTAGGCCATGGCCAGCGCCAGCGCAGGAAACAGCAAGCCATCGACCACTTGGCGGCCAAACAGCACCGAGCTTGGGGCGGCTTGACGCCCCAGTTGACGCGCCATCAACCAAGCCACGGCCAGCACCAAGAGCAGCAAACCGAGTTCGTTCAGCAAGCCAGGCCACACGCCTTCTTGCGCCCATTGGGACAGAAATTGAGTGAATGCATCCATGTGAGAAATCAGCTTAACACGCGTATTTGGCAGTTTGGCGCGGGCGCTTCGCTACACTTCTGGCCTATCATGACCCTATTTCGGCGCTTCCCTTCTGCCCTGCTTTTATCCCTTTGCGTTGTTGGCCTTTTAGGCCTGACGCCCGCCGCACACGCTGCCAAAATCACCAAAAACAAAAAAACCAAAGCGCCCAAAGTGCTGGTGGGCAAGTCCTTTGGCAACACCGCGACGGTGAAGGCCTTGGCAGCCCAAATTGCGCAGCAACACAGCCTGCCCCAAGCCTGGGTGCAGCAGCAACTCGCTGGTGCACACCTGTTGCCCCAAGTCCAGCAAATGATCCTGCCCGCCGCCACGCCCAGCGCCAAAAACTGGGCGGCTTACCGTGCCCGCTTCATTGAGCCCCAGCGCATTCAAGCCGGCGTGGCGTTTTGGGAAACACACGCCGATACCCTGAGCCGCGCCGAGCAAACCTATGGCGTGCCAGCCCATTACATCGTGGGCATCTTGGGCGTAGAGACTTACTTTGGCGAGCACCAGGGCCAGTACAAAGTGCTAGACGCCTTGGCCACCTTGAGCCTGGCCTTCCCGCCGCAACATCCACAAGCTGGCGAGCGTGAAGCTTTTTTCAAGAACGAATTGGGCTTGCATTTGCAACAGCGTTGGAAGGAAGCCAGCCTGAAAAACCAAATCGGCAGCTACGCCGGCGCCATTGGCTGGCCGCAGTTCATGCCCTCGAGCGTGGCCAAGTTCGGGGTGGACTTTGACCATGATGGTCATGTCAATTTGTCCAAAAGCGCCAGCGACGCGATTGGCTCCGTGGCCCGTTACTTTCAGGCCTACGGTTGGCAAACCGGCATGCCCACCCACTTTGAGGTGACCGTGCAAGCGCAGGGCCCAGAACTGGAGGCCCTGCTGGCACCCGACATCGTGCCTTCTTGGTCGGCCACTTATTTGGCCCAGCACAACGTGGTGGTGTCCGACGCTGGGAAAGGGTTTGACAAGCCCTTGGCCTTGGTGGAATTGTTCAACGGCAACGACAAGCCGTCTTATGTGGCGGGCACTGAAAACTTCTTTGTCATCACCCGCTACAACCGCAGCAGTTACTACGCGCTGGCGGTGATTGAGTTGGGTGAGGCGGTGGCGCAGGCCTTGCCTGTCAATCCGAGGCCCTAGGCCGAAGCACCCCCCCCGTCATTGCGAGCGTCATTGCGAGCGCAGCGAAGCAATCCCCCTGGCCACCACCCGAACTGGGGGCGCATTTTGCTGCTCTTTCGCTCACAAAATGGCCCCCAGTTCGGGTGGTGGCCAGCGGTGTTTGGGCAAGTGCGGCGGAATGCGCAATGACGGGGCGTAGTCGTTAAACCATGTCCCGCAGCAGGTTCTTCTGCACCTTCCCCATGGCGTTGCGCGGCAAGGCGTCGATGACTCGGCATTGCTTGGGCACCTTGAAGTTGGCCAACTGCGTTTTCAAGGCTTGCAACAAGGCTGTGGGGTCCAGCGTCGCCCCATCCTTGGCCAACACAAAAGCGCAACCCACCTCGCCAAAGTCGGGGTGCGGCACGCCCACCACTGCGCTCTCTAGGACACCGGGCAAGTTATTCAAAGCATCCTCAATTTCAACAGGATAGACATTCAAGCCGCCGCTGATGATCAGGTCTTTGCTGCGCCCCACGATGCGCACATAGCCCTGCGCGTCCAGCGTGCCCATGTCGCCCGTGATGAAAAACCCATCCGAGGTGAACTCTTGCGCGGTTTTCTCGGGCATTCGCCAATAGCCCGCAAACACATTGGCCCCCTTCACCTGAATACTGCCCACCTCGCCCTCTGGAACCTCCCTGTTTTGCGCATCAGCAATGCGCAAACTCACCCCCGGTAGCGGGAAACCCACGCTGCCGCCCACACGCTTTGCCGGAGCTTGCTTCGTCGCTTCGCTCCTCGCAATGACGGGATCACCAAAGCGCTCATCGTCAAGGTAGGGGTTGGAGGTCAGCATCAGCGTTTCGCTCATGCCATAGCGCTCCAGCACCGTGTGGCCGGTGCGCTGTTGCCATTGGGTGAAGGTGTCTACCAACATGGGCGCAGAACCTGAGATGAACAAGCGCATACCTGCACAGGCTTGGGTGTTCAAGCCGGTCAGCGCCAGCAAGCGTGTGTAGAAAGTAGGCACACCCATGAACACCGTGGCGCGGGACAAGTCAGCCAGTACACGTTGCGGCTCGAATTTGCCGTGCCACAACATGCTGCAACCGCTGAACAACGCCGCGTGGATGGCGACAAACAACCCGTGGACATGGAAGATAGGCAAGGCGTGCAGCAGCACATCGCTGGCGGCAAAGCCCCAGTACTGGTGCAAACACTGTGCGCTGCTGTGCAAATTGGCGTGGCTGAGCATGGCCCCCTTGCTGCGGCCAGTCGTGCCGCTGGTGTACAAAATCGCCGCCAAATCGTCGGGGCGTCGCAAGGCTGGTGTGTGCTGGTCGCTGTGGTGGGCAGCGCGTTGCAACAGGCTGCCCTCCCGCTGCTCGTCCAAGGTCATCACATAGCGGTTGCCCTTTTGAAAGGCCAGCTTGCTGACCCAACCGAAGTTGACGGGGCTACACACCACCACCGCGGGTTCGGCGTCACCGATGAAGTACGCCAGCTCGGCGCTTTGGTAAGCAGAGTTGAGCGGCAAAAACACATGGCCCGCTCTGAGTGTGGCGAGGTAGAGCATCAGCGCCTCCACCGACTTGTCCACCTGCACGGCGATGCGCGAACCCAAGGGCAAATCCAAGCTGCCCAACCAGTTCGCCAGCATGGCGCTGGCACGGTCCAAGTCGCGCCAGCTGTAGCGCAACCCTTGGTCGGTTTCAATGGCAATGGAGTCGAGGTCTTGGGGGAAGCCTTGGCGCAAGGCAAGAAAGAGGTTGGCGTTCATGGCGGCATTTTGTCATTGCAAGAAATATCAACCCCTCAACGCACCAGCGGCCACAAACGTGAGGTGTGAATCAGCGCCAATATCCAGACCGATTCATAAGCGGCGTTGCTGAAAATCGCATCCAAATTTGCGGCAGCAAGGGGGTTATCGGCTGCGATGAAATCCCAAATATCGATGCGATCTTGTAAAGCCTCGGGCGTCCAAAAAACCTTCACCCCTGGGTGTCCACCGCCGCCCTTCGGGCAGCAAAAATCGCCTCAACTTCTTCATTGCCAAGCCCTTTGCCCGCTTGCAAGGAAGCACGAGCAGCCTCCACCTTTTTTTCAAGAAAGGCGTCGTAGTCTCTCGCTTGACGTTGTTGCTTGACAAAATCGCGCATCAGTTCTCGCAGAATTTGTGAAGCTGGCCTGTCGGCCGCTTGGGCTTCCGCAATGAAGTCCGCCCGCAATTCGGCTTCCAATTTCATGGTGAAAACAGCCTCTTTGGACATCCTGCGCTCCGTTGATATGTGTGAATTTAGTATATACCTGATACTAACAATATATGTATTGAGCCAAGCGACGAAGCTCAGGCTCGCAATACCGTTTAGGCTCGCGCTGACCTGACTCGTGACCACCACATCATGCCCGCGCCCACCAACATCATGGGCACGCACAGCCACTGCCCCATGCTCAAGCCCAGCGCCAGCAGGCCCAAATGGGCATCGGGCTCACGGAAATACTCGGCCACAAAACGCATGAAGCCATAGCCCAGCAGGAAAAGTCCTGAAATCCAGCCAGTGGGCTGGGGCCGTCTGGCCTGCCACCACAGCACCGCAAACAAGAGCAAACCTTCCAGCAAAAACTGGTAAATCTGCGAAGGATGACGCGGCACCAAGGCCCCGCTTTGCGGGAACACCATGGCCCAAGGCAGATTTGGGTCGGCGGCACGGCCCCACAACTCGCCATTGATGAAGTTGCCCACCCGCCCTGCGGCCAAGCCCGTGGGCACACAAGGCGCGACGAAGTCGGTGACTTGCAACCATGGGCGCTGTCGTTGCCAGGCAAACAAGGCCAAAGCGCCAATCACGCCCAACATGCCGCCGTGAAAACTCATGCCGCCTTGCCAAAGGTAGAGCACCTCCAGGGGGTGAGCCGCGTAATAGCCCGGTTTGTAGAACAGGCAATAGCCAATACGCCCTCCCAAGACCACGCCCATCACCCCATAAGTCATGAGGTCGTCGATGTCTTGGGGATGCCAAAGCCCCTTAGAAACCCAATGGGCATAAGGCGGGTGCCCCAGGCGCACCCTGGCCAAAGCCAGAAACAACATGAAGGCCACCAAATAAGTGATGCCATACCAATGAACTGACAAAGGCCCGATGGACAGGGCGACGGGGTCGAATTGAGGGTGAATCAGCATGGCTCCTATTGTGGGGCAGGTTAATTAAGCTGAAAAACTTTTTAATTTGAATACTTAAATACCGACAAAAACATAAATTTAGTTGTTTTTTACATTTTTACAACGTAAATGAGAACTTAGTGCTTGAAATTCATAAAAGCATCTTCTAGTATTCGTTTGCGCAAAACTTTAACTCCAAAGTTTAAGTTTTCTACCTCAACAATGTTTACTTCAAGGAGTCCTTTCATGTTCAAACATTCAATCAAACAAACATTGACGTTGGCCAGCTTGTGTTTATTGGCCTCAATGTCTGCCCAAGCCCAAACAGCTGATGGCACTGTCGTCATCACTGGCCAAGTCAGTGCCAACACCTGCAAAGTGAATATTTCAGACGCTTCCGGTGTTTCCCCCACCAACAACGGTGTCCGCTCAGTTGAGCTAGGAACCGTCAGCCCAACTGGAACCTTCTCAGCAGGCCTGCTGCTGGGAACCAAACAGACCGTCACCTTCTCATTAACGGCTGCCTCTGGTTCTGGGGCCTGCACATTTGCATCTGGAACCACGGGCTGGAATATGGCTTTAGATCTGCAATCCAATCAAGTCAATAGCACCAGCGTCCCCGGTAAGCCATTTTTGACAAACCTCAATGGCACTAATCCTGCCACCAATATTGGTGTTGCCCTGTTTGACAATGCTGGAACCCAATACACAACACTCCTGACAGGACAAGGTTACCTAGGAACCAAATTGGCTGCCGCAGGTGTGGGTTCTGCGGCTGCTTTAACGATGGGTGCTCAATTCATGGCTACGTCCACAGCAGCACCCACTGCAGGCTTGTTTACGACCACCGTCCCCATGTTGATTGTCTACAACTAACTCCATCATTTTTATTCAGAGGAGTCATTCCATGATCCAACATTCAATCAAACACAAATTGGCCCTCGTCGGCGCATGTTTGTTGACCTTCATGTCTGCCCAAGCCCAAACAGCTGACGGCACTGTGGTCATCAGTGGCCAAGTCAGTGCCAACACCTGTAAATTGAGTATTTCAGACACCAATGGTTCCACCAACAACGGTACCCGCTCCATTCAGCTGGGAACCGTCGCCCCACCTACAGGAACCATCACACCCAATACCTTGTTTGGCAATCAGGTGGTCGCCAATTTTGCATTGACCAGTGCCGCTGGTGCCGGGACGACCTGCACATTTGCATCTGGATCCACATGGAACATTGTTTTAGATCTGCAAGCCTCTCAAGTGGGTACCGCAGGCGGTAGTTCATTTTTGACGAACTCTGCCACGTCATCTCCTGCTTCCAATGTGGGTGTTGCCCTGAGTCAATCTGGGGGAACCCGCCTCTCAACCCTCACCACAGGCGCAGGTTATCTGGGAACCAAAATCTCGACCAACAATGCAAGCGCTACTGGGGGCCTGCAACTGATTGCTCAATTCGTGACCACCTCAACAACAGCCCCCACTGCAGGTTTGTTCAGCGCCACAGTGCCATTGTTGGTGGTCTATCAGTAGCCCCACACCTTCGCTTGGGCGAGTCAAGCCCTGCCAATCACAACCGGTTGGCGGGGCTTTATTTCCTCGTTTGCCTCAAGGAGCCTTTGCCATGATCAACCATTCATCCCTACAAAAATTCATCCTCGCCAGCGTATGTTGGCTGGCCTTGGCTTCTGCCCAAGCCCAAACAGCTGGCACTCTGGTCATTTCGGGTCAGGTCAATGTGAACACCTGTACGCTGGCCATCAATGACGCTTCTGGAGCAAGAGTTAACAAAGGGGTTATCACAACGGAGCTAGGAACCGTAGCCCCACCTGGTGGAACCATCACACCCGGCACTCTTTTGGGCACCCTCAAACAAGTCGCCTTTGCACTGAGAAATGCCACCGACACAGGG
>CANGHG010000047.1 GCA_947453645.1 Comamonadaceae bacterium
AGTTGCGACTTCACATGGGCTTTCAAGGTGTTTTCATCCAGCGACAAATCAGGCTTGATCACCACATAAGCTTTGGGTTTGATCAATCCCTCGTCGTCAGCAACACCAATGACCGCGGCTTCGAGCACGTGCGGATGGGTCATGATGCAAGCTTCTACTTCAAAAGGCGACACATAGATGCCGCCAACTTTCAGCATGTCATCGCTACGTCCACCGTAGGTGTAATACCCATCGGCATCTCGGCTGTATTTGTCGCCACTGCGGGTCCATTCGCCTGCAAAGGTGTGCTTGGTTTTGGCGCGGTTGTTCCAATACATGATGGCCGAGGAGGGGCCGTTGATTTGCAGTTCGCCCAATTCACCTTCGCCGCATTCGTGGCCATCGTCATTCACCAAGCGAAGTTCGTAACCTGGCACTACTTCGCCTGTGGTGCCATAGCGCACACGGCCAGGGCGGTTGGACAAAAAAATGTGCAGCATTTCGGTGGAGCCGATGCCATCCAAGATGTCCACGCCGTATTCGGCGCGCCATTTCTTGCCAATCTCGGCAGGCAGCGCTTCGCCTGCGCTGGTGCAGATCCGCAAGTTCAGTTCCTGTACTGTGGGGCGCTGTGGGTCGGCCAGCAAACTCGCAAACAAGGTGGGCACGCCATAAAACACCGTGGGTTGGTGTTGCGCCAGCAATTTGAAGACATCTGCAGGCGTGGGGCGAGCGCTGAGCAACACCGTGGTAGCGCCCACTGCCAAGGGGAAACTCAAGGCATTTCCCAGGCCATAGGCGAAGAACAACTTGGCCGCTGAAAAAACCACATCGTGCTCTTGCAATCCCAGTACCGCACGGCCATACAACTCAGCGGTTTGCATGATGTGGCTGTGCAAATGCAAAGTGCCTTTGGGCGAGCCTGTAGAGCCACTGGAATACAACCAAAAACACACATCGTCTGAGAGGGTGTTGGCCGCTGTTTCAAGCGCAGTGGATTGGTTGAGCAGATCGGCAAATGCAATGCCGGGCGTGCTGCTGTCGCCGCCATCCACGATGATTTGCTTGAGATTCACCAGTTCATGCAACATGCCCTCAAAGGTCGGCCACAAGGCTTTGGACACTATCAGGCCCTGGGCCCGTGAATCACGCAACATGAATTGGTAATCGTGCGCTGTCAGCAAGGTGTTCACTGCAATTGGCACCACGCCTGCCAAGATGCAACCTAAAAACGCCACCGGCCAATGCAAGCTGTCGTGCATGACCAATAACACGCGCTGTTCTTGCTGAAAGCCTTGGTCAAGCAGCGCTTGCGCAAAGCGATGGGCTTGGTCAGAGAGTTGCGCATAGCTCAGTGTGTCGCCTGTGAGGGCGTCCAAATAAGCCACCTTGTCTGCACGTGACCCATGCCTGTGAAGCAAATCCGATGCGGCGTTGTAAACCTGTGGAATGACCACCAGGGGCGGGCTGACGCTGTGATCGGATTGGCTGAGGGACATGGCTAAAGAGGAGGGGGCGTGTCGCAATGGGTGCAGATTATTGCCTAGCACCTCATGCAAGAAAGTGCATTTTTGAGCAGTTTTTGAAGCAATACGGGTTTGTGCGGGTAGAATCACGGCATCGGGGCGTAGCGCAGTCTGGTAGCGCATCTGGTTTGGGACCAGAGGGTCGTAGGTTCGAATCCTATCGCCCCGACCAACATGTGAAAAAGGCCCCTTTCGGGGCCTTTTTTCTTCCTATCTGCCCGTAGCTCAGTTGGATAGAGCAACAGCCTTCTAAGCTGTGGGTCGGGGGTTCGATCCCCTCCGGGCAGGCCAATACATACAAAGATTAAAAGTTATTTGGCCTCATGAAGAGGGAGCCCATATGTCCCATGCGGATGCCATGTCGAGGCGTTTTACCCTTTCTCATGCCCATGAAGTTAAGTCACAATATTAACTTGTCAAATTTGGGATTTATTCATGAAAACTGTTTACGCCTTGATTCTTGCCATCCTTGCTTTTTCGGCCTATGGGCAGACAGGTAATGACGCGGCTCAAGCGCCAGAATTGTCACCCGGAGGAGAGCAACCATCTGCCCTGGCGCTTCGTGTGATTCAAACGCGTATCTTCGAAACAAATTTAAAAGATCTGACCGATGCCTACAAAGAAATGTGCAAAAACGGGGGCGGAATTATTTCTAGCATTGAATATTGTGGTCACGCCAAACTAAAGGCATTCAAAAAATTCTATTCACAAGCAGCTCATATTGAAGGTGAGGTAGAAACGGTTGATGCCACTCACGTCAAATTGCGTATTCGCATCAAAGATGTAACCGGTACGCCCGCGTTCAATAAATTTGTTTATTCTGCGGTCTTCAAAGATATTTCTGATTCGCTTGGCATATTGGGAGTTCCAATTAACGTGAAAAATGCAGAGTAGTTAAGCTTTGCTGCACGCCTATTTGTGCACTCTGAAAATGAACGTCAGCACTTAAGCTGGGCAGGCCAAGTTTCAGTGTCCGTGACCACCGCTGGGCTTTTCCTTGGCGGCTTTGTCAAAGAAGTGGTACCAGCATTCTTCCTTGGCCAACACATTGCTCTTGTTGTCCAAGCAGTAATAGCGGCGAATTTTCTTCTCGTGATCGGTGATGAACCAACTGCGATACAGCGTTTTGTTCAGCACATACATGATGGCGGTGCGCGATGCAGGGCAACTTTCGCCCAAGATGCAAGACCGCATGACGTTGGAGCTGGTGTAGAGCTCAATGGAGATGACGGGTAGTTTCTTTCCAGAATGGGTGGCCACCAGGCGCACGGCACATGTGGAGCCTGTGACTTTGTCTAAACCGTCTTTTTCGGCCAGCATGTTCGCCTCTTGCGCCAGCAACTGGCGATACCACTCCCCAATCACGCCACGGCAAATGAAATATTCCTCACCATCGGTTTTGTGAAACGGCTCGATGTAAGGACGGCGATGTGAGTCGAAATAGAACAGAGGCTCTTGGCCTTCAAACGTGCGTTTGGGACGCTCGGCGGCTGCTGGGGCACCGTGGGCGTCTTTGGCGGGAGCGCCGTGATCGTCCTTTTTGCCATGGTCGTCAGGCTTTTTGCCATGGTCATCTTTGGCTGGGGCACCGTGATCGTCTTTTTTAGGTTCGGGTTTTTTGCCATGGTCGTCGGCCTTTTTCTCTGGCGCACCGTGTGCATCTTTGGCGGGCGCCGCATGGTCGTCATTGGCTTGGGCCAAGTTCATGCATCCCAAGGCCAGCAGGAGAGGCAGCAAACGCAGCAAATCAGGTATTTTTTTCATGGCTAGGTGTTCGGTCGTTCTGTGGAATCGGCAGAAATCGCCCAGTCTTGAGGGCCCAGGTGCTCAGGGCGTCTCCACGGTGTAGCAAGTTTGGTCGCGGTGCCACTTGCCAGTATCGGTCACGCAGTGGTGTTGAATCAGACGGCGGCTGAAGTCTGACAAGAAATAGGAGCGCATGATGGCTGTTTTGTTGGGTACAAAGTTCACGGTGCGAAAGACAGGGCATTCTTCGTTTTTGATGCAACGCTCGAACTGGCGAGGATTCTCAAAAAGCTGAATGCCAATACGCCCAGGTGTCAGGCTTTTCTCGGTACCGTAGGTGACGATGCAGGTTTTGGGGTCGACAAAGGGCAATTCGGAGAGTTCGTTGAAATAGTTCATCTCGGCCACGACCAACTCCAAGAACCAAGGGGCCACGATGCCCTTGCACTCGTAATAGTCGAGTTTGTCGCTGTGGTGCACCACTTCCCCCAGAGGTTTGGCATCGTTGGTCAAGCGAATCATGGGGTCCTTGCCCGAGTTGGGCGGGCGTGCCTTAGAGGCCCTGGGGGCTTCTTCCTTGCCTTCTTGGCTTTGTGCGCCCTCGTTCAAAACGGCCTCTACACGACGGGTAAAGCCTTCTTCTTCTTGTTTGGCCGTGCGTTTTTCAGGAATGGGTTTGAATTTGGCTTCAGCTTGCTTTTCGTCTGAGCAGGCCGCCAAACTCAAAACCACCAAGAAGCCAATAGTCCATTTGGATGCAGTTTTGATCATGGTCAATGAAGGAGAGGACATGCCTTGTATTATCAACTCAAGGCAATTGCCCTCAAACCGATGTTGTATCTATGAAGCCTTTCTGTTTTATATTCTTTTTAACTACATGCGCCATGCTGCTGTTGGCAGGCTGTGGAGGTGGCGGGGGGAGTACTGTGGTGCGTGAAGCCCCTGGCACTGTCACTGTCTATGCAACCGGTCTGAGTGATCCCATGCACATGGTGTTTGACTCTTCGGGTAATCTTTACACAGCCAACAAAGGGGGCAATAACATCGCCAAAACCACCCTCAGTAAAGCGACCAGTTTCATTTCTGGTATTAATGGCTCAACATGGACGCACCCCATCGGCTTAACTTTGATTGGTGACAATCTTTACATCAGCATGAGCGTAGCCAACGCTCCCGGTGTCTGGAAGGTCAATTTATCGACAGGTGAAACCAGTCAACCTTTAGAGGTAACTTTCACATCGACATTCAATTTTTCAGGTGTGACTTCAGATGCTTCCGGAAACATTTTTGCTTCTGATCAAACCAATAACCTGATTCGATTTCAATCAGGCAATACATCCGTCACATCGCCTACTGGCTTGCTTTTTCACGACAATCTAATTTACGCAGCAAGCTATACAAGCGCAGGAACCATTAAAAAAATCAATCCCACAAGCCATCTTGTGACTGGCGATTTGGGTCAGACCTTCTCATACCCCTACAGCGTCAGCTTTGACAGTTCAGGCAATGCCTATGTGGTGGAATTTGGAACAGACGCCAACGGTGGATTGAGTCAAATCAGCAAGGTCACCAGTGGCGGGGTCAAAACTGTATTCGCAGGACCTGACAAAGGTCTGTGCGCATCTGTTGGGATCGCCATCAGAGACGACTATGTGTATGTCAGCAATGGCACATGCACATCCGACGCCAGCAAATCCAACCGAATTCTCAAAATAGCCATTTGACAGGCGAGAGGCTGACTCACCGCTTCTGATACTGCGCCTTGCCAAACAAGGTTTCCATCGCCTGTTTGTCGTTTTGCAAAGGCTTGCGTAAATCCGCCAACACCGCGCAACCACGTTTCACAGCAGGTCGTTCGCTGATCGTGTCAAACCATTCCTTCAAACGCGGATAGTCGGCCCAATCAATGCCTTGGTTGTTCCAACTGCGCAGCCAAGGGAAGATGGCCATGTCAGCAATGCTGTAGCTCTTACCCGCCATATAGGGATGCAAGGCCAGCTGCTTGTCCATCACGCCGTAGAGGCGTTTGGCCTCGTTGGTGTATCTGTCAATGCCGTATTGCACTTTCTCGGGCGCGTAAATCCTGAAGTGGTGGGCCTGGCCCAACATGGGTCCGACGCCGCCCATTTGAAACATCAACCACTGCAAGACCTCGTACTTGTCGCGGTCGCTTTTGGGCATGAACTTGCCATACTTGGCCGCCAGGTAAACCAAAATGGCGCCCGACTCGAACAAGCTGATGGGCTTGCCATCAGGCCCATGAGGGTCCACCAAGGCAGGGATTTTGTTGTTCGGGCTGATGGTCAAAAACTCAGGCGTGAATTGTTCGCCCTTGCCAATGTTCACCGCGTGTGCCAGCCAATCGCGCCCCAGCCGTTGGCCACATTCTTCCAACATGATGTGGACTTTGTGGCCGTTGGGCGTGGGCCATGAGTAGACGTCGATCATCAGCAACCCCGTGTGACAGGCATTTCCACATCTTGCGGCGCGGTGGTGATGTGACGGGCCAACTCGAGTTTGGCAATCGCCGCACGGTGCACCTCGTCGGGACCATCGGCCAGACGCAGGGTGCGTTGATTGGCGTAGGCATAAGCCAAGGGGAAATCGTCGCTCACGCCACCACCGCCATGGGCTTGGATGGCCCAGTCGATGATTTGGCAAGCCATATTGGGGGCAATCACCTTGATCATGGCAATTTCAGTGCGGGCAATCTTGTTGCCAACCGTGTCCATCATGTAAGCCGCCTTGAGGGTCAGCAAACGGGCTTGCTCGATCATGATGCGGCCATCGGCCAATCGCTCGTGCCACACGCCTTGGGCGGACACGGGTTTGCCAAAAGCCACTCGGCTGTTGAGGCGTTTGACCATGAGCTCCATGGCGCGCTCAGCCGCACCGATGGTGCGCATGCAATGGTGAATACGGCCTGGGCCCAAGCGGCCTTGGGCGATTTCAAAACCACGGCCTTCACCCAACAGCAAATTGCCCACGGGGACACGCACGTTTTTCAGGTCCACTTCCATGTGACCGTGAGGCGCATCGTCATACCCAAACACAGACAGCGGACGCATGACGGTCACGCCAGGTGCATTGGCGGGCACGATGATCATGCTTTGTTGCGAATGGCGAGGTGCATCTGGGTCGGTTTTGCCCATCACGATGTAGACCGCGCAACGGGGGTCGCCAGCGCCTGACGACCACCACTTGCGGCCATTGATGACGTAATGGTCGCCATCACGCTCGATGCGGGTTTGGATGTTGGTGGCGTCAGAGGAGGCCACCTCGGGTTCGGTCATCAGGAAAGCCGAGCGGATCTCGCCGCGCAGCAGGGGCTCCAACCACTGGTCTTTGAGTTCTTCACTGGCATAGCGCTCAAAGGTTTCCATGTTGCCGGTGTCGGGTGCCGAGCAATTGAACACCTCAGCGGCAAAAGGCACTCGGCCCATGATTTCACACAACGGCGCGTATTCCAGGTTGCTCAAGCCCTCTGGCGCACGCTTGCTGTGGGGCAAAAACAAATTCCATAAACCCGCTTTGCGCGCCAGTGGTTTGAGTTCTTCAATCAGCTTGGTGGGCACCCAGGCGTTGCCCTTGGCGCGGTTTTCAGCGATTTCTTGGAAGAAACGCTTTTCATTGGGATAGATGTGCTCGTCCATGAAAGCGATGAGTCGCGCTTGCAGGGTTTTGACCTTGTCGGTGTAATCGAAGTTCATGTTGTGCTCCTGTTTATTTGTTTTGAATCGTGTCAATCTGAACTGCGTTGTGCAAACAACCATGCCAACTCGGCCATGGGTTTGGCACCAGCGCCAGAGGCCTTGGCCTGCGCACTGGAGGCGGTACCGTCTTCCACCCGCTTGGCAATGCCTTGCAGAATGGCGGCGATGCGAAACATGTTGTAGGCCAGGTAGAAATTCCAGTCAGGCTTCAACTCGGCCAGGGTGGTCAGGCCCGTGCGTTGGCAATACAGGTCGATGTACTCGTCCTCGGGCGGGATGCCCAAAGCTTCAATGTCCAAGCCGCCAATGCCTCGAAAACTACCCGGCGGTATGTGCCATGACATGCAGTGGTAGCTGAAGTCGGCCAGCGGGTGGCCCAAGGTGGACAACTCCCAATCGAGCACCGCCAAGACGCGCGGTTCGGTGGGGTGAAAAATCAGGTTGTCCAAACGGAAATCGCCATGCACGATGCAAGTGTGGTCGGCGCGGGCGCTGGCCGGCATGTGCTCGGGCAGCCAGGCCATCAACTTATCCATCTCGGGGATGGGCTGGGTGGCAGATGCCACGTACTGCTTGCTCCAACGGCCAATTTGACGGTCGAAATAGTTGCCTGGCTTGCCAAAGCTCTCCAAGCCTTGCGCCTTGTGATCCACCGCATGCAAGGCGGCAATCACGCGGTTCATTTCCATGTAAATGGCGCGGCGCTCAGTGGGGCTCATGCCAGGCAAAGCTTGGTCCCACAGCACGCGCCCTTGCACAAACTCCATGACATAAAAGGCCCGGCCAATGACCGACTCGTCGTCGCACAACACATGCATTTGCGCGACAGGCACACCCGTGCCGTGTAAACCGCGCATGACCGCAAACTCGCGCTCGATGGCGTGGGCAGATGGCAGCAACTTGGCCACCGGGCCAGGCTTGGCGCGCATCACATAGCTTTGCTTGGGTGTGATGAGTTTGTAAGTGGGGTTGGATTGACCGCCCTTGAACATCTCCACTTGCAAGGGGCCTTCAAAGTCGGGCATGTGGGCGCCCAACCAGGCTTCAAGCGCCTGGGTGTCGAAACGGTGGGCGTCAGTCACCTCGCGGGTGCCGACGAAATTGTCAAAGTTGCTCATGAGTTCAGTCCGCTGCGCTGATGGTCATCAGCGCTTGTTGGTTGCGAATCACCAAGCCACCCGGCTCGATGCGCAAAGCTTCTTCGCGCTCCATGGCCTTGAGTTCTTGGTTGACCCGCTGGCGAGAAGCACCCAGCAGTTGCGCCAGTTCTTCTTGCGCCAAATGCAGGCCGATGCGAATTTCCTCGCCATGGTTGAGTGAGGGTACGCCATAGCTGCGTGCCAAATGCAGCAGTTGCTTGGCCAAGCGAGCCCTGAGAGGCAGGGTGTTGAGGTCTTCCACCAAGCCAAACAGCTGGCGAATACGCCGCGCTTGCAGGCGCAGCATGGCGTCGTAGAACTCCACGTGCGCCGCCAATATTTTCTGGAAATCGGCTTTGGCCACGCACAAAATGGTGGTTTCCCCGTGGGCATAGACATCGTGGGTGCGGCTGTCGCCATCCAAAATAGCCACGTCGCCAAACCAAATCCCGGGCTCCACATAGGTGAAGGTGATTTGCTTGCCCGACAGCGAGGTGCTGCTGACCCGCACCGCGCCCCGTGCGCAGGCCATCCACTCTTCGGGCGAGTCGCCTCGAGCGGCAATCAAGTCGCCGTCTTTGAGTCGTTTGACGTAAGCGCATCGGAGGATGTCGTGTCGAAGTGAGGGTGAAAGGGAAGAAAACCAACGACCAGCATTGACTGCTTCGCGTTCTTCAATGGTAAGTATGGGGTCGTCCATCGTCTGTCTTGTCGGTGACCTGAAAGTGAAAATCTGTCACCGGCGGGACCGCCAGGACAGTGCTTGATGAGGGTATACCAGTGCTCAGGGCTTGTAGCGTGGTGCTTCTTTGTTCAAAAAAGCCTGTATTCCAATGCCCGCATTGGGGTGGTGCAAATTATTCACGAAATGCTGCTTCTCCATGGGCAACTGGGCAAACAGGTCTTGCTGAGCAGCAGCGCCAATCAATTCTTTGATGCTGGTCAGGGCATTGGGTGCTCGTTGGTTGAGGCGTTCTGCCAATGCCAGCGCCTCTTGCAAAGCCTCCCCTTTGGGGCTCACCTGGTTGGCCAGGCCCCACTGAAGCAACTGCGGCGCACTCAGTTTGTCGCCCAGCATGAGGATTTGGCTGACCAAGGCACGCGGCAATGCACGTGCCAAATGCCAGCTGCCGCCGCCATCGGGGGACAGGCCCACCGAGCTGTAGGCCATGACAAACACGCTGTCTTGCGCGGCCACCAAAAAATCGCAGGCCAGCGCCAATGAAAACCCAGCACCAGCGGCAGCGCCTTCAACGGCCGCGATGACCGGTTTGGGGAAGGTGCGTATGGTTTCCAGCCAGTTGTGCAAGCCTTCAATGCTTTGCGCTTGGTGCTCTGGGGGCTGGGCGCGGTTGGCCAGCAAGCGGTTCAAGTTGCCGCCAGCGCTGAAATGGGTGCCTTCGCCGGTCAACACCACGCTCATCACATCGGGGTTGCTTTCGGCGACGTTCAGGGCCTCGATGCCAGCGCTGTAAATCTCGGGGCCCAAGGCGTTTCGGTGCTCGGGGTTGGAGAGGGTCAGCACCAGCGTGCGTCCCACGCTATGGCTTTTGAGTTGAGCGGTCATGTCAGTGACTGGTGTGAAGCAGGCTCAAACCCAGGGCACCACGGCGACGCAGCCAGGGGCTGGGGCGGTAGCGCGGGTCGCCATACACGGTTTGCAGGTTGAACAAGACTTCCAGCAGGTTGTCTGCCCCCAGGCTGTCGCCCAGGGCCAGCGGGCCTTTGGGGTAGCCCAGGCCCAAGGTGACCGCGGTGTCCAGGTCTTGGGGCGTGCAGATGCCTTGTTGGCAAATGTCGCTGGCGATGTTGACGATTTGCGCCAACACGCGCTGGGTGACAAAACCACCGCTGTCTTGAATCACGCTCACTGCTTTGCCGTCGCTGGCAAAAAGCGCATGAGCGGCGTCGCGCATGTCCGAACGGGTGGCGGGGTTGGTGGCCAACACGCGGCGTTTGGTGGCGTTGTCGGGCATGAGCATGTCGATGCCCACGCTGCGTGCGGGGTCGAGCCGTTCGACAATGGCGCAAGTGGTGATGTCAAAGCCCAAAGGCGCCACCAGACAAAGCGCTTGGGGCGAGGGCGCGGACCCGGTTTCGATTTGCGCGCCCAAGTCTTTGAGCAATTGGAACAACTCGGGCCTTCTGGCTGCACGGGACGACACCCACACGGGGGGCAGCGTCGCGACTTGGGGTGCTGGTGCTTCGGCGGGAATTTGGGCCTTGCCGTCGATATAGCTGTAAAACCCTTGCTGGGTTTTGCGGCCCAACCAACCGCCCGCCAAACGCTGGGCGGTGATCACGCTGGGGCGGTAGCGAGGTTCCTCGAAATACTGGTGGTAAATCGATACCATGACCGGGTGTGACACGTCCAAAGCGGTCAGGTCCAGCAACTCGAAGGGACCGAGTTTGAACCCCACCTGATCTTTCAAGATGCGGTCCACGGTGGCGAAGTCGGCAATGCCCTCAGACACCACACGCAGCGCCTCGGTGCCGTAGCCACGCCCAGCATGGTTGACGATGAAGCCAGGGGTGTCTTGCGCGCGAACAGGTTGGTGGCCCATGGCTTGGGCCAACTGGCTCAGGGCTTGGCAGGTGGCATCGCTGGTGGCCAATCCCGCCACGATTTCCACCACTTTCATGAGCGGCACGGGGTTGAAAAAGTGAAAGCCTGCAAAGCGCTCTGGGTGCTGCAACTCGGCCGCCAAGGCTGTGATCGACAAGGACGAGGTGTTGCTGGCGATCACTGCTTGAGGCGTCAGCAGGTGTTCCAACTGAGCAAACAAGGCTTTTTTGACAGCCAGGTTTTCCACCACGGCTTCGATCACCAAATCGCAGCGCTGCAGGTCGTGGAGGTGTTCCGCGTGAGAAAGACGGCGGCTGTAGTCAGCCACTTGCTCGGTGGTGAGGCGTCCTTTTTCTTGGAGTTGTTGCCATTGAGCGCGCACTTTGGCGCAGGCTTTTTCAGCCGCGCCTGCGATCACGTCAAACACTTGCACCTGAGCCTGTGCCTGGGTGGCGATTTGGGCAATGCCTTGACCCATGGCGCCAGCGCCGACCACCCCAATTTGTTGGAAGCTTGTATTCATAGCGTTTGATTATGGCGCACCAAAACCCGTGGCGGCCTGTGACAGAATGCCCCGACAACGACACAACAGGAGACACCATGACACTCAAGCTATGCGGATTTGCGGTCAGCAATTACTACAACAAGCTCAAATTCCAGTTGCTTGAAAAAGGCGTGCCTTTTGAGGAAGAGTTGGTGTGGACAGGAAACAGCCACCCCAAGCTGATATCACGATCGCCCATGGGCAAGGTGCCATTTTTGGACACGCCAAATGGTTGCGTTTCAGAGTCCATGGCTTGCGCGGAATACATTGAAGCGGCCTACCCTGAACACCCGCTGCTGCCCAAAGATCCGCTTCAAGCCGCCAAGGTGCGGGAATTGATTGTTTATTTGGAGTTGCACATTGAGCTGGTGGTTCGCCAGTTGTACCCGCAAGCTTTTTTTGGCGGTCAAGTGCGCGATGAAACCAAAGACAAGGTTCGCAAGCAACTGACAAAAAATATTGCTGCTTTTGCCAGTTTGGCCAAATTTTCACCCTATGTGGCTGGTGCGGAATTCAGCTTGGCCGACTGCGCTGCGGCTTTTCACCTGCCACTGGCTGTGTCAGCCTGTAAGTTGGTGCTGGGAGAAGACCTGCTGGCCGACTTGCCGGTGAAGGCCTACAGCCAACAGTTGGCGGACAACCCCCACATGAAAAAGATATTGGCCGACCGAAAAGCCAACAACGAGCTGATGGTCAGCCTGATGGCCAAGAAAGCTTGAATTCAGTTCGCGTAGGCGGGTTGGCGGTTTTCCAAGGCGATGAGGCGGTCGAGTTCGGCGCAGACATCGGCCATGCGGCCTGAAATGACCATGCGCCCTGCGGTGTGACGCGGCTGACGCTGGTCCTCGGCCACGTGGACCACGCGCAGGGGACGATAGGCTTGACTCAAGGGGCTAGATGCGATGTTCATGGGGTGCTCCTGTGCTTAAAACTGGTTGCGAATGAGGCCGACTGCCAAACCTTCAATTTGGAAAGGTTCGCCGGGCTGGACATGGATGGTGGAAAAGTCGGGGTTTTCAGGGTGCAAAGCAATGCCTTGGGGTGATCTTTGAAAGCGCTTGACCGTGACTTCTTCCCCTAAGCGGGCCACCACGATTTGGCCGTTGCGCGCGTCTGGCGTGGCTTTGACGGCCAGCAAGTCGCCGTCCATGATGCCGATGTCGCGCATGGACAAACCCTTGACCTTGAGCAGGTAGTCGGGTTGCTGTTGGAACATGGACGCCTCCACCTGGAAGGTTTGCTCGATGTGCTCTTGCGCCAAGATGGGTGAGCCTGCGGCCACCCGGCCTATGAGCGGCAAGCTCAGTTGGGCCAGACTTTGCAAGGGCAGGGTGAATTGTTTGAAGGAGGAGGTGGGTGCATCTGAGGTGCTGGACTTGAGGCGAATGCCGCGCGATGTGCCACTGACCAACTGGATGACCCCTTTGCGGGCCAAGGCCTGCAAATGCTCCTCGGCGGCGTTGGGTGACTTGAAACCGAGTTCATGAGCGATTTCGGCGCGGGTGGGCGGTGCGCCCGTGTTGTGGATGGCGGTTTGGATGAGTTCCAAAATTTGCTGCTGACGGGCCGTGAGCTTGATGTGGTCCATGGGGCTCCTGCACAATGCGTTGGGTTTCAAGAGAGATGCTTTGGCAAAAAACTGTTTAGGCATCCAGTAACTGTATTTTTAACCAGCTTTTGAGCTTTGGCAAGCATGAATTCAAAAATAATTCAAAAAACGCTCATTTTGGGCACAGGCGGCACCATCGCTGGTTTGGCTCCAGACACCTCAAACTCAAGTAAATACGAGGC
>CANGHG010000048.1 GCA_947453645.1 Comamonadaceae bacterium
AAGAAATCAAGTTCAGCTATGTGTTGGAGTCGGGCGCGAAAGCCGGGCGCAAAACCAGCAAGCTGCACGCGTTTGAAGGCATCGTGCCCAATATGACCCGTCGCTACCACGACACCGACTCGGCCTTGGTGCGCGAGGAGTTGTCACGTTACCGAGGACACCGCCCTTGTCTGGAATGTCAAGGCACCCGTTTGCGCATTGAAGCGCGTAACGTGCGTTTGGGTGAGGGCTTAGAAGCGCGTACCTTGCATGATGTGAGCCACATCACCTTGGCCGAATGCCAAGCGTATTTCCAAGGCCTGACCTTGCAAGGCAACAAGGCCGACATTGGCGAGAAAGTCATTCGTGAAATTGCCAATCGGCTGAAGTTTTTGAACGATGTGGGTCTCACCTACCTGAGCCTCTCGCGCAGCGCCGACACCTTGTCAGGCGGCGAGGCGCAGCGCATCCGTTTGGCTTCGCAAATCGGCTCGGGTTTGACGGGCGTGATGTATGTGCTGGACGAGCCCAGCATAGGCTTGCACCAGCGCGACAACGACAGGCTGATCGACACCTTGAAACACCTGCGCGACATCGGCAACAGCGTGTTGGTGGTCGAGCATGACGAGGACATGATCCGCGCGGCCGACCATTGCATCGACATGGGGCCGGGTGCAGGTGTGCATGGCGGTCGGGTGATGGCGCAGGGCACCGCGGCGGAAATCGAGGCCAACCCGGCATCGCTCACAGGCCGCTACATGGCGGGCGAGTTGCGCATCGAGGTGCCGACCAAGCGCCGCCCTTGGCTTTATCAGCAACCCAGCATCCCCCAAGCCGCGCCTGTGAAAAACGTGTTTGGGGCCATGCCTGTGGCACCCGTGGACAGCCGCGCCAAGCAGGCCATCACCATTCAAGGTGCGCGTGGCCACAACTTGCAAAACGTCACCGCCGAGTTTCCGGTGGGCTTGTTCACCTGCGTGACCGGCGTGTCGGGTTCGGGCAAATCCACCTTGGTGAACGACACCTTGTATGCGGCGGCGGCCAAGCAAATCCACCGCGCCCACGAAGAACCGGCGGCGCATGACGACATCTTGGGCCTGTACAACTTTGACAAAGTCATCAATGTGGACCAGTCACCGATTGGCCGCACACCGCGCTCCAACCCCGCCACCTACACCGGCCTGTTCACGCCACTGCGTGAATTGCTGGCCGAGGTGCCGATGGCACGTGAGCGTGGTTATGGCGCTGGACGCTTTTCTTTCAATGTGGCGGGGGGCCGTTGCGAGGCCTGTCAAGGCGACGGCATGGTGAAGGTGGAGATGCACTTTTTGCCCGACGTCTACGTGCCTTGCGATGTCTGCTTGGGTCAGCGCTACAACCGCGAGACCTTGGAGGTGCTCTACAAGGGTCAGAACATCGCGCAAATCTTGAACATGACCGTGGAAGACGCCTTGGCGTTTTTGGGCGCGGTGCCAGCTTTGGCGCGCAAGCTGCAAACCTTGATGGACGTGGGCTTGGGCTACATCCGTTTGGGTCAAGCGGCCACCACCCTTTCAGGGGGTGAAGCGCAACGGGTCAAGCTTGCGTTGGAGTTGTCACGGCGTGACACGGGGCGCACGCTCTACATCTTGGACGAGCCCACCACCGGCTTGCATTTCGCCGACATCGATTTGCTGTTGAAGGTGCTGCGCCAGTTGGTGGACGCGGGCAACTCCATGGTGGTGATTGAACACAATTTGGACGTGATCAAAACCGCCGATTGGGTGATCGACATGGGGCCCGAGGGCGGCAGTGGCGGCGGCCAAGTGGTGGCGGTGGGCACACCTGAAGAGGTGGCCGCCAACCCGCGCAGCATGACTGGGCGGTATTTGAAGCGCTTGCTCGCGCCTTGAAATTCAGCTGACGGGTTCGTGAATGGCTGCTGCCGCATCGGCCATTTCGTCAATGATGGCATACGCTTTTTTCGTGGGCTCGAGGTATTTGGTGCGGCGGTTGCCGCCTTCGAACACCAATTCAACCAGGCCCCATTGCAGCAAATCGTTGATCTTGCGATGCAGCATGGCGGGTGAACCGATGTGACGCAAATTCATGGCCTTTGTCACGTTCAAAGGCAATTTGGCGTGGTGACCCATGGCAATGCGCATGAGCAAAATTTGCGCATCGATGTCGGGTGCTGCGGTGTGGTGCTTGTTTTCAACATCGTTGACCGCAGCCAACAACTGAAAAAATAAGTCTCGGTTTTTCATGGCGCTTTGTATTTGTAATGCCCGAACCTTAGCCCAAACCAGCACTGCGCGCATTAACCCAACGCAACCATTAGCTTTTTATTGCCAAATATTTTTCAATGCATCAATGTTAAATAAATGATGATCATCATCATTAAGACAGGGCTTGCAATTGATCCCGGGTGGCCATGGCCGCTGTTCTGGCGGCAGCGGCAAAGTCGGCATGAGACGAGGCGTACAAGACCGCACGAGAGGAGTTGACGATGATGGGCCCGCTGACCTGGCCCCCCTGTGTGCGCAAGCCCGCTTTGACCGTGGCCGCGGCATCGCCGCCTTGGGCGCCCACGCCAGGAATCAGCAGGGGCAGGGTGGGTGCGATGGCGCGCACACGCTCAATCTCTGCGGGGTAGGTGGCGCCCACCACCAAGCCGAGTTGGCCGTTCAGGTTCCAGGGTCCTTGCGCCAAACGGGCAATGTGCTCGTACAGCAAGGGCTGGCCTTGCACCGAAGCCAAGCGCTGATTTTGCAAATCATCACCACCGGGGTTGGAGGTGCGACACAGCAAGAAGGCGCCTTTGCCATGGCGCTTCAAGTAAGGCTGTACCGAATCAAAACCCATGAAGGGCGACAAGGTCACGGCATCGGCACCGTAGCGGTCGAAGGCCTCGATGGCATATTGCTCGGCAGTCGAGCCAATGTCACCCCGTTTGGCGTCCAAGATGATGGGCAGATGCGGTGCGGTGCGGCGGATGTGTTGCACCAATTGCTCGAGTTGGTCTTCGGCGCGGTGGGCTGCGAAATACGCAATTTGCGGTTTGAACGCACAGACCAGGTCGTGCGTGGCATCCACGATCTGGGCGCAGAAGTCAAAAATGTGGCTGGCCTCGCCTTTCATGGCGGCCGGGAATTTGCTGGGCTCGGGGTCCAGGCCCACGCACAACATGGATTGATGGCGCTGGCTGGCCTGCTGGAGCATGTCGGTGAAGTTCATGCGGGGGATTGTAGGCAGGGCCCGACATTGCGAGGCCTTCAGGCCGAAGCAATCTCCACTCGCCACAAAGGCTCGAATGCCGCTCACCGCCGCGAAGCGGCAACGTTCGCTACGCATTCGACCACTTTGTGGCGGCGTGAAGTGGCAGCACCGCTATCGCTGCACGGATTGGGGGCGTTTTTGTGAGCGAAAGAGCAGCAAAAATGCCCCCAATGCGGGCAGCGAAAGAGAGATTACTTCGGCCTGAAGGCCTCGCAATGACAGGGATTGCTTCGCTGCGCTCGCAATGACAAGTGGAGCAATGACGAGCGAGCGGCCTTAGCCTTGCACCAAGCTCTTGGCCAAACAAAGATCTGCCCAGGCCTTGGCTTTGTCCGAGGGCGAGCGCAGCAAATACGTGGGGTGGTAGCTCACCACCACCTGGGTGCCGTGCGCCGCATGCACTTGGCCGCGCAATTTGCCCAAGGGTTGTGTAGCGGCCTCACCCATGCTGCCATGCAACAGCGCTTGCGCTGCAAATCGACCCATGGCCAACACCACTTGGGGCTGCAGCAATTCAATTTGACGCTTCAAATAAGCTTGGCAGTGCGCGATTTCTTCAGGTGCAGGGTTGCGGTTGGCGGACGGATGGCATTTCACCGCGCTGGTGATCAGCACCGGGCTGTTGGCACCTGAACGCGACAAGCCCAAGGCTTGCAGCATGGCGTCCAGCAACACCCCTTCATCGCCCACAAAAGCCTGACCCGCCAAGTCCTCGGCTTGGCTGGGTGCGTCGCCAACGATCAACCAGCTCACGCGTTCGCCCTCGGTCCAGCTGCGGTTGGCAAACAAATTGTGTTGACGGCCTTCGCACAAGCCACAGGCTTGGCAACTGGCAGCCGCTGCTTGCAAAGAGGACCAGTCCATCTGAGCCAGGCCCTCAGGCAAGGGCCGCAGCACCACCGAGGCTGTTGGTGCCACCGGCGCGGTGGGCGCGGCTGGCACAGCTGGTGCAGCAGGTTCGAGGCGTTGGCGCGGCAGTGAAGCGGGACTCTCTGCCACAGCCACAGCCTCAGGCGCTTGAGCAGGTGACCAGACGCGCACACCCATCTCGGCCAGCATGGCGCGTTGACGGGTGTCGAGGTTCAGACTCATGAGGCAAACCTTACCACTGCAAGCTCATGACCACCGCGTCTTCGCGTTGACCCAGATGCAAGGGGTAGTAGTCCTTGCGCAATCCTTCTTGCACAAAACCATGTGCTTGGTAGACCTCGATGGCGCGCAGGTTGCTGGCCCGCACCTCCAGCCACAGGTTGTGCACGCCGCGCTCCCGGCTCCAGGTGCACAAGTGTTCCAGCATCATGTGGCCCCAGCCTTGGCGTTGGTACTCTGGGGACACGGTGATGTTGAGCAAATGCACCTCGTCCACGCCACGCATGGCCACCAAATAGCCGACCAACACCTCCTTGGAAAACCACAAAGGCATGTGGTAACCCGAGGCGATGGAGTCGGTGAAATTGCCTGGTGTCCAGGGGTGGGAATAGGCGCGCTGCTCGATTTGCACCACTTGCGGCACATGCGCGGCTTGCATGGCCACCGGCGTCATGACCTGGCGGCTTTCAAGGCCAGTCGTTCCGAGGTGGTGAGCGCCACTTGGTCGCGCACATAGACAGGCAGGGCCTGGTCTGCAGGCAGGGCTTCGCCGCGCTGCCAAGCGGCGGCACCCAGGCGCAGCAGGGCCGTGGCTTGCGGCCACAAGGCCATGGCTTGCGCTTGGTCGGACAACAAAGTTTGCAACTCGGCTTGCAATCCAGGCACGCCCCAAGCAGAGCCCGCCAGCACAAAACCTTGTTCACGCCAGCCAGCAGGACGTTGCACTTGTGAAGGACTGGCGAGTTGCGGCGCTTGCAAGCTGTGCCATTGGCCGCCCAACCATTCCCACGCCGCTGTGTAGACCTGGCTCATGCGCGCATCCATCACCACCAACACACGAGGGCTGTGGGCGCGGGCGGCTTCGGCCACGATTTGCAAGGTGTCGATGGGCAAGACGGGCAGCGAAGCACCCAGCGCCAAACCTTGGGCCACAGCACAGGCGGTGCGCAAACCTGTGAAGGCACCAGGACCGCGGCCCACACAAATGGCTTGCAACTCGGGCAGCTGCATCTGGGCTTGTTGCAGCAAGTCCAGGATGGTGGGGATCAGGGTGGCCGAGGCCATGGCGCCTCCCTCGGCGTCCAGGGTCCATTGGCGCTCGCCATGTTGCACGGCCAAGGACATGCGCTCGGTGCTGGTCTCGATGGCCAAGAGCTTCATGCGTTGGCCAGTGCTGCAGGGGCTTGGCGCACGCCAAACAAAATGCCCGCGGTCACCAAAGACAAGCCCAGCAGCAAATGCCAGCCCAGGGGCTCACCCAAAAACACCACCGCACCCAACGCCGACAAACCGGGCACCAGCGAGGTGATCATGGTCGAGCGCACAGGGCCATAGTAGCGGATCATTTGGGTGAAGGTGATGCCCGAAATGACCACCGAGCCCCAGCCCTGGTAGAGGGTTTGAAACACCAACTCGCCTATCGGGGCGCTGAACAAATGGCTGGGAATCACGCCGCTCCAAGCCAGCACAAGGTAGAGCGGGACATAGCTGACAAACGCGAAACAGGTGACAGCGATGGTGGCGGGCACCGCCTGTAAACCCAGACGACGGCTGATGACGCTGTAGGTGGACCAGCAAAAACTCGCACTCAGAAAGAACAGGTCACCCACCCACACCGTGCCACCGTCAAAAGCGTGCAGCAGGCTGGCGCCGCCGACCAACATGCCGCCACTCAAAATGAAAGCCAAGCCCGCCAGTCGGTTGCCATGCAAGCGCTCACCCAACAGCACCAAGGCCAACAGGCTGGTCCACACGGGCAAGAAACCAGGCATCAACACCGAGGCATGGGCGGCAGGTGCGAAGAAAAAACCGCTGTAGCTCAGCACCGCATAAGCCAGGCCACCAAAAAAACCAGCCCACAACGTGACCTTCAGTGGCAGCGGGGATATGCCGCCGAAAGAGCCGATCGGCTGGCCTTGCGCTTTGGCGCGGTTGGTGAGCCACCAGCCCCATGGCAGCAACACCAAGCTGGCGCCCACAATGCGGGCCCAGGCGATGTCCAGTGGCAGCATGTGGCGCGAGGCCGAAGCGCGGGCGATGACGATGAAGGTGGACCAAATGCCCACCGTCACGACCGCAGCGAGCAAGCCCACGGTGCGGGGCGACAGCAGCCGCAGGCGTTGAAGAAGTAGTTGCATCTGGCGATTATCGGGGGAGGTGGCCCTGGGTTTCATAATCTGAGCATGTCGATTGCTCATGAATGTCAAGTCCTGTTGGCCAAGCTGGCGCGTCAAGGCCTGTGGCTGCTGATGGTCAGCGCCGCGCAAGCGCAACCCAGCACCTTGCCTCCCAGTGTGGAAGACGCTTTGCAGCGCGCCAAGTTGCCGCGCGAGGCTTTGAGCGTGGTGGTGTTGTCGGTGGATGCGAACGCGCCCAACCGTTTGCGCCACCAGGCCGAGGTGGCGCGCAACCCAGCCTCGCTCATGAAACTGGTGACCACCAGCGCCGCGCTGGATTTGCTGGGCCCTGCTTTCACCTGGCGCACGCCGGTCTATGTCGAAGGCGTCATTCGCGATGGCGTGTTGCAAGGGCAGGTGTATTTGCAAGGCAGCGGCGACCCCAAGCTGGGCGTCGAGCAGCTGTGGTTGTTGATGCGGCGGCTGCAGGGCTTGGGCATACGCCAAATCCAGGGCGACATCGTGCTGGACCGCAGCGCTTTTGTGCTGCCGCCACACGACCCGGCCAGTTTCGATGGCGAGCCGCTGCGCCCCTACAACGCCGCGCCCGACGCTTTGTTGCTGGGCTTCAAATCGGTGCTGATTCAGTTCGTGCCCGACGTGGCCCACAAAGTCGCCCGTGTGCACCTCGAGCCGCCGCTGGCGGGCGTGCAGGTGCAGGCCAGTGTGCCGCTCATGGGCGGTGACTGCAGCGACTACCGCTCGGCCTTGCGGGCTGAATTTGGCAACCCTTTGCAAATTCGCTTCATGGGCGGGTTTCCCAGCAGCTGCCCCGACAAGCTTTGGCCCTTGGCTTATGCCGACCCTGACAAATTCGCCGCCCGTGCGGTGCACGGCATGTGGTTGCAACTGGGCGGTCAGCTCAGCGGCCAGGTGCGCGAAGGCGTGGTGCCCAGCGGCTTGAAGCCCCTGTTTGCCAGCGAGTCGCCCACCTTGGGCGAGGTGGTGCGCGACATCAACAAATTCAGCAACAACGTGATGGCCGAGCAGGTGTTTCTCACCTTGGCGGCCCAACAGCGCGGGCAGGGCTCGCCTGCAGTGGCCAAAGAGGTGGTGCAGGGCTGGTGGCGCGAGCGTGTCGGCGGCGAACCGCCCTTGATGGACAAAGGTTCGGGTTTGAGCCGAGAGTCGCGCATCAGCGCTCAGAGCTTGGCCCATTTGCTGCAATGGGCTTGGCGGCAAGGTTTCATGCCTGAATTGATGGCCTCCTTGCCCCTCACCGGCGTGGACGGCACCATGAAGCGCAGCAAAAGCAGCGCCAGTGCCCACCTGAAAACAGGCAGCTTGCGCGACACCATGGGCATCGCGGGTTATGTGGACGGTCCAAACGGCCAGCGCTTTGTGCTGGTGGCCATGGTCAACCATGCCAATGCCAACCAAGCCCGACCCGTCATGGACGCTTTGATTGATTGGACGGCGGGCAAGTGAATCTGCTCGCGTCATGGCGAGCCGCCAAGCGACCAAGCCATCTGATCCACGGCAATCTCTTGGCCGTGTTTGCCGCGAGTCTGTGGGGCATGTCGGGTGCTTGCGCCCAATTTTTGTTTCAACAAAAGGGCATCAGCATCGATTGGCTGGTCAGCACGCGACTCTTGTTCGCAGGCTGCTTGTTGCTGGCCTATGCCATGCTGCAAGGCCATTCCATCTGGGCCATTTGGCACAGCCGCAGTGCCGCGCTGCAGTTGCTGGCCTTTGCCGTGTTGGGCATGTTGGGGGTGCAGTACACCTATTTCGCGGTGATCGAGGCTTCCAACGCCGCCACGGGCACGGTGTTGCAATACCTGGGGCCCACGGTCATCGTGGTGTATTTGGCGATCAGGCAACGCCGTTGGCCGTCGCGGTTGGAGTTGCTCGCGCTGGTGTTGGCGTTGGTGGGCACCTTGCTGCTGGTCACCCATGGCGACTGGGGTGTGTTGCACATCAGCGCGCAGGCCTTGTGTTGGGGACTGGCTTCAGCCTGTGCCTTGGCTTTTTACACGGTGCAACCGGTGCGCTTGCTCCAGCAACACCCGGCCACCCTGGTGGTGGGCTGGGGCATGTGGATAGGCGGCCTGGCTTCCATGGCCTGGAGTCGACCCTGGCAAGTGCCCGGCGCATGGGATGTCGGCACTTGGTGGGCGGTGATGTTTGTGGTGCTGTTCGGCACCTTGGTGGCTTTTCAGGCCTATTTGCTGGCGGTTCAGCGCATCGGGCCGCAGCGCAGCAGCTTGCTCGCCTGTGCCGAGCCGCTATCGGCCGCGCTGGTGGCCGTGGCATGGCTGCAAGTGCCTTTTGGCCTGATGGATGTCTTGGGCTCGGTGTGCATTGTGTTGACCATCGTGGTGCTCACCCCGATGAAGTGATTCGCCAGGACGGCACTAAGCAGCGGCCCGCTGCAACCTGTCTCGCACCCCATCCCAAGCCTCGCCCTCAGGCGGCGCTTCCACCCAAATTTCCTTCACGCCGCTGGCGTCCATGTCGCGCAGTTGCGCGAACAACTCGTGGGCACAAGCCACTGCGTCGCTGGGCATGGCCCTGCAGCGCACAGCAGCTGGGGCTTTCAACATGCTGCGGGCCCACACGGCAACAGCATCATCGGCGCTGGCGATGAGGGTGGTCAATTCCAGCGTGCTCATCAAACGCAAGCGCGCACGCGGCGCATAGTGCGAGGCCAGTGTGCCAGGCGCTGCAGGGGCGTTTTGCGAGACTGGCGCGGACTCGGCAGCAGCGCTCAACACGGACACGCCACAGGCCTGGCTCAGCTGCGACAAGCTCAACATGCCGGGGCGCAACAGCACGGGCGCACCACGGCTGCAGTCGACGATGGTCGATTCAATGCCCACGTCGCAAGCGCCGCCATCGAGCACGTGCAGATGGGGAAATGAGGTGCGCACATGCGCCGCGGTGGTGGGGCTCACACTGCCAAACAAATTGGCGCTGGGCGCAGCCACGCCTTGCACGCCCAGTGTTTGTGCGGCTTGCAGCACGGCTTGCGCCATCGGATGAGAGGGGCAGCGCAGGGCGATGGTGTCGTGACCACCGGCTGCCGCTTGGGCCACCGCATCGCGCCTGGGCAGGATCAAGGTCAAAGGGCCAGGCCAAAACGCTTGCATCAGGCGGGCGGCAAATTCGGGCAGCTCACGGGCGAAAACCAGCACCTGAGACGCCTGGGCCACATGCACGATGAGCGGGTGGTCTGCGGGCCGACCCTTGGCCGCAAATATCGCCTTCACCGCATCGGGGTTCGAGGCGTCAGCCGCCAAGCCATACACCGTCTCGGTGGGCAAGCCCAGCAACTCACCGCGCGCCAAGGCTTGGGCCGCTTGCAACACCTCGCTTGAAACAGCACTCACCACGCGGCAATGCCCAACACCGATGCGGCTTGCAAAGCCACGTGGCGAGCGCCCTCGGGGGTGGCCGCGGTCACCGTGAGGTGGCCCATCTTGCGACCTGGCCGCGCCTGGGTTTTGCCGTACAAGTGCAGATGCACGCCAGGCAAGGCCAACACCGACGCCCAAGGCGGCTCTGCGGCCGCCGTGCCTGATGCCCACCACAAATCGCCCAGCAAATTGAGCATCACGCTGGCGCTGTGCAATCGCGGCTGCACCAGCGGCAAACCCGCCATGCAACGCACCTGCAAATCGAACTGCGACACATCGCAGCTGTCGATGCTGTGGTGGCCGCTGTTGTGCGGGCGCGGCGCGATTTCATTGACCACCAGGGGGCCCAAGTGGTCTCGCTCGGGGCCGTCTTGCAGCAGGAAAAACTCCACGCACAACACGCCCACGTAGTTCAAGCCACGCGCTACGTCATCAGCGGCTTGCAAAGCCTGTTGTTCGAGGCCTGCTGGCAAGGCGTGTTCAAACACCTCGGTCACCGCCAAGATGCCGTCGCGGTGCAGATTCACTTGCAAGGGCAAATGCACCATCTGGCCATCCCAGCCGCGCGCCAGCACCACCGAGCATTCCGCTTGCAAAGGCAGGCGTTTTTCCAAAATACAGACAGTCGGGCCTGCGCTTTGCAGCTGTGCCCAAGCCGCAGGCAAATCTGCCAGCGTTGCCACGCGCACCTGGCCCTTGCCGTCATAGCCCAAGCGGGTGGTTTTCAAAATGCCGGGCAGCAGTGTTGGGGCCACACTGGCCAAATCGGCCGCGCTGTTGAGCACTTGGTGCGGGGCCACGGGCACACCGCACTGCACAAAATGGGCTTTTTCAAGGGCGCGGTCTTGTGCCACGGCCACGGGCTGGTCGCTGGGCGCACAAGGCAGGCTCAGGCCCAGTTGGCGCAGGGCCTGGGCAGGCACGTTTTCAAATTCGGTGGTGATGGCTTGGCATTGCGCGGCCATCTGCGCCAAAGCGCCAGGGTCCAGGTAGTCGGCGCAGACATGCAGATGGCTGACCAAGCCTGCGGGGCTGTGGACATCGGGGTCGAGCACCGCGGTGCGAAAGCCCAAGGCTTGCGCCGCATGGCTCCACATGCGGCCCAACTGGCCACCGCCCAACACGCCCAGCATGGCGCCTGGGGGCAAAGGCGTCACAGCGCAGGCGGCACGTGCATGGCGCGTGCGTCCAGGGTTTGTTGTTGGCGAAAGGCCTGCAGTTTGGCAAGCAACTCGGGGTTGCCGTGTGACAGCATGGCCACGGCGAACAAGGCCGCATTGGCCGCACCCGCATGGCCGATGGCGAAGGTGGCCACAGGCACGCCCTTGGGCATTTGCACGATGCTGTGCAGCGAATCCACGCCTTGCAAATGCTTGCTGGCCACCGGCACGCCCAGCACCGGAACCGTGGTTTTGGCGGCCAACATGCCTGGCAAATGGGCGGCCCCGCCAGCGCCCGCGATGATGGCGCGCAGGCCCCGCCCCTGAGCGGCCTCGGCATAGGCGAACATGTCGTCGGGCATGCGGTGGGCGGACAAGACCTGGGCTTCAAAGCCCAAGCCAAAGTCATGCAAGATGTGTGTGGCGTGTTGCATGGTGTCCCAGTCGGAGCTGGAGCCCATGACCACACCGACCAGAATGGGGTTCATGTTGAGGGGCAGAGAACTGCGGGTAAGCTTATGCATTGAGAAAGCTGATGGCCCCACAGGGCGACAGCACGGTATTGAATTTTATTCCCTGGACCCCAACCCCATGATTGACGTGACCGTTGCCAATTTCGAAGCCGAAGTGATCGAGGCGTCAGCCCATGTGCCTGTGCTGGTGGACTTTTGGGCGCCGTGGTGTGGTCCTTGCAAATCCTTGGGACCCATTTTGGAAAAACTCGAGGTCGATTACGGCGGCCGCTTCAAGCTGGTGAAGATCAACTCGGACGACGAGCAGCAACTCTCGCAAGCCTTTGGCATCCGCTCCATCCCCACCTGCGTGTTGCTCAAAGGCGGCAAACCCGCCGATGGTTTCATGGGCGCCTTGCCCGAGGGCAAGGTGCGGGAGTTTTTGGACAAGCATTTGCCCAGCGAGGGCGAACTCATCGCCGAGGCTGATTTGAACGAAGCCGAGGCCTTGCTGGCCCAAGGCGACACCGACACCGCGCTGGCCAAGTTGCAAGAAGCACTGGCCATCAACCCGGCCAATGACGACGCCCGCTTTGACTATGTGAAGCTGTTGATGGCCATGGGTGAACTCGACAACGCCCAAACCGCACTGGCACCTGCCTTGGCGCAAATTCCGCTGCAACTGCGCTTTGAGGCCTTGAAGCACTGGTGGGATGCCCTGCATTTCGCCACCACCGACGAGCGGGCCCAATGGTCCTTGGCGCAGTTCGATGCGCTGATTGAGAAAAACAAACGTGACTTCGACACCCGCTTGGCCAAGGCGCGCTTGCTGATGGCGGCTGCCGAATGGACCGCCGCCATGGACGAGTTGCTGGAAATTGTGATGCGTGACAAAGCCTGGGGCGAGGAAGCCGCACGCAAAAACATGGTCGCTATTTTGGAGTTGCTCACGCCTCCCAAGGCCAAGGGCGAGCAGCCTGTGCCTGGCAAATCGGCGGGCGGCATTGAGCTGACTGGCAAAGCCGCTGCACTGGAAGACCCTCAGGCCGAGTTGGTCTCCAAATACCGTCGCCGTCTGAGCATGGCCTTGAACTAGCGACAGTGCGCTGGGTCGTGATTGCGCAACCCCTTTGGGTTGGATGTGAGTGGGGGTGGCTGCTTGGCACCAAACCCTGGGCCACTGTGGGGAGGGCACAAATGCGCAGATAAGAAGTGCATGGATCACGTATGACCGATTAACATTTGGTAATACCATGGAGATTGTTCATGTCCACCACCCTGACACTCAAAGGCCAAGTGACCATTCCCAAACACATCCGCGATGCCTTGGGCTTGATGCCTGGGGCGCAACTCGACTTCGCTGTCAATAGCCAGGGCGAAGTGGTGTTGCAAAAAGCTGCTGCCAATGTGGCCAGCGCCAAAGACAGATTTGAGCTGGCTCGGGGCAAAGCCCAGATCAAATGGAAAACCAAAGATTTGATGAAGCTCTTGAGGAGCCCA
>CANGHG010000049.1 GCA_947453645.1 Comamonadaceae bacterium
CTGCTGCCACAGCCCCAGGGCATTGGCATGCCACTCGCGCAACAACAGATGGTCTGGCGCAATGTGAACCACCTCGCCAAAGTCCTGCCCCATGGTTTGCCCAAGGGCAACTGGGCGAATCAAGCCGGCATGCGCCACCAAGGCTTGGGACTGATCGCCCTGCCTGAGCATGCCCACCCAGCGCATGTCTGACAGGGGCATGCCCCGCAATTCACCAGCTTTGGCCTGGTGTGCAGCCTCGGGCAACGCTTGTCGCAAGCCCTCGCTGGCAAAGGGGTTCTGCAAAACCGCATCCTCGCTGACAAGGGCTTGGGGCAGCGACACCTTCAAAGCTCTGGCAACCGCCTGGTCAGACCATGTCAACCAGGTCACGCTGAGTTCGAGTGCATTCGAGCCCGGCACAGGCGTCAATTCGAAAGAGGCCACCGCGTGTTGCGCCAGTTCTTGAGGCAGTTGCTGCCATGCCGCCAAGAGATGTGGCAGCGGGCCCACCCACACCGAGCTGCTGTCATCGAGTTGCGGCGGCGCTTGCAAGCCATGTGACTGCGCCAATTGCTGCCAAACAGCGTGCAAGCTGTTGGCGGTCTGCTGGGCTGTGGGCATTTGCCACGCCGGCAGGTTCAGGCCCGAAGGATGGGCAAGCTGCTGCAAGGCGCTCACCTGTGCTTGGTGCTGCGCCAACTGAGCTTGCAAACCTTGAATGCTCTGTTGCCAAGCCTGGGCCTCTTCCTCGGCCTGCCACCAAGCCTGCCATGCCTCGTTGGAATAAACCGCCGACAGCAGCGCAGTGAAACACAGGCTCAGCGCAGACAAGACCAAGCCCTGTGCCGATGCGGGCCAAGCATGCAGCACATGCCAATGGCTGCGCCACTGTGGCCAGGGTGAGCGCCATGCGCTGCTCATGAGCCGCCTCCGCTGCGAGCAGACAAGCCAAAGCGATGTTGCCGCACACCCCAACCCGAGACTTCCCGCCACAAAGCGGTTTGCCAATCGGTGCGCTGGGCTTGCAATTGGTCTTGCCAAAGTTGCACATGGGCGGCGCTGACGGCCCAGCCTGCGAGTTGCAGGTGCTGCTCGCGCCACACCATGTGCTCGATTTGCACCCCGCGCGGGGGCACTGCCAAGACCTGGCGCATCACCCGCCAGGCTTGGTTTTGAATGTCTTGCCAATGAGCCCATTGGGCTTTCACACCTTGAGCCTGTTTGCGTCGCTGCGCCCAAAGCGGGGCATCGGCCAACGCGGCTTGCAGGCGTTGATGTTGGCTTTGCCAAGTTTGCTGCTGAGCGCGTTGCGCTTGCAAACCAGCGTCCAGCCACTGCGCCAGGTATTGAGCACCCCACAAGCCCGCCAGCAAACTCAAGACCAAGCCCCAGCGCCAGCGTTGCAGGGTTTGATGACGTTGCCGTTCACGCCAAGGCAAGAGGTTGAATGCGCTGTTGTTCATGGCATCACCACGCCCAGGGCCAAACCACCCAAGACCGCTTGCTGATGCGCCGACAAGCCCGAGCTGGGCAAAGGCAAGGGCGCTTGCTCGGCATGTTGGGCGCAATGGCTTTGCCAACGCGAATCGGCCTGCCAAGGCGGCTCGAGCCGCACCAAATGCAAACCCGCAGCCCTGCACCATTGCTCGCAAGCGCTCACCCAAGCACGGGGCGTGGCCACCACCTCCACGGCTTGCTGGGGCTGAGCTTGCAAGGCGGCTTGGAGCCAAGCCGGGCCCCGATTGGCAGGGTGGGCGACTTCTTCATTGGCCAGCTGGAAGTCCCAAACCACCTCAGCCACCGGCCAGGGCAACAAGGGACCGAGCTGAGCCTGAATTTGTGCATGCATTTGCTTGGGCGCCAAGCCAGGTTCGAGCTGAAGGCTGAAGCGTTTCAATTGCGCTTCAGGCACCGCCATGGCCAAGGCCTGTGCTTGAAATCCGCTGCGAAGACGCGCGGCGCGCAACTGCAAGGGGTCTGGCCAAGACTCGCGCAGGCTTGGCCGACGCTCGCGCTCACCCAGGGCCTGCCAATGCCAAGCTTGCTGTGTCCGACTTTGATTGGGGGTGCTTTGGCTTTGTGACAAAGCCAAGCCTTGATCGGTCCACAACAACCCCAGGCCACGGCGTGGGGTGCGCGAGAGGTGCAAGCATTTCATGCGGAAGTCCTTGTTCAGATGGGCGATGTGGAGGTTGTAAAAGCCCCCGGACTGGCATGGAGGAAGCGGCACTGGCGTTTTTTTTACAATCCACTCCACTTCTCTCAACCAGGCCAATGGCGCCGCCCCACCCCATGCCCCCAAAACATCCCCCTGCCGAGCCCAGCAAAGCAGAACCCACTGCAACGCCCGTCAACAATTTGTGGCGCGTTTTGGGCAGTTTTTTCATGTGGTTCATGGGCTTGTCGGCAGCCGGCGTGGCCACCTTGGTGTTGCTCGTGGGTGTGGCGCTGGCCATGGCCTATCCCCAATTGCCCGACATTTCAGAATTGGCCGATTACCGCCCCAAGCTGTCCATGCGGGTGTTCTCGGTTGAGGGCAAGGTGATTGGCGAGTTTGGCGAAGAACGCCGCAAACTCATTCCCTTCAAAGACATCCCCGATGTGGTCAAGCAAGCCGTGCTGTCGATCGAAGATGCCCGTTTTTACCAACACGGTGGCGTGGACTACATCGGTTTGGCGCGCGCCAGTTTGGCCAACGTGGGCCGCGCCAAAAGCCAAGGCGCGTCCACCATCACCATGCAGGTGGCGCGTAATGTGTATTTGTCGTCCGAGAAAACCTTCACCCGCAAAATTTACGAATTGCTGCTGACCTACAAGCTGGAACACCTGCTCAGCAAAGACCAGATTTTTGAAATTTATTTGAACCAGATTTACCTGGGCCACCGTGCTTATGGCTTTGCCGCCGCCGCCGAAACTTATTTTGGCAAACCCATCCAGTCCTTGAGCATTGCCGAAGCCGCCATGTTGGCAGGTTTGCCCAAAGCGCCCTCGGCCTATAACCCGATCAACAACCCCAAGCGTGCCCGCTCGCGTCAGCTCTACATCATCGAGCGCATGCAAGACAACGGCTACATCAGCGCCGCCCAAGCCACCGCCGCCAAAGCTGAAGAACTGAAAATCCGCACCGCCAACAGCGGCACCAGCACCCACGCCGAATACGTGGCCGAGATGGCCCGTCAACTCATGTTTGCGCAATATGGCGCGGACATTTACACACGTGGCTTGAACGTCTACACCACCATCAAGGCCGAAGACCAGGAAGTGGCTTACCAAGCGCTGCGTCGTGGCATCTTGGACTACGAGTTGCGCCAGGTCTACCGTGGCCCCGAGAAATTCATCACCATGCCCACCGATGCGCGGGAGCTGGAAGACGCGATTGACGAGGCCTTGATTGAGGCTGGCGACAAAGGCGATTTGCTGGCCGCCGTGGTGCTGGAAGCTGCGCCGAAAAAAGTGCGTGTCATGCGCCAAAACAGCGAGGTGCTGGAAATCACCGGCGAGGGCTTGAAGCCGGTGCAGTCTGGCTTGGCCGATAAAGCGCCGCCCAACATCAAGCTGCGTGCTGGTGCTGTGGTGCGGGTGAGCAAAACCGCCAAAGGCGATTGGGCCTTGACCCAGCTGCCTGAGGTGGAAGGCGCGTTTGTGGCACTGGACCCCAGCGATGGCGCCATTCGCTCGCTGGTGGGCGGCTTTGACTTTGACAAGAACAAGTTCAACCACGTGACCCAAGCTTGGCGGCAACCAGGTTCGAGCTTCAAACCCTTCATTTACTCGGCAGCGATTGAAAAAGGTTTCAACCCCACCACCATGGTCAACGATGCGCCGCTGTTCTTCGACGCCAGCGTGACTGGCAGTCAGGCCTGGGAGCCGAAAAACTACGATGGCAAATTTGAAGGCGTGATGCCTTTGAAAACCGCCTTGGCCAAATCGAAAAACATGGTCTCCATCCGCATCTTGCAAGCGGTGGGTCCGCAAAATGCCCAAAACTGGATCAGCCGTTTTGGCTTTGACCCCGAGAAACACCCGCCCTACCTGACCATGGCCTTGGGCGCTGGCTCGGTCACGCCCATGCAAGTGGCGTTGGGCTATTCGGTGTTTGCCAATGGCGGTTTCTTGGTCAAGCCCTACCTGATCACCAAGGTCACCGACCCCTTGGGCAAGGTGCTGTCCAACTACACGCCCATTGAACTGGACGAACGATCACGCGCTGTTGAACCCCGCAATGCTTTCCTCATGAGCCATTTGCTGCAAGAAGTCACCCGCTCGGGCACCGCCTCGAAGGCTCAGCAGGTCTTGAAGCGCAACGACATTTACGGCAAAACAGGCACCACCAACGACTCGATGGACGCTTGGTTTGCGGGCTACAACCCCGCGCTCACCGCGGTGACCTGGATAGGCTATGACACCCCGCGCAAGCTCGGCGACCGCGAAACAGGCGGCGGCCTGAGCTTGCCAGTGTGGATCACCTACATGCAGCACGCCCTGAAAAACGTGCCCATCACCCCCATGCCCGTGCCCCCAGGCGTGGTGTTTGAGGGCAACGACTGGTATTTCCAGGAGTTCACCAAGAGCACTGGCGTGTCCAGCTTGGGGATTGAAGGCAAGCCCGCCGATGGCGATGCGCCAGACCCTGAGAAGAAAAAAATCTTGGACCTGTTCAAGGAGTGAAGCGCAGGGACTGCCCTGCTTGGGCGCTGGCGTCTTGGCTGAGTTGCTGCCAAAACTCGCCCTGCCCCTTGGTGTCTTGCCAATGCTGGCCATCAAAGCGGTAGTGGTAGCCACCGCTTTGCGCGGCCAGCCACACTTCTTGCAAAGGCTTTTGCAAATTCACAATGATTTGACTGCGGTTGGTGAAGGTGAGGGTGATCATGCCGCCCACCCGCTGGTTGTCGATGTCGTTGTCCGCGTCGTCGTTCAAGCGGTCGCAGGTGGATTCCAGGCTTTGCAGCAAGGCTTCGGCGTGGTTCAAAAAGTCGAGGTCGGTCATGAAGTGGGCTGGGTACAATTTCAGCAATGAAAAAACAGATTCTAGGCAGCCTGCTTGTCCTTCTCAGCGGCATGGCCATGCTGCTCAGCGGATGCGGTCAAAAAGGCGAGTTGTTCATCCCCGCCGACCCCGAAGCCAAAGACCGCGCCCAGTTCCCCAAAGTCTTGCTCCCCCCCACACCATGACCTCACCCACCCTCCCAGGCGCGCCCTTTGTGGCTTACCGCCATGACGCCTTGCACCTTGAAAACCTGTCATTGCAGGCCTTGGCGAAAGCGCACGGCACGCCCTTGTTTGTGTACTCCAAAGCGGCCATGCTCAGTGCGCTGGCGGCCTATCAGCGTGCTTTTCAGGGTCGCCAAGCCAAGGTGCACTACGCCATGAAGGCCAACTCATCGCTGGGGGTGTTGCAGGTGTTTGCTCAAGCGGGTTGCGGTTTTGACATCGTGTCGGGCGGCGAATTGGCCCGCGTGCTGGCCGCTGGTGGCCAGGCCAAAGACGTGATTTTTTCGGGCGTGGGCAAACGCCGCGCTGAAATGAAAACGGCCTTGCAAGCCGGCATTGCCTGCTTCAATGTGGAAAGCGAAGCCGAGTTGGATGTGTTGAATGAAGTCGCCTTGGCCTGCGGCAAGGTGGCCCCGATCAGCATCCGCGTCAACCCCAATGTGGACCCCAAAACCCACCCCTACATCTCCACGGGTCTCAAAGGCAACAAATTCGGTGTGGCCCACGAACGCACCTTGCAGGCCTACCAGCACGCTGCGTCTTTGCCGGGCTTGAAAGTGGTGGGCATTGACTTTCATATCGGCTCGCAAATCACCACCAGCGAGCCCTACATGGACGCACTGGACAAGATGCTGGATTTGGTGGAGCAGATTGAAGCAGCGGGCATCCCCATCCACCACCTGGACTTTGGCGGCGGCTTGGGCATTGATTACAACGGTGACACGCCGCCTGCGGCGGATGCGCTGTGGACCCAGCTGCTGGCCCGCTTGGACGAACGGGGTTTTGGCCAGCGGCAACTCATGATCGAGCCCGGTCGCTCACTGGTGGGCAATGCCGGCGTATGCCTGACCGAGGTGCAGTTCATCAAACCCGGCGAGCAAAAAAACTTTTGTATCGTCGACGCCGCCATGAACGACCTGCCCCGCCCCGCCATGTACCAGGCTTTTCACCAAATCGTGCCGCTGCACCCGCGCACCGGCCACCCCACGGTGTATGACGTGGTGGGCCCGGTCTGCGAAAGCGGTGACTGGATTGGCCGTGACCGCGCCTTGGACGTGCAAGCTGGCGACTTGCTGGCGGTGCTGTCAGCAGGCGCTTATTGCATGAGCATGGCCAGCAACTACAACACCCGCGGCCGCCCCGCCGAGGTGCTGGTCGATGGCGATGCAGCGCATGTCATTCGCCAGCGCGAATCGGTGCAAGACCAAATGCGGGGCGAGCAGCTGTTGTCTTGATGACCGGCGTCAAGCTCGCCGCCACCACCACAGCCGCCAGGCCATGAGCGCACTCAAGATGGCGGCGTAAACCCACACCTCGGCGAAGTTGTTTTTGCCGGCACGCATCCAGAAAAAATGCAGCACAGCCAACAGCGCCGCTGCATACACCAAGCGGTGCAGCAGTTGCCAACGCCGCCCACCCAGCCAGCGGATGGCGCGGTTGTTGGAGGTGATGGCCAGGGGCAGCATCAGCACCAACGCACTGAAGCCCAGCCAAATGAAGGGCCGCTTCATGATGTCGCGCAAGATGTCGTCCACCTCAAAGCCTTGGTCGAACCAGGCGTAACAAAGCAGGTGCAACACGGCATACACAAATGTCGCAACACCCACGGTACGGCGCAAGCGCAGCAAACCCGGCGCTTTGAGCAGCACCCGCAACGGGGTGATGGCCAACACCAGGCAAAGACCGCGCAAGGTCCAGTCGCCACTTTGGCGGGTCAGGGCTTCAGCGGGATTGGCACCCAACATGTCGTTGAAGGCGGCATACACCAACCACGCCAAGGGCCCTGCCAACAAGAGCATGAGCAGGGGCTTGGCCCAAGGGGCCAACAAGGCGCTGCGCCAATTCATGGGCTTAGAAGTTTTTGGTCAGGTCCATGCCTGCATAAAGCTGGCCCACCTGCGCCTCGTAGCCGTTGAACATCAGGGTTTTTTGTTTCTTGGCGAACAAGCCGCCATCGCCAATGCGACGCTCGCTGGCTTGGCTCCAGCGCGGATGGTCCACGTTCGGATTGACGTTGGAATAAAAACCATACTCGTTGGCTGCGGCCTTGTTCCAAGCGGTCAGGGGCTGTTTGTCGGTGAAGCGGATTTTCACAATGCTTTTGGCGTTTTTGAAACCGTATTTCCAAGGCACGCTCAAACGCACCGGAGCGCCGTTTTGCTTGGGCAGCACCTCGCCATACATGCCAAAAGTCAGCAGGGTCAGCGGATGCATGGCCTCGTCCAGGCGCAAGCCCTCGACATACGGCCAACTCAGGACTCGTGAGCCCACATAGGGCATGGTTTTAGGGTCGGCCAAGCTGACGAATTCCACGAATTTGGCGCTGCCCAAGGGCTCAACTTTGTTGATCAGCTCGGCCAAGGAGTAGCCCACCCAAGGCAGGACCATGGACCAACCCTCCACACAGCGCATGCGGTAAATGCGCTCTTCCATGGGGCTGAGTTTGAGCAGGTCTTCCAGGTTCATGCGGCCCGGTTTTTTCACCAAGCCCTCAATTTCCAAGCTCCAAGGCGAGGTTTTCAGGGTGTGGGCGTTGCGACCTGGGTCAGATTTGTCGGTGCCAAATTCGTAAAAATTGTTGTAGCTGGTGGCGTCTTTGTAGGGCGTGAGCGCTTCGCTGGCCATGGCACCTGCCTGGGTGGATGCTCGGGCGTTCAAGGGTGGCAACTGACCAGGGCGGGGGCTTGTATCGGCCCAGGCCATCTGAGGTGCACCCATGGCGGCCAAGCCCATCAAACCCAAGCCTTGCAGAACCTGGCGTCTTTCTTGGTAGACCTGTTGCGGGGCGATTTCGCTGCTCAATGGGTGGATGAAACCGTCGGCCTGGGTTTTGATCAACATGAGATGCGCTCCTGAGGTTGAACACTGGGAACAAAAAAGGCTGGCACCTGGCCAGCCTTTGCTTTGGAAGAACCTGGCGGCTTAGTTCAAACCAGCCATGTAATCGGCCAGGGCTTTGATTTCGCGGTCGTTCAGCTTGGCAGCCACTTGGCTCATTTGTAAGCTGTTTTTACGAATGCCGTCGCGAAATTGAGTCAATTGAGACGCAGTGTACTCGGCATGTTGGCCGCTTAGGCGGGGGAATTGGGCGGGAATGCCAGCGCCGTTGGGGCTGTGGCAACCAGCGCAGGCGGGGATTTGTCGCTCTGCGATGCCACCGCGGTAGATTTTTTCACCCAAGGTGGCGAGTTCTTTGTCCTTGGCGAAACCAGTTTTGGCCTTGGTGGTGCTGAGGTAAGCCGCGATGTTGCGCATGTCGTCTTCGCTCAAGGCGGCCGCGAAACCAGCCATGATGGCGTTGGCACGCTTGCCCGACTTGAACTCGGCCAGTTGTTTGGCCAGGTATTCGGGGTGTTGTTGGGACAGTTTGGGGTAGATGGGGGCGCCGGAATTGCCTTCAGGGCCATGGCATGAGGAGCAAACACCGTTGAACAAAGTGGCACCTTTGGCAGCGTCGGCTTTGGGGGCCGCAGCGGGGGCGTCGTTGGCGTGAGCCGATAAGCAGCTGCCCACCAGGGCGATAGACAAGAACAAACGTGCAAGCAAAGTCATGGCATTCGAGTATGAATAAAGTTCAACGCTGATTCTACAATGCACCCCTGCGCCCAACCTGGGCGGACTTCTGGAATTCCCCCATGGCACATCCCTCCCCCGTTGTTGATGCGGCGCACGCAGACCGCGTCAAACAGGCCGTGGGCTGGCTGCACACCGCCCGTTTTCTCACCACCGCCGCCCAACTGCACCATTTGCCGGCCTACCAACAGCCCGAAATCGCCTTTGTGGGCCGCTCTAACGCGGGTAAATCCACCTGCATCAACGTGCTGACCCAGCAACGTCAATTGGCCTACGCTTCCAAAACCCCAGGCCGCACCCAGCACATCAACTTGTTTGCGCTGGGCCGCCAAAACCAAACCGATGCGGTGCTGGCCGACTTGCCGGGCTATGGCTACGCCGCTGTGCCCAAAGCCGACAAGGTGCGCTGGCAGCGGGTCATGGCCAACTACCTGATGACCCGCGACAACTTGAAGGGGGTGGTGCTGCTGTGTGACCCGCGTCTGGGCGTGACCGAACTCGATGAAATCTTGCTGGAGGTGATCCGCCCCAAGGTGGAAGAAGGCCTCAAATTCATGATGTTGCTCACGAAAGCTGACAAGCTCAACCGCACCGAGGCCGACAAGGCTTTGTCGATTGCCAAGTTGCAATCGGGCGGTGGCGAGGCGCATTTGTTCTCCTCGCTGAAAAAACAAGGCGTTGACAACGTGAGCCTCAAACTCTGGGAATGGACCCACCCCGAGACACCTGCCACATGATCCGCGTACAACCTTTTGAGCTCCCCAACGGCATCACACTGGACTGCCGCGTGACAGGCACACCTGGTCAACCGGTGCTGATGTTCTTGCATGGCTTTCCAGAGGCTGCTTTTGTGTGGGACCCGCTGTTGACCCATTTCAGCCAAGCAGGCTATTGTTGTGTCGCGCCCAATTTGCGCGGCTTTGCAGGCTCCAGCGCCCCCAGTGATGTGTCTGCCTACCGAGCCAAGCACTTGGTGCAAGACATCGCGGCCTTGAAGGCGCAAGTCTCGCCCGATCAAGCGCTGGCCGCCTTGGTGGCGCACGACTGGGGCGGCGCGGTGGCCTGGAACATGGCCAATCAACACCCCGAGTTGTTGCAAGACCTGGTCATCATCAACTCGCCGCATCCCGGCACTTTCTTGCGCGAGCTCAAAAGCAGCCCTGATCAGCAAGCTTCCAGCGCCTACATGAATTTCCTGATCCGCCCCGACGCGGAAAGCCTGCTGGCCGAAGACGATTACCGCCGCTTGTGGGCTTTTTTCACCAACATGGGCGCCAGCGACGGGCCACACGCCTGGCTCAATGAGGATGAGAAAAACAAATACCGTGCGGTTTGGAACCAAGGCCTCACCGGTGCGCTCAATTACTACCGCGCCTCACCACTGCGCCCGCCACGCCCCGAAGACCCGGCGGCCAGTGCCATTGAATTGCCTCTGGCCATGCTGACGATTGACTTGCCAACCTTGGTGATATGGGGCATGCGGGACATGGCCTTGCCGCCTGGCTTGCTTGATGGCTTAGAGACTTATGTGCCGCACATGCAATTGGAGCGCATCGAGGAAGGCACGCACTGGCTGGTGCACGAGCAACCCGAGCGTGTGGCGCGCCTCATCCAGAATTGGCTGCATCGTAAATAGAGCGCTCACCCTCGGGTCGGGTCTTGAAACGTTTGTGAACCCAGTAGTACTGCGCGGGTGACTGGCGTACCCAAGCTTCAATGTCTTGGTTCATGCGCAGCGTGTCGGCCACTGCATCTGCACTCGGGAAACCTGTCCACACAGGCCCCATCTCCACGCAATAGCCCTGTGGCGTCAAACGCGTGACCACGGTGCAAACACGAGCTCCACCCAATTTGGCAAAACGCGACAAAGACGTGAGCGTGGCGGCTTGCACCCCAAAGAAACTCGACCAGACGCCGCCTTCCAAACCGAAATCCATGTCGGGCGAGAAATGCAATCGCTGCCCTTGCTTCAACGCTTGCAACAAGGGTTTGGGGCCATCTTGCCGAGCCACAGACAGCAAACGTCCCGAGCGGTTGCGGCCTTGCATCATCCAGTCTTGGGCATGCGGATCGCTCAACGGCACATACACACAGGCCATGCTCACCTGCCTGAGAACCGTGAGGGCCACACCACCTGCATCCAAACCGACCAAATGCGGTGCCAACATGATGAGCGGTGAAGGGTCCTGCAAAGCCTGCCAATCCCCTTGGAAACTCAGGCGCTGCTGCAATGTTTCTTCAGGTGCATGCCACAACCAAGCGCGGTCCAACAGCGACTGAGCCACCAACACGAAATGCTGCTGCGCCAAGGCACGGCGTTGCGCCTGGTTCAACTCGGGGAAACATGCGGCCAAGTTGGCCGCCACCACATGGCCACGCCTGGCCGACACCCGACACAGCAGCTGTCCCAGCAACCAGCCCAAGCCCCGCAACCACGACAGTGGCAACCGCGACAAGGCTTGCATGACCAAGCGCCATGGGTTCATGTCCCTGACTCCTGGCGCGGCTGTTTGAAACGACCATAGCCCCACAAGTACTGGCTTGGACATTGTCGAATCAAGCGCTCCATGGCGTGGTTGAGTTGCGCCACTGCCGTGTTCAAGTCGGGATCCAGCGCATGGCCCAATGGCTCGACATGAATGCAGTAGCCCTGTCCTCGGGGTAAGCGTTCACCCCAGGCCAACACTACCACGGCTTGGGTTTGCAAGGCCAAACGAGCGCCCAAGGTCATGGTGTAGGCCGCACGCCCCCACATTTCAGACCACACACCCATGCCTTCGGGCGGCACTTGGTCGGGCAGCAAGCCAATCGCCTCGCCTTTGCGCAAGGCTTTGAGCAGCTGTCGCACACCGTCCATGTTGGTGGGCACGGCTTTCATGTGTTGACGCTCTCGGGCATGGCTGAGCAAGTCACGCAACCAGGCTTGTCGAGCGGGGCGATACAGCACGGTCAAAGGCCCATGGTTCTGGCCAAAGTGGGCTGCACAACGGGGTGCGGTGATTTCAAAGCAACCCAGATGCGGGGTGAGAAACACGACGCCACGCCCTTGGGCATAAGCCGCTTCGACGTGCTGCAAACCATCCCAATGCACAGGCATGGGGGCGCCAAACCACACACGGAATGACTCCAGCGCCTGACAACCCGCGGCCGCCACGGCTGCGCGGACCTCGTGAAAGGCGTAGCCCGCTTGTGCAGACTGCGTTTTGAAATGACGACGGTAGGTGGGAGACGCCAACCAAGTGAGCCAGCCCAGCAATGCGCCCACGCGGTGCATCCAAGGCAGCGGCAAAAAAGCCAAAAAGCGAAACAAGCTGGTCATTGAATATGCAAATGCCTTTGGCGCACAAGGCCCCGAAAAACGTGGTCTGTTTGGTTAGAATCCTGATTGTCGCTGAGTTAATGAAGCAACTTGCAGGGCGACAAACTCGCAAGAGTCGGCTGAGTTTTCAGCCATCTGCTAAAGCGTTCGCCGAACTTCTTGGTTAGGCAACGCGTCCAACCATTCAAAGGAGTATTTCATGGCGAACGATTACCTATTCACATCCGAATCTGTCTCAGAAGGTCACCCCGACAAGGTGGCAGACCAAATTTCTGACGCGATTTTGGATGCCATCTTCAAACAAGACCCCCGCAGCCGTGTGGCCGCCGAAACCCTGACCAACACAGGTCTGGTGGTGTTGGCTGGCGAAATCACCACCAACGCCCATGTGGACTACATCCAAGTGGCACGTGACACCATCAAGCGCATCGGCTATGACAACACCGAGTACGGCATTGACTACAAAGGTTGTGCGGTCATGGTTTGCTACGACAAGCAGTCCAACGACATCGCCCAAGGTGTGGACCATGCCTCCGACGATCACCTCAACACCGGCGCTGGCGACCAAGGCCTGATGTTTGGCTACGCCTGCCAAGAAACCCCTGAGTTGATGCCTGCGCCCATTTACTACGCCCACCGTCTGGTCGAGCGTCAAGCGCATTTGCGCAAAGACGGCC
>CANGHG010000050.1 GCA_947453645.1 Comamonadaceae bacterium
CGCTGGTAGCGCACCCAAATATCGGCCTGGATGTACTCCATCATGTGCCCGATGTGGAAGTTGCCATTGGCATAGGGCAGGGCGGTGGTGACAAATAAGCGGCGCTGGGTCATGGGGTGTCAATACAGAGAGGGAAGCTGATTTTATGCGGTGGGTTTTTGGTCATTGCGATTGGCTCGTCATTGCGAAGGGCGAAGCCCTGTAGCAATCTTCCCGCCAAGCCCCGCCCCGGCGGCTCGGTCGCCTCTCACCGCCGCAAGCGGCAACGTTCGAGTCGGCCCGACCGCCATGTCGTGACTTTGCGCAAGTGGCATGACTTGGCTCGTCATAGCGCTCGTTACGTCAGTGCGATTGGCTCGTCATTGCGAAGGGCGAAGCCCTGAAGCAATTTTCCCGCCCCGCTGTGCTCGTCCGCGTAGCGAACGTTGCCGCTTGCGGCGGTGAGCGGCGGATGAGCACAGTGGAGCGGGGTGGCAGATTGCTTCGGCCTGCGGCCTCGCAATGACAGAGATGGCTAGACTAGCGCCTTTTGCGCGAACAACCCACTGGAGTACACATGGCCCTGAGCGAACAAGACGTCACCAACGCATTGAAAACCGTGGTGGACCCCCTCACTGGCCTGGACTTTGTCAGCAGCAAATCGGTGAAAAACCTGCACCTGAGCGGCGGCGATGTCAGTTTCGAGGTGGAACTGGGCTACCCCGCGAAAAGCCTGTGGGCGGCGTTCGAGCAGCAGTTGCAACACGTGGTGGGCCAGGTGCCCGGCGTGACCTCTGTGACAGCCAAAGTCAGCAGCAAAGTGATTGCCCATGCGGCCCAGCCCGGCGTGGCGCTGTTGCCGCAGGTGAAAAACATCATCGCGGTGGCCTCGGGCAAGGGCGGGGTGGGCAAATCCACCACCGCCGCCAACTTGGCGCTGGCCTTGGCCGCCGAAGGCGCCAGTGTCGGTTTGCTCGACGCCGATATTTACGGCCCCAGCCAACCCATGATGATGGGCTTGTCGGGCCGCCCCGAAAGCGAGGATGGCAAAACCATGCAACCGCTGGAAGCCCACGGCGTGCAAGTGATGTCGATCGGTTTTTTGGTGGCGCAAGACCAAGCCATGGTCTGGCGCGGTCCCATGGCCACGCAAGCCTTGGAGCAGTTGTTGCGCCAAACCAATTGGCGGGACTTGGATTACCTCATCGTTGACATGCCCCCTGGCACCGGGGACATTCAGTTGACGCTGAGCCAACGTGTACCGCTGACGGGTGCGGTCATTGTCACCACGCCGCAAGACATCGCCTTGATAGACGCTTTGAAGGGCATTCGCATGTTCCAAAAAGTGGGCGTGCCGATCTTGGGCATTGTGGAAAACATGGCGGTGCATGTGTGCAGCCAGTGCGGTCACGCCGAACACATCTTTGGTGTGGAAGGCGGCAAAAAAATGGCCAACGCCGAAGGCATGGCGTATTTGGGCGCTTTGCCTTTGAGCATGGCCATACGCGTGCAAGCCGACAGCGGTTTGCCCAGCGTGGTGGCCGACCCCGACGGCGAGGTCACTGCCATCTACAAGGCCGTGGCGCGTCAATTGGCGGTGGCGGTGGCCGCCAAAGCCAAAGATTTTTCGTCCAAATTCCCCACCATCAAGGTGTCCAAAGACACTTGAGCTAAAGATGCATTAAAGTGCATCCATGCGACACACCCTGATGGACGAGAAACACCCCTACCTGGTGGCCCTGGGCGAGCGGGTGCGTTTGCTGAGAGCCCGCCGAGGCTTGTCACGCAAAGCAGCGGCGGCCAGAGCCCAGGTGAGCGAGCGCCATTGGGCCAATTTGGAAACAGGCACAGGCAACGCGTCCATCTTGGTTTTGTTGCAAGTGGCCAAAGCGCTGCAATGCGGGCTGGTCAGCTTGTTGGAAGAAGCGCCCGCCGCTGGCAGCATGCGCCGCCAACACATTGCGCTCATCGGTTTGCGCGGTGCAGGCAAGTCCACTTTAGGCCAGCGTTTGGCGCAAGAGCTGGGCTATGTGTTCGTGGAACTCAGTCGCGTGATTGAAAATCTGGCGGGTTGCAGCATCAGTGAAATCCATGGTCTGTATGGGCCCCAGGCGTATCGCCGCTACGAACGCCGTGCCTTGGAAGATTGCCTGGCCCAGCACCCGCATGCGGTCCTGGCCACGCCAGGCGGTCTGGTGTCCGAGGAAACCACGTTCAGCATGATGCTGGCGCAGTGCTTCACCATTTGGCTGCAAGCCACGCCCGAGGACCACATGGCCCGCGTGTTGGCGCAAGGCGACACCCGCCCCATGGCGGCCAGCACCGAGGCCATGCAGGATTTGCGGCGCATCTTGAACAACCGTTCGCCTTTTTATGCCAAGGCGGATTTGCACTTTGACACCAGCGCCCAAGCACTGGAAGAGAGTTTCCAGGCACTGAAAAAAGCCTGGCTGGCTCAGCATTGAAATTCTGCAATATATTGCATTAACTTCCCCTTGTTCTGCACGATGATGCACGGCTTCGCAGGAGAGCACGCATGTCAGATTTCAAAGTTGATTACCAAACCCACCCCAGCCAATACCGCCACTGGACCTTGGCCGTCGATGGCGAAGTCGCCACCTTGTCCCTGGACATCCAAGAAGACGGTGGCATCTTGCCTGGCTACAAGCTCAAACTCAATTCCTACGACTTGGGCGTGGACATCGAGTTGCACGACGCTTTGCAGCGGGTGCGCTTTGAGCATCCCGAGGTCAAGTCGGTCATCGTCACCAGCTTGAAGGACCGCATCTTCTGCTCTGGCGCCAACATCTTCATGCTGGGCTTGTCCACCCATGCCTGGAAGGTCAACTTTTGCAAGTTCACCAATGAAACCCGCAACGGCATCGAAGACAGCAGCCGCCACAGTGGTTTGAAGTTCGTCGCTGCTGTCAATGGCGCATGTGCAGGCGGCGGCTACGAATTGGCGCTGGCCTGCGACGAGATCGTGTTGGTCGACGACCGCTCCAGCAGCGTGTCCCTGCCCGAAGTGCCGCTGTTGGGCGTGTTGCCTGGCACCGGTGGCCTGACCCGTGTGACCGACAAACGCCATGTGCGCCATGACCACGCCGATATTTTTTGCACCAGCGTGGAAGGCGTGCGCGGCCAACGTGCTGTGGACTGGCGCTTGGTGGACGCCATCGCCAAACCCGCGCAGTTCGCCGAGGTGGTGGCCAAGCATGTAAAGCAACTGCCTGCGCACAGCAAACGTGCTGGTGCTGCGGCCAAAGGTCAAGGTGTGAGCTTGAACCCCTTGCACAAGACCACCACGGCCGACAGCTTGCACTATGACTTTGTGCAGGTGGACATTGACCGCGCCAAGCGCACCGCCACCTTGACCGTGTCGGCCCCCAAAGCGGCCGTGCCCAGCACCATCGAAGCCATTCATCAAGCCGGTGACAGCTGGTACCCCTTGCAAATGGCCCGTGAATTGGACGACGCCATCTTGCATTTGCGCACCAATGAACTGGACATCGGCACCTGGCTGTTGAAAACCAAGGGCGACTCGGCACTGGCGCTGCAATCGGATGCGGTGTTGGTGCAGCATCAAGCGCATTGGTTGGTGAACGAAACCATCGGTTTGCTGCGCCGCACCCTGGCCCGTTTGGACGTGTCGTCTCGGTCATTGTTTGCGCTGGTTGACGAAGCCTCATGCTTTGCAGGCACCTTGGCCGAGTTGGCTTTTTGTGCCGACCGTGCCTACATGCTGGCCTTGCCTGGCATCGACCAAGCACCGCACATCACCCTGAGCGAACTCAACATGGGCTACTTCCCCATGGTCAACCACCAGTCGCGTTTGCAACGCCGCTTCTATGAAGAAACCGAGCCCATGGAATCCGTGCGTGCCGTCATTGGCCAAGCCTTGAACGCCGAGCAGGCCTTGGCCCTGGGCTTGATCACGGCCGCGCCAGACGACATCGACTGGGCGGACGAGTTGCGCATTGCCATTGAAGAACGCGCCGCCATGTCCCCCGATTCGCTCACGGGTTTGGAGGCCAATTTGCGCTTCAGCCAAAAAGAATCCATGGAGACCCGTATTTTTGGCCGCTTGTCGGCTTGGCAAAACTGGATCTTCAACCGCCCCAACGCCGTTGGCGACAAAGGCGCTTTGAAGGTTTACGGCAAAGGCGAGAAAGCCGCTTTTGACATGAACCGCGTTTGACCCCCAACACTTTTAACTCTCTCCCTGGAGCCTCTGATGTCAGCCATTAACTACAGCGAAAAAATCCCGAACAACGTCAACTTGAGCGACGACCGCACCTTGCAACGTGCCTTGGAACAGTGGCAACCCAACTTCATCAATTGGTGGGACGACATGGGCCCCGAGGGCACCACCGACAGCGAGGTGTATCTGCGCACCGCGGTCAGCGTGGACCCACAAGGCTGGGCGCAGTTCGGCCACGTCAAGATGCGTGACTACCGTTGGGGCATCTTTTTGAACCAAGGCGAGGCCGACCGCAAAATCCATTTCGGCGACCACAAAGGCGAGGCCGCATGGCAAGACGTGCCCGGCGAACACCGCGCCAATTTGCGCCGCATCATCGTCACGCAAGGTGACACCGAGCCCGCATCGGTGGAGCAACAGCGCCACTTGGGCCTGACCGCGCCCAGCATGTACGACTTGCGCAACCTGTTCCAGATCAATGTGGAAGAGGGTCGCCACCTCTGGGCCATGGTGTATTTGCTGCACAAACATTTCGGCCGCGATGGCCGTGAAGAAGCCGAGGCCTTGCTGGAGCGCCGCAGTGGCAATGATGACAACCCCCGCATCTTGCAAGCCTTCAACGAGCAAACACCCGATTGGCTGAGCTTCTTCATGTTCACCTACTTCACCGATCGCGATGGCAAGTTCCAGTTGTGCGCCTTGGCAGAAAGCAGTTTCGATCCACTGGCTCGCACCACCAAGTTCATGCTGACCGAAGAGGCGCACCACATGTTTGTGGGTGAGTCTGGCATTTCACGCGTGATTCAACGCACCTGCCAAGCGATGAACGACCTCAAAACCGACGACGTGGCCAAGCTGCGTGCGGCGGGTGTCATCGACCTGCCCACAGTTCAACGCTACTTGAACTTCCATTTCAGCGTGACCATCGATTTGTTCGGCGCTGACGAGTCCAGCAACGCCGCCACCTTCTACAGCTCGGGCCTCAAAGGCCGCTATGAAGAAGGCAAGCGCGATGACGACCATGTGTTGCGTGGTCAAACCTACAAAGTGCTGCATGTGCAAAACGGTCAGTTGCTGGAAAAAGAAGTGCCCATGCTCAATGCACTGAATGAAGTGCTGCGCGACGACTACATCACCGACTCCAAAGCGGGCGTGGACCGTTGGAACCGCGTGATTGACAAAGCAGGCATTCCCTTCAAGCTGCAAGTGCCACACAAGGCTTTTCACCGCAACATTGGCTCGCTGTCGGGCTCCAAAGTCTCCCCTGATGGCCGCGTGGTGTCAGATGCCGAGTGGAACGCCAAAGTCAATGAATGGCTGCCATCTGCTGAAGACCGTGCTTATGTGGCCAGCCTCATGGGCCGGGTGGCAGAGCCTGGCAAGTTTGCCAACTGGATTGCGCCACCTGCCATGGGCATCAACCGCCAACCCGTAGACTTCGAGTACGTCCGCTTCAACTGAGCTTGCCATGAGTGAAACCGCAGAGTTGCTGCAACAGCATTTGATCGACCCCGAGGTGTGCATCCGCTGCAACACCTGCGAGGCCACTTGCCCGGTGGGCGCGGTCACACACGACAGCCGCAACTATGTGGTGGATGCGGACATTTGCAACCACTGCATGGCCTGTGTGCCACCGTGTCCCACGGGCTCCATCGACCATTGGTTGCCGGTGTTGCGCAGCAAAGCCTACACCGTGGCCGAGCAACTCACCTGGGACGAATTGCCTGCGCCGCAAACTGATGTCGAGTGGCAAGGCGACGCTAACGTGTCCACGCCCGCAGCTGCAGAAGTGACTGTGCCGCCACGCTCTGCAGCGCAAGCCACGACCAATTTGTACGGCCCCAAGTCACCCATCAGCGCCAAGGTGGTGGGCAATATGCAGGTCAACGAGGCTGGCACCGACAACGAAACCCACCACATCGTGCTGGACTTTGGCAGCCTGCCTTTCCCGGTGTTGGAAGGGCAATCGGTGGGCATCATCCCGCCGGGTGTGGACGCCCACGGCAAACCGCACCACGCCCGTCAATATTCCATTGCCAGTCCGCGCAACGGCGAACGTGCGGGTTACAACAACCTCTCGCTCACCGTCAAGCGTGTGGTGCAAGACCACCAAGGTCAGCCCGTCAAAGGCGTGGCTTCCAACTATTTGTGTGACCTGAAAACCGGCGACAGTGTGCAGGTGATCGGCCCCTTTGGCAGCAGCTTTTTGATGCCCAACCATGCGGGCAGCCACTTGGTGATGATTTGCACCGGCACCGGCAGCGCCCCCATGCGCGGCATGACCGAGTGGCGTCGCCGCTTGAAAGCCAGCGGCAAATATGACGGCGGCAAGCTGATGCTGTTTTTTGGCGCTCGCACCCAGCAAGAGTTGCCCTACTTTGGCCCCTTGCAAAAACTGCCCAAAGACTTCATCGACATCCACTTTGCGTATTCACGCACACCCGGCCAGCCCAAGCGCTATGTACAAGACGCCATGAGGGATGCTGCACCGCAACTGGTGGCCCTGCTGCAAGACCCGCAAACCCATTTTTATGTCTGCGGTTTGAAGGCCATGGAAGAGGGCGTGTTGCAGGCTTTGCAAGACATTGCTGAGGGTGCAGGAATGGACTGGGCAACGGTTGCTGCTACCTTGAAGAAAGAGGGTAGGTTGCAGCTAGAGACTTATTAAGCGTCAACAAAGGTGCATGGCGCACAACTGATTCGGCACTGAACTTACAGATACAAAGCAATCAGACTTTTAAGCTCTGCTTGCTGATCGCGTTTCAATTCGAAACGGCGCTTGGCTTTCAAAAGTACTTTATAAGGTACACTTTGGGTGAAGCCTGTTCAACGACTGCCAGCCGTGTTTTACTGCTCACCAAGCGGGCATGAGCCTGTGCGTGAATGGTTGAAATCATTGAGCGCAGCTGACAGACAAATGATTGGTGAAGACATTGCTTACGTTCAATACAAGTGGCCAATTGGCAAGCCCAGGGTGGACTATCTGAGGTCGTCTGTCTGGGAGGTGAGAAGCAACATCGGCAATCGAATTGCCAGGGTGTTGTTTGGTGTGGTTGAGTCCCAAGTGATTCTGTTGCACGGGTTTGTCAAGAAAACGCAGCGAACACCAGTCAACGACATTGAGCTAGCCATCAAACGCTTGAAAGCGTGGAAACATGAAGAAGATCGAAACCAATCAACACACAGGCAGTAGCTTTGACGACTTTTTAAAAGATGAAGGCATCTTCGAAGAAGTGCAAGCCAAAGCGCTGAAACGGGCTTTGGTTGAGCAGTTGAATGACGCCATGCAAAGCGGCAATTTGAGCAAGGTGGTGATGGCGCAACGCATGGTCACCAGCCGCTCTCAACTTGACCGGGTGCTAGACCCCGAGAACTTGTCCATTCAGCTCGACACCTTGTTCAAGGCTGCAAGGGCGGTTGGCAAGACGGTTGAAATCAGCTTGAAATAATTGGTGTCAGCCATAGACAGCCCCCAGATGCTGCTTATGCAGGTGATTTAAGCCGAGGCCTCGCCTTGACACACATCCACCCAGACCCCTTGCGTCACCTGCGCAAGCAGCGCTACTGAGATACGCACCGCGCTGTTGACCGAACCCGCCGCAGGCAGCACCTCGTCAAAGGCTTTCAAAGACACATCCAAATAAATGGGCAGCGGCTGCGCCAAACCAAATGGACACACGCCGCCCACAGGATGACCGGTGATGTCGGCCACCACATCGGGGCTGAGCATCTTGCCTTTGCCCAAAGCGGTTTTGAACTTGCCGTTGTCAATGCGAGCGTCACCCCGCGCCACCAGCAGCACGGCGCTGCCATCGGCCAGCTTGAAGGCCAAGGTTTTGGCAATACGCCCTGGCTCCACGCCATGTGCTTGAGCGGCCAAGGCCACGGTGGCGGTGTTGGCCTCGGTTTCCAAGATGGGAACGTCGAGTTGCAGTGCTTCGAAATAGGATTTGACGGACGCAAGACTCATGATGGAATTAAGCTGTTGTCAAGGGTGTTGGGATGGAGCGCCAGCGCTTGTAAAGCCAAAACACAATGCCAAAGTTCAGTGCATTCCAAGCAATGCCGTTGATGAAGGCCGCGTGGTAGGAGCCGGTCACATCAAAAATCTTGCCCGACAACCAGCCGCCCAGCGCCATGCCCACCAAGGTCGCCATGATGATGGTGCCGGTGCGCGCACCGGCTTCCTTGGCGGGGAAATGCTCTCGCACAATGATGGCGTAAGACGGCACGATGCCGCCTTGGAACAAACCGAACATGGCCGACACCAGGTACAGCGGCACCAAGCCATCGAAGGGCAAGAACATCATGAGCGCAATGCCTTGCAAAGCCGAGCCCAGCAGCAGGGTGCGGATGCCGCCTATGCGGTCGCAAATCGCGCCCGACACCAAACGACTGACGATGCCACAAGCCAACATCAGCGACAGCATCTCAGCCCCGCGCGCAGCCCCGAACCCCAAGTCGCTGCAATAGGCCACGATATGCACTTGCGGCATGGCCATGGCCACGCAACAACCCACACCCGCCACGCTCAGCAACCATTGCGCTTGGGTGACGGACAAACCAAAGGGCCGCTCCGACGCCACCACGCCGTGTTTGTTGACCGTGGCCGCTTGGGGTGTGGGAGGCCTGGTGCGCATGCGCAAAGACAGCAAGGCCATGCCGATGCCGCAAAACAAGCCAATGCATAAATAGGTGGTGCGCCAGCCCACTTGGGTCACACCCCACTGCGCGATGGGCGGCCACAAAGTACCCGCCAAATAGTTGCCACTGGCGCACACCGCCACAGCAATGCCTCGGCGTTTATTCCACCACTGCGCGGTGTCTGCCAACAAAGGCGCAAAAGTGGATGCAATGCCCAGCAAGCCCAACAAGCCTTGCGCCAAGGCAAAACCCACAATGCCCCCAGACAGACCCGCCAACACAAAACCACTGGCCACACCCAGAGCGCCCAAGGCCGCCACCCGTGCAATGCCAAAGCGGTCTGCCCAACGACCCATCCACATGCCGCCTATGCCAAAGCCCAACATGCTCAAGGTGTAGGGAATGGAAGCATCCGCGCGGCTGACACCAAACTCAGCTTGTACGGCTGGCAACACCACCGACACCACATACATGCCGCTGTTGCCCAAGAGCATTAAGAGCAAGGTGGTCAGTAAACGCCACGCCGCTTGGGGCGAGTCGATGGCGCTGGGGGAGGCTTCAGATTGCTTCACGGTGTTCGCAATGACAAAAGGTTTGGCAATGAAAAAGGTTTAGCAATGAAAAGAGGTTTGGCAATGACATGGCTCAGGCGTTGTTGAATTGCAGCGCCGCCAAACTTGCATACAAACCACCCTTGGCCACCAGTTCGGTGTGCGTGCCTTGCTCCACCAAGGTGCCGTGGTCCAGCACCCAAATGACATCGGCTTGTTGAACCGTGGCCAATCGGTGGGCAATGACCAAGGTGGTGCGCCCCTGCATGGCAGTTTCCAGCGCCGCTTGCACCATGCGCTCGCTGTGGGCGTCCAAGGCGCTGGTGGCTTCGTCCAGCAAAAGAAGCGGCGGGTTTTTCAGCATGGCACGTGCAATCGCGATGCGCTGACGCTGACCACCCGACAAGCGCACGCCTTTTTCACCCAAGAAGGTGTCATAGCCTTGGGGCAGATCCACGATGAACTCATCGGCAAAAGCAGCCTTGGCCGCGGCCAACACCTCATCGTCTTTGGCGACTGGGCGGCCATAGCGGATGTTGTCCATGGCTGTGCCCGAAAAAATCACCGGCTCTTGCGGCACGATGCCGATGCGCGAACGCAGATCCTGCAATGACATCTCGTTGATAGGCACACCATCCAACACCAGTTGCCCAGCTTGCGGGTCATGAAAGCGCAGCAGCAAGCCAAACAAGGTGGTTTTGCCCGCGCCACTGGGGCCCACCACCGCCACGGTTTGACCGGGCGCGATATGCCCGCTCAAGCCCGACAGTGCCAATGTTTGTGGACGTGAAGGGTAGTGAAAATCCAAGCCCTGCAAGGACACCGATGAGCCGTGTGCAGGCCAAGGGGCTTGCACGGGCACCCGTGGCGAGCTCACCACCGAGCGGGTGCCCAGCAACTCCATCAAACGTTCGGTGGCGCCCGCCGCACGCAGCAAATCGCCATACACCTCGCCCAACACCGCAAAGGCACTGGCCAACAAAATGACATACACCACGGTCTGGCCCAACTCGCCAGCACTCATGGTGCCGTCGCGCACAGCCAATGTGCCCTGGTACAAGCCCCACAAGAGCGCCGCACTGCTGGCCAGGATGATGAAACCCACCAGCACCGAACGCGCTCGGGCGCGGCGCAAGGAGGTGCTCACGGCTTGCGAGGTGGACTCGGTGAAACGCTGGGATTCACGGGTTTCAGCGGTGTAGCTTTGCACCACCGGAATGGCGTTCAGCACCTCGGCGGCCATGGCGCTGGCGTCGGCCACCCGGTCTTGGCTGGCGCGCGAGAGCTTGCGCACCCGACGGCCCAAGGTCATGCTGGGCCAGACCACCAAAATCAACAAACCAATGACTTGCAGCATCAACATGGGGTGGCTGTAGACCAGCATCAGCAAAGCGCCCGTGCCCATCACCAAATTGCGCAAGCCCATGGAGAGGGACGAACCCACCACGGTTTGCACCAGCGTGGTGTCATTCGAGAGGCGTGAGAGCACCTCACCGGTTTGCGTGGTTTCAAAAAACGCAGGACTTTGTTGCAGCACATGGCCATAGACCGCGTTGCGCACATCAGCGGTGATGCGCTCGCCCAACCAAGTGACCGTGTAAAAACGCAGCGACGAAAACACCGCCAAGGCCGCCGCCACCAAGAACAACTGGCCAAACTGACCCGCCAACTTGGCGCCGCTGTCTGGGCCGCTCAGGCCCTGGTCGATGAGCAGGCGCAGCGCCCAAGGGAACGCCAGCGTGGTGCCAGCGGCCAGCAGCAAAAACAGCCCTGCCAAGGCGATGCGGCCTTTGTAGGGTTTGACAAAGGGCAGCAGGCCGGAGAGGGATTGGGGGGAGGAGGCGGTTTTGGTCATTCAGGGTGTTTCGCTAAAGAAGCTCATCGGCTGAGCAAGTCAATATAGGCCGCATAACTGTAGGTGCGGTTTTTTTTCAAGCCAGACAACTCTTTCACCATGCCCAGATCTTCGAGTAATTTGATGGCTGCACTGGCTGTGGGGAAAGTGGTGTCCAGGGTTTGGCAGACCCGATCCACCGTGAAACGAGGCATGGTGGGCAGCCGTTCAAACAAGCGGTAACTGATGGCGTTGGCCTTGGGATGCGCCAACAAGCGCTTTCGGTCGTTGGTGACCAAAGTGGCCACAGCCACCACGGCTTCTTCCGATTGCCGCGCAGCACTTTGCACGGCTTCCAAAAAAAACCGAATCCAAGCTTCCCAGTCGCCTTCGGTGCGAATGCAAGACAGGCGGCGGTAGTACTCGGACTGGTGTTGCTTCAGAAATCCACTGAGGTAGATCAGGGGTTCGGGCAAGAGTTGCCAATGCTCCAGCAAGATGGCAATCAGCAGTCGACCGATACGACCATTGCCATCCAAGTAGGGGTGAATGGTTTCAAACTGCGCATGCACCAAGGCAATCCGCACCAACACGGGCAAGTCAGTGTGGTCCGCGTGGATGTAGCGCTCCAGGTCTGCCAGCAAAGCTGGCACTTGGTCCGCAGGTGGTGGCACAAACACCGCAGTGCTCGGGCGTGTTCCACCAATCCAATTTTGTGAACGCCTCAACTCGCCAGGTTGTTTGCCTGTGCCACGAACGCCGTTGAGCAGCAGGCGATGGGCTTCACTGAGGAAACGCACACTGATGGGCAAACCCGTTTCACTGCGCAGTTGTCCTTGCGCCCAATGAAAAGCCTGCAGGTAGTTGGTCACCTCTTCCACATCGTCTGTGTTGGAAATGGACAAACCTGCTTCTTCATCGAACAAGTCGATCAATGTCGCTTGCGTGCCTTCAATTTGGGAGGTCAACAAGGCTTCTTGGCGGATGGCGCTGTAGAGCAGCCATTCCACCGAGGGCATAAAACCAGCCACCGCCGACAAGCGCTGCAGCGCTGTCAAGGCGTCCTCGTTCAACCGTTCCCAGGCGGCTTGATCCAGCGCAGGCTCGCCAGGGGGCAAGCCATGCGGAATAAAGGCTTTGACGGCTTCACCCTGGGTGGTGGAGATGGCATATCGGCCAGTGATGCGGGGCATGTGAAAGCAAGCTTTAATTTAATCTATCTATATTAAAGATTTCTTTAATAAAAGTCAATTATTTTAAAGAATTCTTTAATAAAACACGCAAACCGCACCCGCTAAGATGCCTCATCCATGAACGGCCACGCTTTAGAAATAACACCAAAACCCGGTACAGACCCCGGTGGTCAGCTGTATCAGGCCGTCTATCAGGCTGCCCAGCAACAACAGAGGCAACAGCAGGTAGATACACACCCACATGGCGGCTTGCCAGGTGTA
>CANGHG010000051.1 GCA_947453645.1 Comamonadaceae bacterium
CGCTCACTCCATGGGCTTGCATGGCGGCCTTGATGAAGCCATTTTGTTTCTGCGCCTGAACGAAATCTTCTAAAGACCGGAGTGCTTCAGCGCCTCGTTTTTTGGGCGTGGCCATGGCTTGTTGAATCGGCATGAAAGCACCAGGCAAGAGCCGCAGACCCGGGTGCCGCGCGGCATCGGTTTCCAATTGGTGCTTGACGCCCGCGGCCACTGCATGACCGCCTTGCAAGAAGGTGGGTACCACGTCTTTGGAGGACTCGGCGCGTACCAAGCGCGCATGCTTCAAGTGACGGCTCAAATGCAAATCGTAGGCGCTCCCCAAGCCCACCACCACGTCAATGCCCACTTGGTCCACTTGTGTGATGTCCATCAAGGGGGAGTCCTGTTGCACCAAGTAGCAACCCTCAATCAACAGATAAGGCTGGGTGAATGCAATCTGTTCGGCGCGCGAGGGGTCTACCGCCAAAAAGCCGATGTCGACCTGGTCTTGCGCCAAAGCCTCCACCGCTTCACGTGCGTTGTTCACCAGCAGCAGCTCACAGTTGGTGTTCAGCTGCTGGGCCAAGGCCTGCGCCATGTCCACCGACACGCCTTTGGCGCTTGCGCCATCGGCTTGCGCCAGCAAGGGGTTGCCCAAGTTGATGACGCAGCGCAAGCTCAACTCCGGTAGCTGGGGTCGGTGCGGTCGAGCTTGCGAATCAGGGCGGGCCAGGCAATGCCAGCGCCTTGTCCGGCGGTGGCGACTTTCATGACCTCGGCCATGTTGTCGGTGATGGAACTTGGAATCATGACCAAAGGACCGCAGGCCTGCGCCGTGACTTGGATTTGACAGGCGCTTTCCAAGATGTACATATTGAGGAAGGCGTCGGCCGCGCTTTTGCCGGTGGTGAGCAAGCCGTGGTTGCGCAAGATCAGGTATTTCTTGCTGCCCAAATCGGTTTGCAGGCGTGGAATTTCGTCGCCACGCAAAGCCAGGCCTTCGTAGTCATGGTAGGCCACGTTGTTGACAATGAAGGTGGATTGTTGGCTGATGGGCAACAGGCCAGACGCCAAGGCGCTGACCGCCACACCGGCGCGGGTGTGGGTGTGCATGACGCACTGGGCGTCGTGGCGCACCGCGTGGATGGCACTGTGGATGGTGAAGCCGGCGGGGTTGACGGGAAAGCTGCTGGGCAATAGTTTGTTGCATTCCATGTCGACTTTCACCAAGCTGGAGGCGGTGATTTCATCGAACATCAAGCCATAGGGGTTGATCAGAAATTGCGGCTCGTCCCCGCTGATGCTGTCGGGCAAGCGCAGGCTGATGTGGGTGAACACCAGGTCGCTCCAGCCGTACATGGCGACCAAGCGGTAGGCCGCAGCCAAGTCGCAGCGCAGTTGCCATTCTTCTTCGCTGACGAGTTCTTTCATTGAGGGGATGTGCATAGGGTCTCCTGTGGCCATTGGGTGTTGGTGGCTTTGATTGTGTCACTCTCGTGCAGACCTTGCCGCAACTTAAAATGGCTGTTTTACGAAGGTGGGCCATGCTGTACCCCGAGCAGTTTGATGTGATTGTGGTTGGTGGCGGACACGCGGGCACCGAGGCCGCGTTGGCCAGCGCGCGCATGGGTTGCCGCACCTTGCTGCTCTCGCACAACATTGAAACCTTGGGGCAAATGAGTTGCAACCCATCCATCGGTGGGATTGGCAAAGGTCATTTGGTGAAAGAAGTCGACGCCCTTGGTGGGGCCATGGCCTTGGCCACCGATGAGGCGGGCATTCAATTTCGCATCCTCAACCGCTCCAAAGGTCCGGCCGTGCGGGCCACCCGCGCTCAGGCTGATCGCATTCTCTACAAGGCCGCGATTCGCCATCGCTTGGAAAACCAGCCCAACCTCTGGCTTTTCCAACAAGCGGTGGATGACTTGATGGTAGAGGGTCAGCGGGTGGTCGGCGCCATCACACAAGTTGGTGTGCACTTCGCTGCCAAGGCCGTTGTACTCACGGCAGGTACTTTTTTGGACGGCAAAATCCATGTGGGTTTGCAAAACCACTCGGCGGGTCGGGCGGGGGACCCGCCTGCGCTCAGGTTGTCGTCCAGGCTGAAAGAATTGAAGCTGCCGCAAGGCCGCTTGAAGACCGGCACGCCGCCACGACTCGACGGCCGCACCATCGATTTCAGCCAGTGTTTGGAGCAAGCAGGCGACGGCATGCCGGGTGGCGAGTCGGCCGAGATGCCGGTGTTCAGCTTCATGGGGCGGCGCGAAATGCATCCGGCCCAAATGGCCTGCTGGATCACCCACACCAACGAGCGCACCCACGACATCATCCGTTCAGGCTTTGAGCGCAGCCCCATGTTCACCGGCAAAATTGAAGGCGTGGGCCCGCGCTACTGCCCGAGCGTGGAAGACAAGATCAACCGCTTTGCCGACAAAACCAGCCACCAGATTTTCCTGGAGCCCGAAGGTCTGAACACCAACGAGTACTACCCCAATGGCATCTCCACCAGCCTGCCTTTTGACATCCAGTACCAGCTGGTGCGGTCCATGAAGGGTTTGGAAAGCGCGCACATTTTGCGGCCCGGTTATGCCATCGAGTACGACTACTTCGACCCACGCGAACTCAAACGCAGCTTTGAGACCAAGCAAATCGACGGTTTGTTCTTCGCGGGTCAAATCAATGGCACCACGGGCTACGAAGAGGCTGCGGCTCAAGGTTTGTACGCAGGCATGAACGCGGCATTGCAAGTGCAAGGCCAACAGGCATGGACGCCAGGCCGGGACCAAGCGTATTTGGGTGTGTTGGTGGATGACTTGGTGAACCAAGGCGTGGTCGAGCCCTACCGCATGTTCACCAGCCGCGCCGAGTTCAGGCTGCAGTTGCGCGAAGACAATGCCGACGCCCGCTTGACCGACAAAGGCCGCGAGTTGGGCTTGGTGGGCGACGCACAATGGAACGCCTTTTGCCGCAAGCGCGACGCGGTTGCCCTGGAAACCCAGCGCCTGGCCTCGATTTGGATCAACCCGAGCAACTTGCCGGCGGCAGAGACCGAACGGGTGTTGGGCAAAGCCATTGCCCACGAGCACAGCTTGGCCGACTTGCTGCGCCGCCCCGATGTCAGATACGAGGCCTTGATGAGCCTGGATGGCGGCCGCTTTGCCAGCCCCCATTTGGCCTCGCTGGACGATGTTTCACGTGAAACAGTGATCGAGCAGGTGAACATCTCGGCCAAGTACTCGGGCTACATCGACCGCCAGCGCGAGGAGGTGGAGCGGGCCTCGCATTACGAGCAACTGCCCCTGCCCGCCGCCTTGGACTACATGGCCATTCCCGCCCTGAGCATCGAGGTGCGGCAAAAGCTGCAAAAGCATCGACCCGAAACCTTGGGCCAGGCTTCGCGCATTTCGGGCGTCACGCCGGCGGCCATTTCCTTGTTGTTGATTCATTTGCGACGCGCCCACTTCGGCGGTTTTGACCTGCCAAAGACCGAGGCCACGGCATGAGCCATGCATTGGCGCCAGCCCTGCGGCAGGGCTTGGTGGCGCTGGGCTTGGATTTGAGCGAGCATCAACAGCAGCAACTCTTGGCTTATTTGGACTTGTTGGGCAAGTGGAACAAGGTTTACAACCTGACCGCGGTGCGCGACCCCGCCCAGATGCTGACCCAGCACCTGTTGGACTGCTTGGCCATCATCAGGCCCTTGCGCCAGCGCGTGCCGAATTTGAAAACTGTTTTGGATGTGGGGGCCGGCGGTGGTTTGCCCGCCGTGGTTTTGGCCATCGCTTGTCCCGAGGTGCAGGTGACGGCGGTGGACACCGTGGCCAAAAAAGCGGCCTTCATCCAGACCGCAGCCCATGCCTTGGGCCTGTCAAACCTGAAAGGCGTGCATTCGCGGGTTGAAGACTTGAGCGGCCCTTTCGAGCTGATCACCTCCCGCGCCTTCGCCTCGCTGGCCGATTTTGTGAGCGGCTCGCGGGCGGCTTTGCAGCCAGGCGGTGTTTGGCTGGCCATGAAAGGGCGAGAGCCTTTGGACGAGTTGGCCGCCCTGCCCAAGGATGTGGCCCTGGAACAGGTGCAGCCGCTGCAAGTACCAGGCTTGGATGCCGAACGCTGCCTGGTCTGGATGAAGCCAAGCTGAGCAGCCAAGGCGGCCGGCCTCGCAATGTCGGCAGATGTTTCACGTGAAACACCCGCACGGCTCCCCGGGCAGTTACACTCTGCTCCCCTCGCACTATTCAAAGCTCTGATCCATGTTGGGCATCGCAGACTATCCGGCTTTTGTCGGCGCGGTCATCATCTTTTTGGCCATTCCAGGCCCTGGCAACCTTGCCTTGCTCACCTCCACGGCCATGGCCGGTGTGCGTGGTGGCTTGATGTCGGGCTTTGGGATCATCGTTGGCGACCAGGTGTTGATGTGGGCTGCCGTGGCTGGCTTGTCGGCCTTGCTCATGGCCTCACCCACCTGGTTTGGTGCGGTGCAATGGTTGGGCGCCATCTATCTAGCTTACTTGGGCATCAAAATGGTGATGGCCAAACCGGGCGACGCGCCGTTGTTGGACATGTCCTCTGGTCGCTTTTTCCGCCAATCCTTTTGGATCACCTTGCTCAACCCCAAGGCGATCGTGTTTTACATGGCGTTTTTCCCCTTGTTTGTCGACCCCGCCGTGCCGCCCACGCTCACCACCTTTGGTCTCATGGCGGTCACCATCGCCGCCCTCACCTTCCTCTACAGCCTCATCCTCACGGTCTTGGCCAGTCGCTTGCGCCGCCGCATGCGCCAGCACCCGTGGCTGGGCCCTTTGCTGCAAAAAGTGGCGGGCACCTTGTTGGTGGCGTTTGGCATTCGACTCATTCTTCAAAAGTAAATCAGCATGTACAAGATCTTTTGCGTGGCCAATCAAAAAGGCGGTGTTGGCAAAACCACCACCACCATCAACCTGGCGGCGGCCTTGGCCGCCATTGGCCAGCGGGTCTTGATGGTCGACCTCGACCCGCAGGGCAATGCCACCATGGGCTCTGGCGTGGACAAGCGCAATTTGGCGCACTCGGTTTATGAGGTGTTGCTGGGTGAAGCCGACATTGACCAAGCGCGGGTGCCCAGTGTCTGGGGCGAAGCGGCGGCCAAACCGAACATGGCCACCTACCATGTGCTGGGCGCCAACCGCGATTTGGCGGGTGCCGAGGTGGAACTGGTCAATTTGGAGCAACGCGAAAAGCGCTTGAAACAAGCCCTGGCCAAGGTGCAAGACGACTATGACGTGGTGCTGGTGGACTGTCCGCCGTCGCTCTCCATGTTGACGCTCAATGGTTTGTGCGCGGCGCACGGCGTCATCGTGCCCATGCAGTGCGAGTATTTCGCCTTGGAAGGTTTGACCGATTTGGTCAACACCATCAAACAAGTGCATGCCAATTTGAACCCCGATTTGAAAATCATTGGCCTGTTGCGGGTCATGTTCGACCCCCGCATCACCTTGCAGCAACAGGTGAGCGATCAGCTCAAAGCGCATTTTGGCGACAAGGTGTTCAACACCTTGATTCCCCGCAATGTGCGCTTGGCCGAGGCGCCCAGCTACGGCCTGCCCGGCGTGGTGTTCGACCCTGCTGCCAAGGGCAGCCAGGCTTTCATCGAGTTCGCCAAAGAGCTGGTCGAACGATTCAAGAACTTTTGATGTAACAGCGCGGCCAGTCCGCAGCAAAGAGAAACACACATGGTGACCAAGAAAATCAAAGGCCTGGGCCGTGGATTGGAGGCCTTGTTGGGCCCCACCGCCACAGAAACTGGCAACCTCGCCGCCGCCGAGCGCAGTCCCTCGACCTTGTCGGTGGACCAATTGGTGGCGGGGGTCTATCAGCCCCGCACCCGCATGGACGAAGGCGCTTTGTACGAGTTGGCCGAGAGCATCAAAACCCAGGGCGTGATGCAGCCGATCTTGGTGCGTCTGGTCAGCCAAGGTGAGAACGCGGGCAAGTACGAAATCATCGCCGGCGAGAGGCGCTTTCGCGCCTCCAAACTCGCTGGTTTGAGCGAGGTGCCGGTGTTGGTGCGTGATGTACCCGATCAGGCCGCCGCCGCGATGGCGCTGATTGAAAACATGCAGCGCGAAGACCTGAACCCGCTGGAAGAAGCGCAGGGCATGCAGCGGCTCATCAAAGAATTTGGCCTGACCCATGAACAAGCCGCCCAAGCCGTGGGCCGCTCGCGCAGTGCAGCCAGCAACTTGCTGCGCTTGCTCAACCTGGCCGATCCGGTGCAAACCATGCTCATGGCTGGCGACATCGACATGGGCCATGCCCGCGCTTTGTTGTCGTTGGACAAGGCGGCGCAAATCACCGCGGCCAATCAAATCAGCGCCAAAAAACTCTCGGTGCGCGAGGCCGAGAGTTTGGTCAAAAAAATCGGAGCCGAGTTTTCCTTGGTCGCGCAAAAGCCCAAGAAAGACAAGTCGCGCGACTTGAAGCGCCTGGAAGAAGAGCTTTCCGATTTGCTCACCGCCCAGGTGGACATTCGCGTGAAAAAACAAGTCAAGCGCCAAGGTCGCTTGGAGCAAATGGGCGAGGTCGCCATCGAGTTTGGCTCCCTGGACGCCTTGAATGGATTGATCGACAAATTGCGCGGCTAGTGTTTACACCGCCCTGAAACAAGGGCGGCGCGGGGTATCCTTGAAGGTTGCCGAGCGCGAAGTTCATGAGCGCCATGTCTCGAGATTTCAGGAGTTTTGCCATGTCTTTTTCCGCACGTCCGTTTTGGCGCAACAGCGCCTTGCTGTTGGCCCTGGGACTGGGGGCCGGTTTGGTTCAGGCGCAAGAGACATTCAAAATCGGCATCGTCAGTTTCTTGTCGGGCCAAGCGGCAGAAAGCTTTGGCATCCCTGCGGTCAATGGCGCCAAGATGCTGGTGGACGCCTTCAACAAAGGCCAAGCGCCTGCGCCTTACAACAAGGTCGGTATCGGCGGCATGCCGATTGAAGCCATTTACGTGGACGAGGCGGGCGGCGCCACCAAGCAAGTGCAAGAGTTGCGCAACCTGTACGAGCGCGACAAGGTGGATGTGGTGGTGGGCTATGTGGGTTCGGGCGACTGCTTGGCCGTGGCGCCCGTGGCCGAAGAGTTGAAAAAATTCCTCATTCTTTACGACTGCGGCACGCCACGCATTTTTGAAGACAACAGCTTTCGCTATGTGTTTCGCACCGCGGCGCACGCCACCATGGACAACGTGGCATTGAGTCGTTACCTCAAGGCGCGCAAGATCCCTGTCAAAACCTTCAACCTGATCAACCAAGACTACGCCTGGGGCCAAGACTCTCGCAAAGACTTTGTGCTGTCCATGGCCAACCTCTACCCCGAGGCCAAGCCTGGTGTGGACCAGTTGCCCAAGTTTGGCGCGGGTCAGTACGGCACCGAAATTTCAGCCCTCATGTCGCAACCCGCCGACCTGGTGCACTCGAGTTTGTGGGGCGGCGATTTGCAGGCCTTCATCTTGCAAGCGGCGCCTCGTGGTTTGTTCAAAAAATCGCAAGTCGTGTTGAGTGCGGGCGACCATGTGTTGCCCGGGCTGGGCAACAAAATGCCCGACGGCACCATCCTGGGGGCACGCGGCGCTTATGGCCTCATGGCACCACCCTCGCCGCTCAACACCTGGTGGTGGGACAGCTACAGCAAGGCCAACAATGTGTATCCCGTGCAAGCGCCCTACCGCATGGCCCAGGCCCTCATGGGCTTGAAGCTTGCCGCCGAGAAAGCCATGGCACAAAACAAAGGCAAAAAGCCCAGCACCGAAATGTTGGCCGCCTCTTTGCGTGGCAGCGAGTGGATGTCGCCCGCAGGCAAGATCCGCATGGCCTTGTCCAACGGCCAGCAGGCCATTCAAGACACCGCCATTGGCCGCACCAAATGGAGCGACGAGAAAAAAATGGTGCTGCTTGAAGACATCCAGCGCTTTGACGCCGAGTGCGTCAACCCGCCCCTGAATGTGAAGTCCGAAGACTGGTTGAAGTCGGGTTTTGCGGGTGCCAAGTGCAAATAAAGAACCCATGCAACTGGCATTGACGATTTTGGTGGACGGCCTGAGCTATGCCTCCTGGCTGTTCATCGTGGCACTGGGCCTCACCCTGGTGTTTGGGGTGCTCAAAATTTTGAACATCGCCCATGGCAGTTTTTACGCCTTGGGTGCTTATGCCGCGGCAAGCGCGGTGGCGGGCGTCACCGCCTTGAACACCTCGCCTTACATGTCATTGCTGGCCATGTTGCTGGCCGCCGTATTGGTGGCCCTGTTGGTGGCTCCTGCCACCGAGCGTGGTTTGTTGCGGTTTTTCTATGGACAAGACGAGGTGTTGTTGGTCTTGGTCACCTACGCCATGTTCCTGATGCTGGAAGACATCACCAAACTCATTTGGGGTGCCAACCCGTATTACGTATCCGAGCCCTATGGCCTGTTTGGCAACATCGACATCGGCAGCCAAAGCTATGTGGGCTACGACCTGTTCCTCATGGGCTTGGCCGTGCTGGTCGGTTTGGTGGTTTGGTGGGGCTTGAACCGAACCCGCTTTGGCAAGATCGTGACCGCGGTCATCCACAGCCCCGAGGTGGCGGCCAGCATGGGCGTGAAAGTCTCGCGGGTGTACATGGCGGCTTTTGGCATTGGCATTTTGTTGGCGGCCATGGGCGGCGCGTTCACCGCACCCATGATCTCGGTGCAACCCGGCGTGTCGGTGGGCGTCATCATCATCTCGTTTGCCGTGGTCATCATTGGCGGTTTGGGCAGCATTGAAGGCGCGGCCATCGGTGCGCTCATCGTGGGCTTGGCGCGTGCTTTGGCGGTCCATTTGGTGCCTGTGGCCGAGTTGTTCTCGGTGTATATGGTGATGGCCCTGGTGTTGATGTTCAGACCCCAAGGCTTGTTTCAACGCATACAGGCGCGAAAAATCTGATGGCAGCCTTGTTGTTTCGCGCGGTGTTGGTGTTGCTCGCTTGCTTGGGGCTGAGTCTGTTCTTGCCCAAGTGGCTGCAATTCATGCTCACCATGGCGCTGGCCAATGGCTTGGTGTCATTGGGCATTGTGTTGCTCATGCGAGGCGGCGTCGTGGCCTTTGGTCAAGGCCTGATGTCCGCGCTGGGTGGTTATGCGGCGGCACTGGTGTTCCAACACTGGGGCGTGAGCGATGCGCTGGTTTTGCCCGTGCTGGGTGGCACGGTGGCCATGCTCATCACCGCGCCGTTTGCACCCTTGCTCTCGCGCTATCGGGGCATCTTCTTCTCCATGCTGACCTTGGCGCTGTCCATGGTGGGCTATGGCATTTTGGTGAAAACCGAAACCTTGGGCGGGTCGGATGGCTTCAACATGGGGCGGGTCACCCTCTTGGGCCAGACCCTGGTCGATGCGCAAGTCAGCTGGGTGTTGCTGGCCGTTACCCTGGGCTTTGCGGTGTTCATGGGCCTGGCCGCTCGCATTTACATGGGGTCCACCCGCGGTTTGGTGACCCGTGCCATCCGCGACAACGAATTGCGGGTGGAGTACATGGGCGGCTCGGTCAGCCAAACCATGGCCATCAATTTCGCCATGGCCGCTTTCTTGGGCGGCATGGGCGGCGCCTTGGCGGTCATGGCCTTGGGCCACATTGATCCGAACTTCAGCTACTGGACCACCTCGGGCGAGTTCGTGTTCGTGGCCATTTTGGCGGGCACACAAAGCGTGGTGGCGGTCATGTTGGCCTCGGTGGTGTTGGAAGTGGTGCGCTCGTTTTCCAGTTCGTATTTCCCCAGCACCTGGCAACTCGCGCTGGGTTTGTTTTTGCTCTTGGTGATTCGGTTTTTGCCGCAAGGCCTGGGCTCATTGTGGCCAAGCGCTTGGGGGCAGCACCAACAACCTGGGGGTGAGGCATGAGCCAAGCCTTGTTGTTGCGCGCACAGGGTTTGCACAAAAGCTTTGGTGCGGTGGTGGCCGCCCATGATTTGCAGGTGGACATTCGGGCGGGTGAGCGCATCAGCCTGATTGGCAGCAATGGTGCGGGCAAGACCACTTTTGTGAACATGATCACGGGCTATGTCCAGCCCGATCAAGGCCAGATTTTGTTGGACGGCGATGACATCACCGGCAAGAGCCCGCGAGACATCACCCGCTTGGGCGTGGCGCGCTCGTTTCAAATACCCCAGCTCTACCCGTCCTTGAGCGTGCTGGACAACATGTTGGTGGCGCAAACCATCCACGACAACCGCTTGTCCTTGTGGCGTCCCGCGAACAAAGCGGATGCGGTGCTGCGCGCCCAAGAGGTGCTGGCGCGTTTTCGGTTGCTGGATCACCAGCGCCGCTTGGTGGCCGAGTTGCCCGGGGGCTTGCGCAAACTGGTGGACATCGCTTTGGCCATGACCGGTTCGCCCAAGCTGTTGTTGCTGGACGAACCCACCAGCGGCGTGGCGGCTGAAGAAAAATTCCCGATGATGGACACTGTGATGCAAGCCCTGGGCTCGCAGCCGCTCACCGCCCTTTTTGTCGAGCACGACATGGACATCGTCAGCCGTTATTGCGATCGGGTGATTGCGTTTTACAGCGGCCGCATCATTGCCGACGACCTGCCCGCCGTGGCTTTGGCCAACGCCGATGTGCGCCGCTACGTCACAGGCGAGAAAGACCCGCAGGAGCCGCCTCATGCTTGAGTTGCACCAGCTGCATGTGGACATCGCCTCAGCGCAGGTGTTGCGCGGCTTTTCCATGACCGTGGGCCAAGGCCAAATGATGGGCTTGGTCGGGCGCAATGGCGCAGGCAAAACCAGCACCATGCGCAGCATCATGGGCCACTTGCCCCTCAGGCAAGGGCAGGTGTTGTTGGATGGCCAAGACCTGGCCAAGCTGGCCCCCGAGGCGCGTGCTGGCCTGGGCGTGGGCTACATGCCCGAGGACCGAGGCTTGGTCCCCGAACTCACTGTGGCTGAAAACATCTGCATCCCGCTGTGGGTCAGCAAAACCTTGCACGAGCAAGATCGCTTGGCTTTCGTCTACCAGGTGCTGCCCGAATTGAAAGACATGGCGCAGCGACGTGCCTTGCTGCTCTCGGGCGGTCAGCAAAAGTTGGTGGCGCTGGGCCGGGCTTTGGCCGTGGGCACGCGGCTGTTGTTGCTTGACGAACCCTTTGAGGGCGTGGCGCCAGCGCTGTCGATGCGCATCTCGCAGGTGCTGCACCAGCTCAAGGGCGCCAATTTGTCGGTGCTGATTTCACAGTCTGACTTGAACCATTCCAGCGGACTGCTAGACGCCACCGTGGTGATCGAGCGCGGTGCCAACGTCGCTTGACGTCATTGCTCATGTCGTCATTGCGAGCGAAGCGAAGCAATCCATTGCCTATCGACAGCCACGTCATTCGAACGCCGCTCACCGCAGCCAAGCTGCGACGTTCGCTACGCGTCCGAACGAACGTGTCTGTCTATTCGATGTGACTTCTTGCAGGTGCATGCCGTCTGCTTGAGCTGCTGCGCCAACCTTGCTTGGCGTCATTTCTCGCGTCGTCATTGCGAGCGAAGCGAAGCAATCCACCGCCTATCGACAGCCACGTCATTCGAACGCCGCTCACAGCAGCCAAGCTGCGATGTTCGCTACGCGTCCGAACGAACGTGTCTGTCTATCCAACATGACTTCGTGCAGGCATGAGCGACTGCTTGAACTGCTGCGCGGACTGTTGAACGAACAGATGAACGAACAAATGAGCGACCTTTGGCGTTCGCAACAAGATCACTATGCGCCGCCACAGCGGGTCGGGTGCGTAGCGAACGTCGCAGCTTGGCTGCGGTGAGCGGCAGCCGATCTGCTGGGGCGGAGGGAGGGCTTGATGGCTTCGCCAGTTTGCTCCTCGCAAAGACGATACGAGCCATGCCCGCGGCGCTCAGTACAAAAACACCTTGCCCGGGTTCATGATGTTGTGCGGGTCCAGCGCATGTTTGATGGTGCGCATCATGGCCACCGCACCCACACCCGC
>CANGHG010000052.1 GCA_947453645.1 Comamonadaceae bacterium
AACGAACCTACGGCTGCTGCCCTGGCCTTCGGCCTGGACAAAACAGAAAAAGGCGACCGCAAAATTGCCGTGTACGACTTGGGTGGCGGCACCTTTGACGTGTCCATCATCGAGATTGCCGATGTCGATGGCGAAAAACAATTTGAAGTGTTGTCCACCAACGGCGACACTTTCTTGGGCGGCGAAGACTTTGACCAACGCATCATCGACTTCATCATCACCGAGTTCAAAAAAGAATCGGGCGTGGACCTGTCCAAAGACGTGTTGGCCTTGCAGCGCCTCAAAGAAGCCGCAGAAAAAGCCAAGATCGAACTCTCCTCCTCGACTGGCACCGACATCAACTTGCCCTACGTCACGGCTGACGCTTCAGGCCCCAAACACCTGAACATCAAGCTCAACCGCGCCAAGCTGGAAAGCCTGGTGGACGAACTCATCGAGCGCACCATCGCGCCTTGCCGCACCGCCATCAAAGACGCTGGCGTGTCGGTGGGTGACATTGACGACGTGATCTTGGTCGGCGGCATGACCCGCATGCCCAAGGTGCAAGACAAGGTCAAAGAATTTTTCGGCCAAGAACCCCGCCGCGACGTCAACCCTGACGAAGCCGTGGCCGTGGGTGCCGCCATCCAAGGCCAGGTCTTGTCTGGCGACCGCAAAGACGTGTTGTTGTTGGACGTCACCCCCTTGTCTTTGGGCATTGAAACCCTGGGCGGTGTGATGACCAAAATGATCGCCAAGAACACCACCATTCCGACCAAGTTCGCACAGACCTTCTCAACTGCTGACGACAACCAACCTGCGGTAACCATCAAGGTCTACCAAGGCGAGCGCGAAATGGCCAGCGGCAACAAGAGCCTGGGCGAGTTCAATCTGGAGGGCATCCCGCCAGCCGCCCGTGGCACGCCACAAATCGAGGTGAGCTTTGACATTGACGCCAACGGCATCTTGCACGTGGGTGCCAAAGACAAGGCCACTGGCAAGGAAAACAAAATCACCATCAAAGCCAACTCGGGTTTGAGCGAAGCCGAGATCCAGCAAATGGTGAAAGACGCCGAACTCAACGCCGCCGAGGACAAGAAAAAACTCGAAATCGTGCAAGCCCGCAACCAAGGTGACGCGGCTGTGCATGACGTGAAAAAATCCTTGACCGAGCACGGCGACAAGGTGGAAGCCGGCGACAAAGAAAAAATCGAAGCGGCTGTCAAGGAGCTGGAAGAAGCGCTGAAAGGCGAAGACAAAGACGCGATCAACGCCAAAACCGAAGCCCTCATGACCGCCGCGCAAAAGTTGGGCGAAATGGTGTATGCCGACAAGCAAGCCAAAGAAGCAGCGGGTGCTGCCGCAGGCGGTGCAGCTGGCGACCACAGCCACGACAAACCACACGACGACAATGTGGTGGACGCCGAGGTCAAAGAAGTCAAAAAACCTTAAACCCCGTAACCCCGTGCGCCGCGCTCAAACCCGAGAAGGGTTGACGCGGCGTTGGCACTTTTCAGATCCAGACCACCATGGCCACCAAACGCGATTTTTACGAGATATTGGGTGTACCCAAAAACGCCAGCGACGACGAGATCAAGAAGTCCTATCGCAAACTGGCCATGAAACACCACCCCGACCGCAACCAGGGTGACGCTTCTGCCGAGGTGAAATTCAAGGAGGCCAAAGAGGCCTACGAAATGCTCTCCGACCCCGAGAAACGAGCGGCCTATGACCAATATGGTCATGCGGGTGTCGACCCCAACATGCGCGGCGCCGCAGGCGCTGGTGGTTTTGGTGGATTTGGTGAATCGTTTGGCGATATTTTTGGTGACATTTTTGGCCAAGCACGTCGCCAACAAGGCGGTGGTCGCCAGGTGTTCCGTGGCAACGACCTGAGCTACGCCATGGAAGTCACGCTTGAAGAAGCGGCGGCCGGCAAAAAATCCGAAATCCGTATCCCCAGCTACGACGAATGCGACACCTGTCACGGCTCCGGCGCCAAACCGGGCACCTCCCCTAAAACCTGCGGCACTTGCCAAGGTCAGGGCGTGGTGCAAATGCGCCAAGGCTTTTTCAGCGTGCAACAAACTTGTCCGCACTGCCGAGGCAGCGGCAAAACCATCACCGACCCCTGTGCGCCCTGCCACGGGCAAGGCAAGATCAAACGTCAAAAGACCTTGGAAATCGCGATTCCCGCAGGCATTGACGACGGTATGCGGATTCGCAGCACCGGCAACGGCGAACCCGGCACCAACGGCGGCCCTCCAGGCGACCTCTACATCGAAATTCGCCTGAAAAAACACGAGGTGTTCCAGCGCGATGGCGACGACCTGCATTGCGCCGTGCCCATCAGCTTCACCACCGCCGCCTTGGGCGGCGAGGTGAGCGTGCCCACCCTCACAGGTGAAGCCGCCATCGACCTGCCTGAAGGCACCCAAACGGGCAAACAGTTCAGGCTGCGCGGAAAAGGCATCAAGGGCGTTCGCGCCAGCTTCCCTGGTGACTTGTATTGCCACATCACGGTGGAAACGCCGGTCAAGTTGACCGAAGCGCAGCGCAAGCTGTTGAAAGAGTTGGACGAGTCGCTGAAAAAAGGCGGGGCCAAGCACTCACCCACCGAGGCGGGTTGGGCAGACAAGCTGAAAAACCTGTTCAGCTGATTGCTTCGGCACTGCGTGCCTCGCAACGACGGGGTTTACAAGAACCGATCCAGCAACTTGCGACTGTGCCTGTCCAAGGCGGGCAGGTTGCGGATGAGGAACTGCACCCCGTGCTCGTCGGCCACGATCAAGGTTTGGCCGCTCAAGCGGCGAATATCTTCCTCGCCACGCAGCACAAACTGGGTGAAGCCTCGGTTGGTTTGCACCGACCAAATTGACGGGGTGGTGAAACTGCTCACCCCATCCACACGCTGTATCTCGGGCATGAACTCACGTGCTTGCAAGGCGTTGTTCACCGCCTGCTGTTGCCCCTCAGGCAAGCTCAGCGGTGCTTCAATCCACAGCAACTCATGACCCTCGGCGCTCAGCACCGACACCGCCTCATGGGGCGCGCCAATGGGAAACGCCCGCACCACGGTCACGCCGCTGTGCAACTCGCCATCCAATCGCAATTGCCAAACACCCAGGCGGTCTTGGCTGAGATCAAACACCGTGTTCATACCCGCTCCTCGCGCTCGGTGCCCAGGGTCAGGCCTTGTTCTTCGGCTTCTTTTTGACGGGCCTGCGCCTCGTACAAGCGCCAGTAAGCGCCTTGGCGGGCCAGCAATTCGTCGTGCCGCCCTTGCTCCACCAACTGCCCCTGCTCCATCACCACCAAACGGTCGGCGCGGCGCAAGGTGGAGAGTCGGTGGGCAATGGCGATGGTGGTTCGGCCACGCACCAAGTTGTCCAGGGCTTTTTGAATTTCTTGCTCGGTCTCGGTGTCCACCGAGGAGGTGGCCTCGTCCATGATCAGGATGCGCGGGTCGATCAACAAAGCACGTGCAATCGAGATGCGCTGGCGCTCGCCGCCCGACAAACCTTGGCCGCGCTCGCCCACCAAAGAGTCGTAGCCCTGGGGCAAACGCAAAATGAACTCATGCGCATGCGCTGCACGGGCCGCGTCCACAATCTCCGCGCGGGTGGCGCCTGGTTTGCCATAGGCGATGTTGTCGGCGATGGTGCCGAAGAACAAAAACGGCTCTTGCAGCACCAGGCCAATGTGGCGGCGGTAGTCGGCGATGCGCACATCGCGGATGTCGGTGCCGTCAATGCGAATGCTGCCCTCACTCAGGTCGTAGAAGCGGCAAATCAGGTTGACCATGGTGCTTTTGCCAGAACCGCTTTGGCCCACCAAGCCGATCATTTCACCCGGGGCGATGTCCAAATTCAGGCCCTTGATGACGGCACGGTTGCCATAGCGAAAGCCTGCATCCTTGATTTGGATATGGCCCACCACCTCGGGCAAGGCCACGGGGCTGACAGGTTCGGGGACGCTGGAGACATGGTCCAAGATTTCAAAAATACGCTTGGTGCCCGCCGCCGCTTTTTGGGTGTGGGAGACGATGCGACTCATGGCGTCGAGCCGAGCGTAAAAGCGGGCGCTGTAGGCCAAAAAGGCGCTGAGCACACCCACTGTCACTTGGTGGTGCGCCACTTGCCAAATGCCAAAGGCCCAGACCACCAGCAAACCAATTTCAGTCACCAAGGTCACGGTGGGCGAAAACAGCGACCATAAAAAATTGATGCGATCGTTCACCGCCAGGTTGTGCTTGTTGGCTTCTTGGAAGCGCTTGGCCTCGCGGGTTTCTTGGGCAAAAGCCTTGACCACGCGAATGCCTGGGATGGTGTCGGCCAGCACATTGGTGAGTTCGGACCAGACCCGGTCGATCTTCTCGAAACCGGTGCGCAAACGGTCACGCACGATGTGGATCAGCCAAGCGATGAATGGCAAGGGCAGCAAAGTGGCCAGCGCCAGCCAGGGGTCGATGGTGAATAAAATGATGGCCGTCATCACAATCATCAGCACGTCGGTGGCGAAGTCCAGCAAATGCAGCGACAAAAACACGCACAAGCGGTCGGTTTCGCTGCCAATGCGGGTCATCAGGTCGCCAGTGCGGCGTCCACCAAAGTACTCCAGTGACAGTTTGAGCAAATGCTCGTAAGCGGTGGAGCGCAAATCCGCGCCAATGCGCTCGGAAGCCAAAGCCAAGACATAAGTTTTGAACCAACCCAAGCCCCAGGCCAGCACCGCGGCCGCCAACAAGCCACCCAAATACCAAGCCACCAAGCCGATGTCGATTTGCTGCCCGTTTTGATAGGGAATCAGCACCTGGTCCATCAAGGGCATGGTGAGGTAAGGCGGCACCAAGGTGGCAGCCGTGGACGCCAAGGTGAGCAAAAAGCCCAGCAACAACTGGCCTTGGTAGGGTTTGGCAAAGCGCCACAGTCGAAACAAGCTCCAAGTGGAGGCAGGTGCGTCCTCGGTGTCGCTGTCACAGGCGCGGCAGGCTTGTTCGGGGTCGCTCAAGGGCGCATGGCAGTTGGGGCACCAGGCCTGCCAACTGGCGGGGCTGTGCCCGGCTTGGAGTTTGTTGAACCTGGACAGCAGGCTGGCGGCTTGCAAGTGGTGGCCCAGGGTGAAACGCCATTCGCCCAGTTGCTCGGCGGCATTTCGCAATTGCAGCTTGCCCACGCCTGCATGGTCGCTCAAATCGAGTTGCAAGGCGGCTTGCAGGGGCAGACTTTGCCAGCTGGAGGGGGTGTTGGGGGTCTTGGGGGCCTGCCAAAGCAGGCGCTGTGGGGTGAGGACCAGCAGGCCTTGCGCGAAATACAATGAGGCATCGAGGTCAACCTCCAGCCACGCCAAGACGTTTTCTTCGGACGACAACTGTAGCTGCAGGTCCTCCCGCCAAATGGCTGGCAAATCCAGCAAAACTGGCGCAACAAGTGAGGGAAGATTCATTCTTAGTAGGATGACCGGCAGTAAAAAATGATTCTAACCCTGCACATCAGCCGCGCTGGCTCACCCATCACCCATCTCCTCCCCCTATGACCTTTCCCGACATCGCTATTTTGCGCATGCGTTATTTGCGCGGCCCCAATGTGTGGACCTACCGCCCAGTCCTTGAATCCTGGGTTGACCTTGGCGTCCTGGAAGACCACCCCTCCAACACCCTGCCTGGCTTTGTCGAGCGCCTCACCACTTGGCTGCCCGGCATGATCGAGCACCGTTGCGGTGTCGGCGAGCACGGCGGGTTTTTCGAGCGCTTGAAGGAAGGCACTTGGTGCGGTCACATCATGGAGCATGTGGCCATTGAGTTGCAAACCTTGGCGGGCATGCAAGTGGGTTTTGGCAAAGCCCGTGAAACCAGTCAGCGCGGGGTTTACAAGGTGGTGATCCGCACCCGCCAAGAAGAAGTGGGCCGCGCCAGTTTCACCGCCGCCAGGGACTTGGTGATGGCCGCCATCAACAACACCGCCTTTGATGTCTCTGGCACGGTCAACCGACTCAAAGCCATGGTCGACCGCCTGTGCCTGGGCCCCAGCACCGCCTGCATCGTGGACGCGGCCACCGAACACAAAATTCCCTCCATCCGCCTCACCTCGGGCAATTTGGTGCAACTGGGCTACGGCTCTAAGCAGCGGCGCATCTGGACCGCTGAAACCGACCGCACCAGCGCCATCGCTGAAAGCATCTCCAGCGACAAAGACCTCACCAAAATGCTGCTCACCCAGTGCGGCGTGCCCATCCCCTCGGGCGAGGTGGTGGACTCCCCCGCCCATGCCTGGGAAGTGGCGCAAGACATTGGCCTGCCCGTGGCGGTCAAGCCCACTGACGCCAACCATGGCCGAGGCGTGGCCCTGGACTTGCGCACACAAGCTGATGTGGAAGCCGCCTTCACTGTGGCCCAGCGCGAAGGCACCGAGGTCATGGTCGAGCGCTTCATTCCTGGCGAAGAGCACCGTTTGCTGGTGGTGGGCAACCGGGTGGTGGCTGCCTGCAAAGGCGAAACCGCCAAGATCACAGGCGACGGTGTGCACACCGTGGAAGAACTCATCGAGTTGCAAATCAACTCCGACCCGCGTCGCGGCGAGGAAGAAGATTTCCCCTTGGACACCATCCGCTTGAAAGACCTGCCCACGGCGGTGCTGGAGTTGCAACGCCAAGGTTTGAGCGCCACCAGCGTGCCCGACAAGGACCGCGTGGCCATTGTTCAGCGCACCGGCAACATGGGGATTGACGTCACCGACGAAGTGCATCCCGAGGTGGCCGCCGTCGTGGTCTTGGCTGCACGCGTGATTGGCTTGGACATTGCAGGCATCGACTTGGTGGCCCAAGACATCAGCAAACCCTTGCTGGCCCAAGGCGGCGCCATCGTCGAGGTGAATGCCGGACCTGGTTTGCTCATGCATTTGAAGCCCGCCATTGGCCAGCCCCGCCCCGTGGGTGAGGCCATCGTGTCGCACCTGTTCAAGCCGCAAGAGCCCACCCGCATTCCGGTGGTGGGCATCATGGGCCGCAGCCAAACCGCCGAGTTGGCGCATTTGGTCAACTGGCTCATCCATTTGTCGGGACGGCGCACCGGCTTGGCGTCTTCCAAAGGTTTGTTCATGGACCAGCGCTTGGTGGACCCGAAAGACGCGCGAGTGTTCGAGGCCAGTCAGCGATTGCTCATCAACCGCGCTTTAGACGCCGCCGTGTTTGAAAACTCGCCCTTGCAAGTGCTCAACGAAGGCTTGCCCTACGACCGCTGCCATGTGGGCGTGCTCACCGACATGCCCGACGCCACAGGTTTGCAAGACCACGATGTCAGCACGCCCGAGCAAGTGCGCAATGTGGTGCGCACCCAGGTGGACCTGGTGCTGCCCGAAGGTGCTGCCGTGCTCAATGCCGATGACGCTGCCTTGGTGGACTTGGCCGATTTGTGCGATGGCGAGGTGATTTACTACACACCCGACGCCCACAACACGGTCTTGCTCAAGCACTGCGAGGCCCAAGGCCGCGCTGTTTACAGCCAAGACGGCGAGGTGATTTTGGCGCGCGGCAAAACCCAAACCGTGCTGCTGCAACTGGACTTCCCTCCCATTGCCAAGTTGCTGAAAAACGGTGGCCTCAGTCTGTCCCATGTGCTGGCTGCCGTGGCCGTGGCCTGGGCCCTGGACATGTCCCCCGATTTGATTCGTGCAGGCCTGAAAAACTACGGCCAACCTGCTGCCGATGCTGCAAGAAAGAAAGCCTGATGGAAGTCACCCGCACACGCGCCTTGCGCGGCCCCAATTTGTGGACACGCCACACTGCTGTTGAAGCCATGGTGCGTTGCGCCCCAGGCCTTGAAAGCGACTTGAGCGCCCAGCAACACGCCTTTGAAAAACGCCTGCGCCATTTGTTCCCTGGCCTGGGTCGATTGCAACCCGGCGAGGCCAGCGCTCACCTGAGCATGGCGCACGCCCTCGAAGCCACGGCCCTGCATTTGCAAATTCAAGCGGGTTGCCCGGTCACCTTCAGCCGCACCACCGCCACGCCCGATGAAGGCTTGTTCCAAGTCGTGGTCGAGTACTCGGTTGAACAAGTGGGCAAGTTGGCGCTGGATTTGGCCGAACAACTGTGCTTGGCCGCCTTCAATGAGCAAACCTTCGATGTGGACAAAGCGCTGCACGAGCTGCGCGAACTCGATGAAGACCTGCGCTTGGGCCCCTCGACCGGCTCCATCGTGGACGCTGCATTGGCTCGCGGTATTCCCTTTCGTCGTTTGTCCGATGGCAGCTTGGTGCAATTTGGCTGGGGCAGCCAACAACGGCGCATCCAAGCCGCAGAGACCGACTACTCCAGCGCCATTGCCGAGTCCATCGCGCAAGACAAAGAACTCTCCAAAAAACTGCTGCAAGCCGCAGGCGTGCCCGTGCCCATTGGCCGCCCTGTTGAAGACGCTGAAGATGCTTGGGTTGCCGCCCAAGAAATTGGCCTGCCCGTGGTCATCAAACCGCGTGACGGCAACCAAGGCAAAGGCGTGGCGGTCAACCTCAAGACCCGCGAAGAAGTCATGGCGGGTTTCAACAACGCCTTGGAGTTTCGCGACGACATCATGATCGAGCGCTACCTGCCTGGCAGCGACTACCGTCTGCTGGTGGTGGGCGACAAGATGGTGGCGGCAGCCCGCCGTGAACCCCCTTTGGTGGTGGGCGACGGCAGCTCCTCCGTTCGCCAATTGGTGGACAAGGTCAATGCCGACCCCCGCCGAGGGGATGGCCACGCCACCTCCCTCACCAAAATCCGTTTCGATGAAATTGCTTTGGCCCGTCTGAAAGAGCAAGGCCTGGACGCCGACAGCGTGCCCGCCAAAGGTGCTCGGGTGGTCTTGCGCAACAACGCCAATTTGTCCACCGGCGGCACCGCCACCGACGTCACCGACGATGTGCACCCCGAAGTCGCGGCGCGTGCCGTCATGGCCGCGCAAATGGTGGGCTTGGACGTTTGCGGCGTGGACGTGGTGGTCGAGTCGGTGCTCAAGCCCTTGGAAGAACAAAACGGCGGCATCGTCGAGGTGAATGCCGCACCTGGTTTGCGCATGCATTTGCAACCCTCGTTTGGCAAAGGCCGCGATGTGGGCAGCGCCATCATCGACACCATGTTCACTCAAGGCCAAGACGGCCGCATCCCGCTGATTGCCGTGACTGGCACCAATGGCAAAACCACCACAGTGCGCCTGTGTGCCCACCTGTTGCGCGCCCATGGTTTGCGCGTGGGCATGACCAACACCGACGGTGTGTATGTGAACGGCCTGCAACTCGACACCGGCGACTGCAGTGGCCCTCGCAGCGCCCGCAGCGTGTTGATGCACCCTGATGTGGACGCCGCCGTGCTGGAAACAGCGCGAGGCGGCATGTTGCGCGAAGGCCTGGCGTTTGACCGTTGCCATGTGGCGGTGGTCACCAACATTGGCGCAGGCGACCACCTGGGTTTGAACTACATCAGCACCGTGGAAGACCTGGCGGTGTTGAAACGCGTCATTGTGCAAAACGTGGCCCCCAATGGCATGGCGGTGCTCAACGCCGCCGACCCCATGGTGGTGGCCATGGCCCCCAATTGCCCAGGGCAAGTGACCTTTTTTGCCATTGACCCGCACAACCCCACCTTGGCCACCCACCGTGCGCAAGGCAAGCGCGTGCTGTATGTGGAAGACGGGCACATCGTGGCCAAAGAAGGCGCACAACAGGTGCGCATCTCCTTGGCTGAAGTGCCGCTCACGCAAAACGGCGCCATCGGTTTCCAAGTGGAAAACGCCATGGCGTCCATTGGCGCGGCCTGGGCCTTGAACCTCTCGTGGGCCGCTATATGCCAAGGCTTGTCCAACTTTGTGAGCGACACCCAAGGCGTGCCTGGGCGCTTCAACATGTTCCAGTACAAGGGTGCCACCATCATTGCCGACTACGGTCACAACCCCGACGCCATCAAGGCGCTGGTGCAGGCCGTCACCAACCTGCCCGCCAAACAACGCAGCGTGGTCATCAGCGGTGCGGGCGACAGGCGTGATGAGGACATCCGCGAGCAAACCCGCCTGATTGGCAGCGCCTTTGAGCGCGTGGTGTTGTTTGAAGACGCTTGCCAACGCGGCCGCGCCGACGGCGAGGTGCTGGCTTTGTTACGCCAAGGTTTGAATGGCGCGTCCCGCACCACCGACATCAGCGAGATACACGGTGAATTCATCGCCATCGACCACGCTTTGGCGCAGCTGAACCCTGGCGACCTGTGCTTGATTTTGATTGACCAAGTGGATGAGGCCTTGGCGCACATTGGCATACGGGTGGCGGGCAAACAGACTTGATTCGGTGATGGCTACCGTATCAAGTCACCCACATGAACCCAGATATTGTGTACACTGTGATCCACAAAATAGCCTTGGCTGCAAAGGAAGAAGATGGAAGCTACCAAAGTGGGCATTCGGGAATTTCGTGCCGGTATGGCCGAATTCATCGCGTCCAGCACGCCGGTTGCTGTGACACGTCATGGGCAAACCATTGGCTACTTCATCCCCACCCATGGCCAAGCCGATGCAGATGTTGCCTCGCTCCAAAAAGCGAGCAAAACGCTGGATCGCTTGCTTGCAGCCAAAGCTGTTGATGTGGACGCCGTGGCCGCTGATTTCAAATCGGCGCGTCAACGCGCGAATAAGACCAAGTAACCCGCATCCAAAGCAACTTGAGTGATAGTTGGGACTAAATCGAAGCCCGCTTGCGCACTGAGCGCTTGGGCTTGCTGGCAAGGGTGCCCTGCGCTTCAACATATGAATCCAGTAAGCGACGGATCATGCGCTGGTACTGGGTCTGGTGCTTGGATGCCTCAGACTTGAAAAAATCCACGCTGCTCTTGCTCAGGGCCAGCGTGACTTTCACGCCATCTTCCTTGAATGCCAGCTCGGCAGGCGACGGCAGAAAATCCGCAACCACCTCAACATCGCCCATGGGTTCATCCGTGTAAACGATCTTCTTTTTCATAAATTGCCTTTCCTTTACGCCAATAGCCTGCCCCAATGATTCGAATGACTTTACGCCTGTAGGTGAAGCGCACCGTCAAGATGCCGCCGCCCGCTTTGCCGATGCAGTAAAAACGATCTTCGGTTTCACTGTGCGCCAGGTCTTTGGCGATAACACGGTGCGGATCTGCGAATGCCGCCTGCGCGTCCATGAATGAAACGTGATGCTTGGCTTGGTTTTCAGCATCCTTGATGTCATCCCATTCGAATTGAGCGGCGGTCATGATTCATCCTAGCATTAGGCCATAAAAAAATCCATACGTTCGTATGGCAAATATTCGACTGCTGCTGAGTGTGTCGCTGTAACGCAGACTCAGCGTGGGCTCCGTCGATTCGTTTCAGGGCCAAGAGCGCGGCATCATTGCCATCACATTAAGCTAACGCGAAAAAATTGCCTCCATGCTGACAAAGCATGGATAAAGCGTGGCCTAAGGGAGCGGGATGAAAATGCCAAAAAATAGCAAAAAGGCTATACTAGAAACCCAGTGGACTGTGACCCTGCATCCACTGGCGGAGCGTGAATTGCTGACCATCCCCGCCGATATCCAAGCTCGGTTTTTGCACATCGGTGAAATGCTTGAAGAGCTAGGGCCGCAGCGTGTGGGCTTGCCGCACATTCGGCCGCTGTTCAGGGGCGCACTTTGCTGGTGCTGCATGTGTTTGTGAAAAAGACGCA
>CANGHG010000053.1 GCA_947453645.1 Comamonadaceae bacterium
GAAAAATCTTGCGCCATGCGCACCAGTGCGTCGTAGGCGGCGCTGTCGCCGTGCGGGTGGTAGCGGCCCAGCACATCGCCCACCACACGGGCGCTTTTCACAGGTCGTGCGCCTACTGCGCCGTTGGGGCCACCAAAGCCCAAACCCATGCGCGACATGGCATACAAAATGCGCCGCTGCACCGGCTTTTGGCCGTCGCACACATCGGGCAAAGCGCGGCCCTTGACCACGCTCAAGGCGTATTCCAGGTAGGCGCGTTGGGCGTAGTGCCCTAAGGCGATGCCGTCGTCGGATTCGGACGAGGCGTTCAAGTCAATAACAGGTGTATCACTCATGGGTTTCAAACATCAATCTCGATGGCGTCGCCGTGCAACTCCATCAGTTCACGCCGCGCGGCGGCTTCGCCTTTGCCCATCAATTGGGTGATCAGGCCCTCGGTTTGGGCAAAGTCCAGCACGCCCAACTGCACCGGCAGCAAGCGGCGGGTGTCGGGGTTCAATGTGGTGTCCCACAGCTGCTCGGCGTTCATCTCGCCCAAACCTTTGAAGCGGGAGATGCTGCATTTCTCACGCGGCACACCTTCTTTGGCACTTTTGTCGAGGATGGCTGTCAACTCACCTTCGTCCAAGGCGTACATCTTGGCGGCGGGTTTTTTGCCTCTGGCAGGCACATCCACCCGAAACAAGGGAGGCCGCGCCACATACACATGGCCCGCCTCGATCAGTTTGGGGAAGTGCCTGAAGAACAGCGTCAGCAACAGCACTTGAATGTGCGAGCCGTCCACATCGGCGTCACTCAAAATGCAGACCTTGCCGTAGCGAAGACCGCTCATGTCCGGCGTGTCATTGGGGCCATGCGGGTCCACACCGATGGCCACGGCCATGTCGTGCACCTCGTTGTTGGCAAACAAGCGGTCGCGCTCCACCTCCCAGGTGTTGAGCACCTTGCCACGCAGGGGCAGCACGGCTTGGCTTTCTTTGTCGCGGCCCATCTTGGCGCTGCCGCCCGCGCTGTCGCCCTCGACCAAAAACAATTCGTTATGCGCCAAGTCGCGGCTTTCGCAATCGGTCAGCTTGCCGGGCAACACCGCCACGCCCGAGCCTTTGCGCTTCTCTACTTTTTGGCCAGCCTTTTGGCGCAACTGCGCGGCGCGGATGACCAACTCGGCGAGTTTTTTGCCGAACTCCACATGCGCGTTGAGCCACAAGTCCAGCGCGGGTTTGACAAAGCTCGACACCAAACGCACCGCGTCGCGCGAATTGAGCCGCTCTTTGATTTGCCCTTGAAACTGCGGGTCCAGCACCTTGGCGCTCAAAATAAAGCTGGCACGGGCAAACACGTCTTCGGGCAGCAACTTCACGCCCTTGGGCAGCAAAGCGTGCAAGTCGATGAAGCTTTTCACCGCATTGAACAGGCCATCGCGCAAGCCGCTCTCATGCGTGCCACCTGCGCTGGTGGGGATGAGGTTGACATAACTCTCGCGCACGGGCGAGCCGTCTTCGGTGAAGGCCAAGCACCACGCCGCGCCCTCGCCTTCGGCAAAACTGTCGTGGCCTTCATCGGCAAAGCCCTCGCCCTCAAACAGGGGGATGAACGGGTCATGGCTCAGGGTTTGCGTCAAGTAGTCGCTCAAGCCCCCTTTGTAGAGCCAGGTTTGGCTGTCTTTGGCCTTTTCTTGCACCAGCGTGACGCTGACACCAGGCATGAGTACCGCCTTGCTGCGCAGCAAATGGGTGAGTTCACCCAAAGGCAGGTTGGCCGATTCGAAGTACTTGGCGTCGGGCCAGACCCGCACCACGGTGCCTTGGCGGCGGTCGCCCGATTCGGCCTTGCGAATGTGCAGTTTCTCGGTGACGTCGCCACCCGAGAACACCAAATGCGCCACTTGACCCTCGCGGTAAGAGGTGACTTCCATGCGCCGGGCCAAGGCGTTGGTGACGCTCACGCCCACGCCATGCAAGCCGCCCGAGAAGCTGTAAGCGCCGCCCTTGCCCTTGTCAAACTTGCCACCCGCATGCAGGCGGGTGAACACCAGCTCAATGACCGGCGCTTTTTCTTCCGGGTGCATGCCAAAGGGGATGCCGCGGCCATCGTCCTCAATGCCGATGGAGCCGTCTGCAAACAGGCTGACACTGATTTTTTTGCCATGTCCGGCCAGCGCTTCGTCGGCGGCGTTGTCGATCACCTCTTGGATGATGTGCAAGGGGTTGTCGGTGCGGGTGTACATGCCCGGGCGCTGCTTGACCGGCTCCAAGCCTTTCAAGACGCGGATCGAGCCTTCGGAATATTCGGGTTGTTTGCTTGCCATGGGCGCAGATTGTAGACAGACCCAAGGGTGGCTACTGGATGAAACCACAGTCCCCAGCTGCTTTGGGATGGAATCCAAGCAAAATCGTTACAGTTAAGACATGCAAACCCACAACAAATCCCTCCCCATGTGGCAGGTTCTCATCTGCGGCGCCCTGATTGTGTCCATGGCCATGGGGGTTCGCCACGGATTTGGCCTGTGGATGCAGCCCATGACCCAGGACATGGGGTGGGGCCGCGAAGATTTCGCGCTGGCGATTGCGGTGCAAAACATCACTTGGGGTTTGGTTGGCATTTTTTCGGGCATGTTGGCCGACCGTTTTGGTGCTTTTCGAATCATTTTGGTGGGCGGACTTCTCTATGTAGCAGGGCTTTGGGGCATGGCGCACGCCACCTCCCCGTTGGGGCTGATGCTCACCACGGGCGTGCTGATTGGCTCGGCCCAGGCAGGCACCACCTTCGCTGTGGTGTTTGGCGTCATCGGGCGCAACATCCCCCCTGAAAAGCGCTCTTGGGCCATGGGTGTGGTGTCTGCGGCGGGCTCGTTTGGCCAATTCGCGCTGGTGCCCACCTCCTCTTATTTGATCGGTCACATCGGCTGGCAACAAGCCCTGGTGCTGCTGGCCGTGATGCTGCTGAGCATCCTGCCGCTGGCCATGGGCTTGCGTGAACCCGGCTTTGCTGGCGGACAAACCCCGAAACGCGATCAAAGCATTTGGCATGCCTTGCGCGAGGCCTTTGGCTATCGCAGTTTTCAACTGCTGATGGCGGGTTATTTTGTCTGTGGCTTTCAGGTGGTCTTCATCGGGGTGCACATGCCCAGCTACTTGAAAGACCAAGGCTTGGAGCCCCAAGTGGCGGGCACGGCCTTGGCGCTGATTGGCCTGTTCAACATCTTTGGCACCTACATGGCGGGCAGTTTGGGGCAAGTTTGGCCCAAGCAAAAAATCTTGTCGGGCATTTACCTGGCGCGGGCCGTGTTCATTCTTGGCTTCATCAGCATACCCATCTCCCCTTTGTCAGTCTATGTGTTTGCCGCCCTCATGGGTTTGCTGTGGTTGTCCACGGTGCCGGTCACCAGCGCCTTGGTGGCGCAAATTTTTGGCGTGGCCCACCTGTCCATGCTCAGTGGTTTCGTGTTTTTGAGCCACCAATTGGGCAGCTTTTTGGGCGTTTGGTTGGGCGGCTGGGTCTATGACCGCACGGGCAGTTACGACCTGGTGTGGTACCTCACCATCGCCCTCAGCCTGTTTGCCACCTTGATCAACCTGCCCATCCAAGACCGTGCCATCGAGCGCACGCCTGTTCCCGCATGAGAAAACTGGCTTTGGTGCTCACCTACGCCTTGGGCGCGGTTTCCATGGCGGGCGTGTTCGCCATGTACCTGCACCCCGACTTCGTGTTCAATTTGGCCAACCAAGTGTGGAGTTGTCTCTAGCATGCCCAACATCATCATCACCGGCGCATCCGACGGCATAGGCGCTGAATTGGCCCGTCAACTGGCGCGTCGCCACGGCCTGCAAGCCATGCTGGTGCTGGCAGCCCGCAATGCCGCAGGTTTGCAAGCGGTGGCCGCCGAGTGCAACGCTTTGGGCGCTCGCACCTTGATCATGCCCACCGATGTGACCGACCCGGTCCAATGCCGCCATTTGGTGGACACCACCGCGCAGCAATTTGGCAGCCTGGACATCTTGATCAACAACGCAGGTGTCTCGGCCCATGCCCTGTTGGAGGACGTGCCCACCGACAAATTGGGCTGGTATGAAGACCTGATGCGGGTCAACCTCTGGGGCAGCGTCTACTGCACCCATGCGGCCCTGCCATACCTCAAAGCCAGCCACGGCCGCATCGTCGCCGTGTCCTCCTTGGCCGGCATCGTCGGCGTGCCTGGGCGCACCGCTTACAGCGCCAGCAAATTTGCCATGGCCGGCTTCTTCGAGGCGCTGCGTGCCGAGGTGAAAGACGCGGGTGTCAGCGTGACCATCGCCTACCCAGGCGTGGTGCGCACCAACATCCGTTTTCACGGCTTGAATGCCGAAGGCGAACTGGCAGGGGTGAGTGGTTTGCGTGAAGACAAAGCCATGACCACCCAGGAATGCGCCCGTCAAATCATCTACGGCATGGTGCGCCGCCGCCGCGAGGTGGTCATGACCGCGCAAGGCAAATTGGCCCGTCTGCTGAAATTGGTGCTGCCTGGACTGGTTGAGCAACTCACCTTGGCGGCGGTGAAAAAAGAATTCCGCCCCAAAGCCCCATGAGTGCAGGCCCCCACGGCACGGGCGCTGCCTCGCCCTGGGTGATGCGCTGGGCCCACCTGATCCCCCCCCATGCCCGCGTGTTGGACCTGGCCTGTGGTCACGGTCGGCACATGAAAAGCTTGCAGGCTTTGGGTCACGATTGCCTGGGCGTGGACCGCGACCCTTTGGCGCTAGAAGCTGCCAAAGCCTATGGCGAAGTGCTGCAGGCCGATGTGGAAAACCAGCCCTGGCCTCTGGAGGGCCAAGCTTTTGGCGCGGTGGTGGTCACCAACTACCTTTGGCGAGCGCTTTTTCCTGCCATTTTGAGCAGTTTGGCGCCAGACGGTGTGCTGATTTACGAAACTTTCTCGGCGGGCCATGAGACCGTGGGCAAGCCCTCCAACCCGAATTTCCTGCTCAAAGCCGGCGAATTGCTGGCAGTTTGCGCCTCGTTGCGGGTGGTGGCTTACGAGGACTGTTTTTGTCCAGATCCACCCCGCTATGTGCAGCGTATCGTGGCGGTGCGTGAACGCTAGAATCCACCCTTTGTCACCCTCTGACGAGACTCAATGACACCCATCACTGGAAGCATCGTGGCCTTGGTCACACCGATGTTGGAAGACGGCAGCATCGACTACCCTCATCTGCGCACCCTCATCGATTGGCACATCGCTGAAGGCACCGATTGCATCGGCGTGGTCGGCACCACCGGCGAATCGCCCACGGTCACGGTCGAAGAACACTGCGAAATCATCCGCGTGGCGGTCGAGCAAGCCGCAGGCCGAGTGCCCATCATGGCGGGTTGCGGCGCCAACTCCACCGCCGAAGCCATTGAATTGGCCAAATTTGCCAAAAACGTAGGCGCTGACTGCCAATTGCAAGTCGTCCCCTACTACAACAAACCCACTCAAGAAGGCCAGTACCTGCACTTTCGCGCCATCGCCGAAGCCGTGGGTTTGCCCATGGTGCTCTACAACGTGCCGGGCCGCAGCGTGGCCGATATGCAGCATGACACGGTCATGCGCTTGGCGCAGGTCGACGGCATCATCGGCATCAAGGAAGCCACGGGCAACATCGAGCGTGCCCAATGGCTGATTCATGAAGCGCCCAAGGGTTTTGCCATCTATTCCGGTGACGACGGCACAGCGGTCGCCCTCATGCTCTGCGGCGGCCAAGGCAATGTCAGCGTCACGGCCAATGTCGCCCCCAAACTCATGCACCAACTCTGCGTGGCCGCCATGGCGGGCAAAGCCGCAGAAGCCATGGCCATTCAGCGCCAGTTGCTCAATTTGCACAAACACATGTTCATCGAAGCCAACCCCATTCCCGTGAAGTGGGCCGTGGCCCGCATGGGCTTGTGCGGCGGCACCATGCGCCTGCCCATGACCCCCTTGTCCAGCGCCAACGAACCGCTGCTGGAAGCTGCCCTTCGCAAGAATGGCCTGATCTGATCCCCCCCCTGAAGGACGTATGTTGAAGTCACACAAGTTGGTCCCTATCCGTTTGCTCGGTTTGATCTTGGCCGCCACCCTGGCCGCCTGTGGTTCGGTGATGGACACCGACAAGGTCAATTACAAAACCCAAAGCGACGAACCCGCCCAAACCGGCCTGGAAGTTCCGCCTGACTTGACCAAGGTCACCCGCAACAAGCGCTACGAATTGCCCAATGGCAGCGTCAGCGCCAACAAATTGGACGAGGCCAAGCCCTCTGCTGTTGCGTCTGCCGATGGCGTGAGCCCTTTGCAATTGGCCGACATCGAGGTCAAGCGCTCGGGCAATCAAATGTGGCTGGACATCGCCCGCCCACCCGAGGTGCTGTGGCCTGTGGTGCGCGACTTCTGGAAGGAGTCTGGCTTTGTGCTGGTGCGTGACGAGCAAAAAATTGGCGTGATGGAAACCGATTGGGCTGAAAACCGCGCCAAATTGCCCCAAGACTTCATCCGCCGCAACTTGGGCAAGGTGCTCGACTCCCTGTACTCCACGGGCGAACGCGACAAATTCCGCATTCGCTTGGAGCGCACCCCGAACAACCACACCGAGTTGCTCATCAGCCATCGTGGTCTGATCGAGGTCTACACAGAAAAATTCTCCAAAAACACCACTTGGCAGCCCCGTGCCAACGACCCCGAGTTGGAAAAAGAGTTCTTGCGCCGCATCATGGTCAAGCTCGGCCCTGCCAACGCCAGCACCGACAAAGCCTTGGACACGGCCGTGGTGGCGGCCAGCGCCAGCGGTCTGATTTCCATTGAAGGCAAACCAGCAGTCAGCTTCAACCAAGGCTTTGACATCACTTGGCGGCGTGTGGGCGTGGCTTTGGATCGCAACGGCTTCACGGTGGAAGACCGCGACCGCAAACAAGGCATTTACTTCGTGCGCTTTGTCGACATTGGCACCGAAGGCGAGGATGGCTTTTTCAGCAAATGGTTTGGCAAGTCCAAGTCAGGCCCCAACGGCCCGCAGCAATACCGACTGAAGGTGGAGAGCAGCAATGCGAACAGTTCCACCATCCGCATCCTGAACTCCTCGGGCGAACCCGACGGCTCGCCCAACGCCCAAAAAATCGCCCAGTTGCTGGTCTCCGAGCTGCAATAAGCCTGTGCTTCGGTTCAAAAACCTGGGCAGTGGCAGTGCAGGCAACGCCACCCTGGTGGAGGCGCACTGCGGCCACCAAGTCTCTCGCCTGTTGATTGACTGCGGCCTGAGCGTGCGTGAACTCGGCAAGCGCCTGGCGCAAGCCGAGTTGGGGCTGGAAGACATCGACGCGGTCTTCATCACCCATGAACACGCTGACCATGTGGGTCACGCCAAGTCTTTTGCGCTGCGCACCGGGGCAGCCGTTTGGATGAGCCGAGGCACGGCCTTGGCCTGCGATTTGGTCAACTGGGGCTTGTCGCCCATGCAATTTCAAGTGGCCAGGGACGGCCAAGCCATTGCCGTAGGGGCTTTGCAGCTCCACCCCTTCACCGTGCCGCACGACGCCCGCGAGCCTTTGCAACTGCGCTGCACCGACGGCGATGTGCATTTGGGCGTGCTCACCGACCTGGGTCACGGCAGCAGCCATGTGGTGAAAGCCCTGCAACAGTGCAATGCCCTGCTGTTGGAGTGCAATCACGACCCCGAGTTGCTGGCCAATTCCAGCTATCCAGGGTTTTTAAAGAAGCGGATTGCGGGGCCGCAAGGGCATTTGTCCAACGAAGAATCAGCCCTGCTCACCCGCGCCTTGGTCCATCCCCAGCTCAATTTGATCGTGGCGGCCCATTTGAGTGAGCGCAACAACCGCCCCGATTTGGCCCAAGCCGAACTGGCGCTGGCGGCGGGTTGCACAGCTCGGGACATTGAAGTGGCCGACCCCGAACTCGGAACGCCCTGGTATCAGGTGCACTGAACTTTCAAGTCGGACGGGCGAAAAAAAGCCACCCGAAGGTGGCGTTTTCTGGAAGCAGAAAAAATTACTTCTTCTCTTCGGCAGCAGGTGCAGCAGCGGGAGCAGCAGCAGGTGCAGCTGCGGGAGCAGCAGCAGGAGCTTCAGCAGCAGGTGCGGGAGCAGCAGCAGGGGCTTCTTTTTTACCGCAAGCGACCAGAGCAGCAGCCAACAATGTTGCCAACAGGAGTGATTTTTTCATGGGGAATATTCCTTTAGATGATGCGAAAACGTTTTCAAGGGATGCCGCAAATTTGACGAATATCAAATTCACAACCGAGCCGACGGAATCAAGCTCCTTCAACTCAGCCACTGATTATAGGTGATTTCCCGTATCACGCTTCAATTGCACCCAATAAGGTCATTTGACCGCTTGCAGCCACCCCGCAGCCAGCCAATCTTTGAGCAAGGTTTGCAACCGAGTCGAGGCCTTGAGCACCTGATTTGCGGCTAAAGACCGTTGATCGGCCAGCAATCGCAGCCATTTGGCATCTGCACCTTGACAGCGCCAGCTCTCGCCGTTGATGAACACAAACTCATCGTCATAGAGCATTTTGCTTTTGCGGTCCAATCGCACAGCTCCGAGTTGGCGCGGCACCGACTGCGCCTCGAACCAAACTTGGGACTTGGGTTCGCTCAAAAATTCCCCCAAAACGCAGTTCAGGTCCCCCGGGTGTTGGAGGGCTTGCAGCACGGCCTGATGGGCAAAGGCTTGCAATGCAGCTGGAATTTGCGCGGCATGTTCAGTGGCGGTTTGACGCGGGTCTGCATACCGCGCTTGGACTTCTTCTGGCCCCATGTCCACCAGGCGGGGCAACAGCTCATGCGCCAGGCTTTGCGGCGACTCGGCCTTGAAACCGATGGAATAGGTCATGCATTCGCCCACCGCCACGCCCTCGTGGGCATAGTGTGGCGGCAAGTACAGCATGTCGCCAGCATCCAGCACCCAGGTTTCGGTGGGTTTGAAGGCTTTCAAAATTTTCAGCGGCAGGTCATCGCGCAAACGCAGGTCTGTTTGCGGGCTGATGCGCCAGCGACGCTGGCCATGGGCTTGCAGCAAAAACACGTCATAGCTGTCGAAATGCGGCCCAACGCCGCCGCCATCGGTGGCGTAGCTGATCATCAGGTCATCCAGGCGGGCGTCGGGCACGAAGCGAAAACGGTCACGCAAGGCCGCCACGGCGTCATGGTGCAAATCCATGCCTTGCAGCAGCAAGGTCCAGTGGGCTTGTTTGATGGGTGGCAGCTCACGTGGCTTGAAGGGTCCGTGGTCAAAAGTCCATTGCTTGGTTTGGGAGTCGGCCCTGATCAAGCGTGACTCCACGCCCTCTTGTCCCGCCATGGCGAACAAGGCCTGGCGGCTTAACAGCGGCTGCATGCCTGGCACAGCTTGTCGAATCAGCAAAGGCTTTTTGTGCCAGTACTTGCGCATGAACTCGGCAGGGCTGATGCCGCCCAAAACGCTGGGCAATGCTGTTTTTTTCATCGGGATCTCCAAACTGCGACAATTCTGCCCCATGAACATCACACCCGACTGCGTTGTGGCCCTCACCTGGGTCTTGAAAGACACCCAAGGCGAACTCTTGGACGAACTCGACGACCCTGTCGAGTTTTATTTGGGCGGCCATGACTTGCTGGACAAAATCCAACACGCCTTGCACGAACACCAAGTGGGCGACCAAATTGATTTGCATCTCGAGCCCGAAGATGCTTTTGGTGATTTTGATGAAAATCTTATTTTTCTCGAACCACGCGGTTTGTTTCCCGAGGGATTGGAAGAAGGCATGACCATCGAAGGCCACGCCCTGCCCGAGGCTTGCAGCGCTGACATTCCCAAAGAGGTGATTTACACCATCACCGACATATACCCCTCGCATGTGGTGCTGGACGGCAACCACCCGCTCTCGGGCATGGCGCTGCGCATCAGCCTGAAAATCACGGGGGTGCGCCACGCCACCTCACAAGAAAAAGCCCACGGTAGCTGCGGTTCGGGCTTTTTCACGCTGCCCACACCTCCTGGCAGCGACACCTTGCATTGAGTTACTGCTGGCCGGTCGAGCCGTAACCACCCGCCCCGCGCTCGCTGGGGGCGGCAAATTCTTCAACGATGTTGAACTGGGCCTGCACCACGGGCACGATGACCAACTGAGCGATGCGCTCCATGGGCTCGATGGTGAAGGCCACACCGCTGCGGTTCCAGGCGCTCACCATGAGCTGCCCCTGGTAATCGCTGTCAATCAGCCCCACCAAATTGCCCAACACGATGCCATGCTTATGGCCCAAGCCTGAGCGCGGCAAGATGAGCGCGGCATAAGACGGGTCATTCAAATGAATGGCCATGCCCGTGGGCACCAGCTGCCAGGCATTGGGTTGCAGGGTCAACGGCGCGTCCAGGCAAGCCCGCAAGTCCAGGCCGGCGCTGCCAGGGGTGGCGTAGCTGGGCAATTGACCCTTGAGGCGGGCGTCCAGCACTTTCACATCCAATTTCACGGTGGTCCTTTCACGAAATTCTGCGGGCGATCTCGGCCACCAACTGCCGCGCCAGTTGCAATTTGCACGCACGGGGCCATTCAGTCGCCGCATGCGCATCGATCAACAACAAGGCGTTGTCGTCCGCGCCAAAGGTGGCGGGACCAATATTGCCCACCATCAGCGGCACGCCTTTGCGCAAGCGCTTGGCCTGGGCATGGGCTTTTAAATCGGTGCTCTCGGCGGCAAAACCCACGCAATACAGCGCCCCGCTTTGGGCCCTGTTACTGGCAGCCACTTCGGCCAAGATGTCGGGGTTCTCTTGCCAAGTGATGGCGGGCATTTGGCCGCTGCCGTCTTTTTTGATTTTGTCGGTGGCCACTTGGGCTGGCCGCCAATCGGCCACGGCCGCGGTGGCGATGAACACATCGGCCTGAGTGGTTTGAGCCAAGACAGCGGCGTGCATGTCCAAGGCACTTCGAACATCGATGCGGCGCACCCCATGTGGCGTGGCCAAAGACACCGGCCCGGCCACCAAGGTGACTTGGGCCCCTGCTTCGTGAGCAGCCCGCGCCAAGGCAAAACCCATCTTGCCGCTGGACAAATTGGTGATGCCGCGCACCGGGTCTATGGCTTCAAAGGTGGGCCCTGCGCTGATCAGCACTTTTTGGCCCAGCAGCAGCTTGGGCTGAAACAGCGCCACCACTTCTTGCAGCAATTCCTCGGGTTCCAACATGCGGCCGTCACCGGTTTCGCCACAGGCTTGCTCGCCTTGGCCCACGCCCAGCACTTGGGCGCCATCGGCTTTGAGCTGCGCCATGTTGCGCTGGGTGGCGGGATGCGCCCACATCTCGCGGTTCATGGCGGGGGCGAGCAGCAAGGACACGGTGTCCAAAGGACGGGCCAGGCACATGAGGCTGAGCAGGTCGTCGGCGCGGCCGTGCAGCAGTTTGGCCATGAAATCGGCGCTCGCCGGGGCCACGATGATGGCGTCGGCTTCGCGGCTCAAGTTGATGTGGGCCATGTTGTTGGGCTCGCGGGCATCCCATTGGGAGACGAACACCGCGCGGTTGGACAAGGCTTGCATGGTGACCGGGGTGATGAACTGCGTCGCGGCCTCGGTCATGACC
>CANGHG010000054.1 GCA_947453645.1 Comamonadaceae bacterium
CAGGTAGTCTTCGGGCAGGTGGCGCGAGTCGGTACGCGGGTAGGTCAGCGCCTTGTGGCGCTCGTACAGGCTTTGTGCCAAGGAGAGCGTGGTTTTAGCCGAGAAGCCAAAGCGGCCATTGGCCTCGCGCTGCAAGGTGGTCAGGTCAAACAGGCCTGGGCTGCCCTTGCTGCTGGGCTTGCTTTCTTCGGTGACCGTGGCGGTTTGGTGTCGCACCGCATCGGCAATGGCTTGGGCTTCGCTCAAGGACCACACACGGTCTTCTTTGATCTCTTTGTCGTCGGCGTTGGCCTTGTGTGTGGGATTGAACCACTTGCCCGCGTAAGCACCTGCTTGGGCGGCAAAGCTGGCGTGGATTTCCCAGTAGTCGCGGCTGATGAACTTCCTGATCAGCTCTTCGCGCTCGACCACCACCGAGAGGGTGGGGGTTTGCACCCGACCGACGGTGGTCAAGAAAAACCCACCATCGCGCGAATTGAAGGCGGTGAAGGCGCGGGTGCCGTTGATGCCCACCAGCCAGTCGGCCTCGGAGCGGCTGCGGGCCGCGTCGGCCAAGCCTTGCATTTGCGCGGCGCTTCTCAAGCTGCCAAAGCCGTCGCGGATGGCTTGCGGCGTCATGGACTGCAGCCACAGGCGCTGAACCGGTTTGTCCAAGGGCTTTTTGCCGCCGGCGTATTGCTCGATCAAACGGAAGATCAGTTCGCCCTCGCGCCCCGCGTCACAGGCGTTGATGATGGCGCTCACATCTTTGCGCTTGGCTTGCTTGACCACGGCGGCCAAACGCGATTTGGTTTTGTCGACCGGCTTCAAATCGAAGTAAGGCGGGATGACCGGCAGGTGCGCAAAGCTCCACTTGCCGCGCTTGACGTCAAATTCTTCGGGCGCTTGGATTTCCACCAAGTGACCCACCGCGCTGGTGACCACAAAGGTGTCGTTCTCGAAGTGATCGTCGTGCTTTTCAAACTTGCCCGCGCTGGGCGTCAAGGCGCGAACGATGTCTTGGGCCACAGAGGGCTTCTCGGCGATGACCAGTGTTTTACTCATGCAACATTTCCTTGTCTACAATCCGCTGTCTCGCGCGCGCACGCGCACATGTACGTATTCAACTTACCAGAGTTTTCACTTGACCTCCACCATCCCAGCGCCTGCCAGCGGCAAACGCATCGAAGTACGGCGCTCAGGCGTGCATGGCAAAGGGGTGTTTGCCCTGGTGCCGATCGCCAAAGGCGAGATCATCATCGAATACATCGGCGAGGTCATCAGCTGGAAAAAAGCGCTCAAGCGTCACCCCCACGACCCCAAAGACCCGAACCACACGTTTTATTTTCACATTGACAACAAGCATGTCATTGACGCCTTGCACGGCGGCAATGATGCCCGCTGGATCAACCATGCTTGCCAGCCCAATTGTGAAGCAGACGAGGCGGGCGGGCGCATCTTCATCCGCACCCTGCGCAAGCTCAAAGCCGGTGAAGAACTGAACTACGACTACGGCCTGGTGATTGACGAGCCCTACACCCCCGCCCTGCTGGCCGAATACCCCTGCCGTTGCGGTTCGCCCGAGTGCCGCGGCACCTTGCTCTCGCCCAAGGATTAGCAGCTTGTTGCCCGCCCCTTGGCTGATCGAAAGCTTGCCCGAGGTCGACTCCACCAACAGCGAACTCATGCGCCGCGCCCGTGATGGCGACACCCGCCCCACCCTGTTGCGCGCCGAGCACCAAACCGCAGGACGTGGTCGCTTGGGCCGTCAGTGGCATGGTCAGCCTGGCGACAGCCTGATGTTTTCCATGGGGCTGGCCTTGAACCCACTGAGTTGGTCAGGGCTGTCCTTGGCTGTGGGCCTGAATCTGGCGCAATGCCTGGACCCCGAGCAGCGCTTGGGGCTGGGTTTGAAATGGCCCAACGACCTGTGGCTGGCACCGCTGGCCCAGGCCCGCAAGTTGGGCGGCATCCTGATTGAAACCGTCATGGTCGAGGGAGCGCCCAAGGCGGCACGCTATGCGGTGATTGGCGTGGGCATCAACATCCATGCGGTGCAAGCACCTGGCTTGTCCATGCCCAGCGTGGGCTGGGCCGAATTGCAACCCGGCTGCCAGCCTGAAAGCCTGTTGGCGCAACTGGCGCTGCCGCTGCTGCAAGCCATTCAACAGTTTGAGCGCAGCGGCTTTGCCCCCCTGCAAGCCGCATTTGCACAGCGTGACTTGCTGCGCGGCCAGTCCCTTCGCTTGTCCAATGGCGTCCAGGGTCTGGGGGCAGGGGTGGACGCCGAGGGTGTGCTGCAAATCGACACCGACCAGGGGCGTGTGGCGGTGTCCAGCGACGAGGTGAGTGTGCGCCTGGGGGTGGCGGCATGAAATCTTGGGGCGCCAAGCTGTGCCTGTGTTTGCTGCTGCTCAACCTGTGGTTTTGGGCTTGGTCCGGCGGGCATTTGCGCTGGCTGGGCTTTGGCCCGACCGACCCGCGCGAACCACAGCGCTTGGAAGAACAAATCCGCCCCGAGGCCCTGCAGTTGAAGCCTTAGCCCCAACCCAGCATCAGCGCCACCCGATAGGTGATTAACGAGGCCAGATAGGCCAAGCCAAACAAATAGCCTGCGGTCACCAAAGGCATGGTCCAGCCGCCTGTTTCGCGCTTGATGGCCGCCAAGGTCGACAGGCATTGCGGCGCAAACACGAACCAAGCCAACAGCGACAAGGCCGTGGCCAAGCTCCACTGCCCGGCCAAGATGGGCGAGAGCAACTCGGCGGTGTTGTCGCCGGTGGCGGCCAAGGCGTAGACCGTGCCCAGCGAACTCACCGCCACTTCACGTGCTGCCATGCCAGGCACCAAGGCGATGCTGATTTGCCAGTTGAAACCAATCGGCTCGAACACATGTTGCAGCGCATGGCCCAACCAGCCGGCGTAGCTGTACTCGATGGCTGGCTCGGTGGCACCTGCTGGCGCACCAGGAAAGCTGGCCAGGAACCACAGCACCAGGGTGAGGATGAGGATGATGCCGCCCACGCGGCGCATGAAAATTTGCACCCGCTGCCACAAGCCCAGCGCCAAATTGCGCAGCGTGGGCAGGTGGTAGGCAGGCAGCTCCATCATGAGGGGGCGGCTTTCACGGCCCGCGCTGGTCAGGCGTTTGAGCACCCAGGCCACCAGCATGGCGCCTGCAATGCCCGCCACATAGAGTGCAAACAGCACCAGGCCTTGCAACTCCACGCCACCTAAGTCGCGCTGCGGTATGAAAGCGCCAATCAACAAGGCATAGACAGGCAGTCGAGCCGAGCAAGTCATGAGGGGGGCAATCAAGATGGTGACCAGGCGGTCGCGCTGATTGGCGATGGTGCGCGTGGCCATGATGCCCGGAATGGCGCAAGCAAAGCTGGAGAGCAAGGGGATGAAGGAGCGCCCTGACAAACCCACCGAGCCCATGATGCGGTCCAGCAAAAAAGCGGCACGCGGCAAGTAGCCCGACTCTTCCAAGATCAGGATGAAGAAAAACAAAATCAGGATTTGCGGCAAAAACACCACCACACCGCCCAAACCAGCGATCAGACCATCGGTGATCAGGCTGCGCCACCAGGTGTCGGGCAGGTGCGCCAGCGCCAACTCGGCCACCCAAGCCGTGGCGGATTTGATGGCTTCCATGGGCAGCGTGGCCCAGCTGAACACGGCTTGAAAAATCAGGAACAACAGCAGACTCAAGATCAGCGGCCCCAAGGCGGGGTGCAACAACACGCGGTCCAGGCGGTCGCTCGCCAAGTCGGGCAGCAAGTGGTCGAGTTCAAGGCCTTTGAGCAAGGCTTGCACGGCCTCGTGGTCGGCTTGTATTTGCTGCACATCGGCTGCTTCAGGCAGCTGAGACGCCTGGTGGGTGTGGCGCCAGACATCGTTGGCCAACCAGTCGCGCAAGGCGTCTGCGCCATGGGCCAGCACGGCCACGGTGCTCACCACGGGCAAGCCCAGCGCTTGCGACAGCGCTGGGGTGTTGATGTTCAGGCCACGTTTGGCGGCCATGTCGGACATGTTCAAGGCCACCACGCAAGGCAGACCACTGCGCTTGACCGCCAGCACCAGGCGCAGGCTGCGGCGCAAATTGGTGGCGTCCACCACACAGACCAAGACATCGGGGCGCTTCTCGCCAATGGCGCGGCCCATGAGCACATCGCAGGTGATGCGCTCGTCTTGCGAGCGGGGGTACAAGCTGTAAGTGCCTGGCAAATCCAGTACCCGCAGGTGTTTGCCGTTGGGCAGACCGAGTTGACCTTCTTTGCGCTCCACCGTGACGCCCGCGTAATTGGCCACCTTTTGGCGGCTGCCGGTGAGCAGGTTGAAGAGCGCGGTTTTGCCGCAATTGGGGTTGCCCACCAGCGCCACCAAGGGGCCCGTGGGGTGCAGATGGATGGCTTGCTCACGCACGTTGGTCGGCCTCGATTTCAATGCAGCGGGCCTCGGCGCGGCGCAAGGCAAAGGTGGACAGCCCAACGCGCACCACCAGGGGGTCGCCGCCTGGGACCGCGCGGGTCATCACCGACACCAGCTCGCCTGGCAAAAACCCAATCTCTTCCAACTGTCGCGCGCGCTCTTCGTGGCGGGGGTCAGCGACCACCGACTTGACCCGCCAGGCGCTGGCCAAAGGTGCGTTTTCAAGGTTCATGAGGATTTCCTGAATCGTGTGGATTCAGTATAAATGAGAATTATTCTCATTGAAAGCCCCTGCTTACGACAGCTTGGGTCTAGTTGAACTCCACCGACACGCTTGGTTCGCCCGGTAGTCCCAGGTATTGGACCTGCACCTTCATGCCCGACTTCACTGGCAGGGCCGGGAAAAAGCTGCCCAGGCTGAGCAAATCGCCTTTTTTCAAGGTGATGCCGTCTTTCTTCAGCGCTTGAGCCAGCCAAATGGCGGCGTTGAGCGGGTGGCCCATCAAGCTGGCGCCTGAGGCGCGACCGAGTTCACGGCCGTCATGCATGTCGCGCAGCACCACAGTCATCTGGGCCAGTGCGTCCACCGTGGCGGTGTTGGCTTGCAAAGGCAACTCAGCACCAGTCACCCCGCCCCTGAACGCGGCATTGATGGCCACCAACTCGTTGCCGCTCAAAGGGTCGGCCAGCATGAGGTCGGGCAACTCGATGAAAGGCACCATGGACTCGATGCAGGCCAAGGCCTCTAAGGGCGTTTTGGCGTCTGCCAACGCCGGGTCTTTCACCTCCAAGATCAAGTCGGCTTCCAACATGGGGCGAGCGCCGAAGTTGGACGGCAAGACCGCGATGATGTCCACCATGTTGCGATCGAACATGCTGCCCCAGCGCGGGCCGTCCAGGCCAAATTGCTGTTGCGCAGCGGCGCTGGTGAATGCGGCCTTGTAGCCAATGCGCTTGCCCAGGTACAGCGGCAGTTTGTCGGTGATCTTGGTTTTGGCGCATTCGGCCTCTGCAGCGCTCAAGTCGGGCCCAAATCCCTTGCTGATTTGCCGTTTGGCAAAGTCGCTCAAGTAGCCTTGAATGGCCGCGTCCTCGGGGCAAGCCGCATGGCTTGTGGCGCACAGGGGCCAAAAGGCCAAGAGCATGAGGCGTTTGAAATTCATGAGTGTGAACAAGGTGGGTCAGAGGCTGGGGCGAAACAAGATGCTGAATCGCGCGCCTGGCGGCGTGTGCCCAGGGTGGGTGTCGTCAAGCTGTATTTTGGCCTGGTGTTTCTCGGCAATTTCCAGCACGATGGCCAGGCCCAAACCCGAGCCATCAGCCTCGGTGCCCAAAGCCCGGTAAAACGGCTCGAACACCCGCTCGCGCTCGGCCGCGGGAATGCCTGGTCCAGAATCTTCTACTTGCAATTTCCAGCCCGACAAAGCATGTCCGCCCACCCGCGCGGTCACCACGCCGGGGTGGTCCACGCTGGACGGTGTGTAGTTGATGGCGTTGTCGATCAGGTTGCGCACCATTTCTTTGAGCAGCGTGGGGTTGCACAGCATCATGGCCTTGTCGGCGTTGACAGGCCCTTCAAAACCCAGGTCGATGTGGCGCTCCATGGCGCGGGGCAGTGAGTCTTTCACCACATCCATGGTGAGCGCCACCAAGTCGCACTGCTGCATGGCAACAGGTGCGCCACTGCTTTCAGCGCGCGCCAGTGCCAGCAGTTGGTTGACCGTGTGGGTGGCGCGCATGCTGGCGCGACCAATTTGTTTCAAGGACTGCTTCAAGTCATCCGCGCTGGCGTCGGTGCGTTGGGCCAAATCGGCCTGCATGCGCAGTCCCGCCAACGGGGTTTTCAGCTGATGCGCCGCATCGGCCAAGAAGCGTTTTTGGGTGGCAATCGAATCTTTCAAGCGGGTGAGCAAATCGTTGATGGACGACACCAAGGGCAGCACTTCGGTGGGGACCACGCTCTCATCCAGCGGGCTCATGTCGTCGGGTTTGCGTTGGCGGATGCGCTCTTCGAGTTGGTTGAGCGGTTGAATGCCGCGCGCCAATGCCAGCCAAACCAAGAGCACCGCCAGCGGCAGGATGACGAAGAGCGGCAGCATCACGCCCTGGATGATTTCGCGCGCCAACACCGAGCGCTTTTCCAAGGTTTCGGCCACTTGCACCAGGGCGGGTCGGGCGTCGGGCGCTTCCACCCGCACCCAGATGTAGGCCACGCGTATCGGTGTGCCTTTCAACATGTCGTCGCGCATGCGCAGCTCGTTGGTGACCAGTTTTTCGTCTTCTTGCGGCGTGGGCAAGAGCCGCTCACCGCTCAAAAACTCGCCTTGGCTGCCCATCACCTGGTAGTACACCCGGTCTGTTTCATCGGCGTGCAAAATTTCACGTGCGGGCTGTGGCAAGGCAAATTTCACCCGCTGCTGGTCGATTTGCACCAACTGCGCCAAAGCGCGGGCGTTGTGACCCAAGCCTCGGTCAAACGGCACCTTGGCAATGCCCTCGGCCACCAGCCAGGTCAGGCCAAAGGTGATGGCCCACAGCAGCAGCAAGGGGGTGAGCATCCAGTCGAGTATTTCGCCAAACAGCGAGTTTTGGCGGCGTTGAAACAGCTTCACCATGGCGCGCGGTTCAGCTCAGTCCAGCGATCAAGACGCAGGCGGTGCAATTTTTTCCAGGCAATAGCCCAGACCGCGCACTGTGGCAATGCGGATCGGGCCTTTCTCAATTTTTTTACGCAAGCGGTGGATGTACACCTCGATGGCGTTGTTGCTCACCTCTTCGCCCCATTCGCACAGCCGCTCGACCAATTGGTCTTTGCTGACCAAGCGGCCCACGCGCTGCAACAGCACTTCGAGCAAACCCAATTCACGGGCCGACAACTCGACCATGCGCCCGTCGATGGTGGCCATGCGCCCCGCTTGGTCGTACACCAAAGGACCGTGTTTGATGGTGGCCGTGGTGCTGCCCATGCCTCGGCGTGTGAGTGCGCGCACACGCGCTTCGAGTTCTTGCAGGGAAAAGGGCTTGGCCATGTAATCGTCGGCGCCGTAGTCCAGGCCCTTGACACGCTCTTCCACGCTGTCGGCGGCGGTGAGGATGAGCACCGGCATGCTGCTGCCACGGGCACGCAAACGCTTCAAGACTTCCAAGCCGTGCAACTTGGGCAGACCGAGGTCGAGGATGAACAAATCGAATTCATTGGAGGTCATGAGCGCCGCATCGGCCTCACTGCCGTTGGCCACGTGATCGACGGCCGCGCCAGAGGCACGCAAGGTGCGAAGCAGGCCATCGGCCAGCACCTGGTCATCTTCGGCAATCAATATGCGCATGCGCTTTCTCCCCCAGCGACTGTGCGCTGCGGTTTCATTCTAGGTGCAGCTTTCAGCTTTCTGACGGCAAAAGCAGCGATATGGGGTTAACGATAGCCATTGGCGTAAGCGTCCAGTCCCAGGCTGACCACGGTGGCCACTTCGGCGCCCACGGCCTCGCGAAACTCGGCCTCGGTTTGCGCCACCGCTTGCTCGAAGGCGCGCACCCAAGCCAGTCCTGTTTCGGTGAACACGATGCGCTTGGCGCGGCTGTCCAAGCTGTCGGGCCAACGCGCCACCAAACCCCAGGCCTCGCACTGGGTCACCAAGTCGCCCATGGCCTGTTTGCTCATGCCCGCCATGGTGGCCAGCTCGTTCAAGCGCGCGCCGCCCAAGGGCAAATGCCGGGTGATGTGGATGTGTGCGGCGCTCACCTTGTCACGCGCGGCCAAATTGGCCAGCGCCAGCGGCACCTCGATGTGCTGGGCCATGAGCTCCAGGACCCGTTCGTCAAAGCGGCGCATGGCGTGGCCGAGCAAGCGCCCCAGGTGGGATTGACGCCAATCTTGGGCGTTGGACAACAGGTTGATGCTCATGTCTATATCGTAAGGCAAACTGACCAAAAATAGGCTTTACAAGTGTCAATTCTGAGATAAAGTACTGTTCAAGCATCCAGCCTGTGGTTAGCAACAGGTTTCGATGAAGTTCACAACCCATTGACCTTAAAGGAGTTTTCCATGGACAACGTCAAGAGCATCGCCGCCGCAGGCGAAAAAGCCAAAGCCTTGCAAGCCGCATTGGCCCAAATTGAAAAGCAGTTTGGCAAGGGCACCATCATGCGTTTGGGCGAGGGCGAGGCCATCGAGGACATCCAAGTCGTCTCCACCGGCTCGCTGGGTCTGGACGTCGCGCTGGGCGTGGGCGGCTTGCCACGCGGGCGGGTCATCGAAATTTACGGCCCTGAGTCTTCAGGCAAAACCACTCTCACCTTGCAAGTCATCGCTGAAATGCAAAAGCAAGCCGGTACCTGCGCCTTTGTGGACGCCGAGCACGCCCTGGACGTGCAGTACGCCCAAAAGCTGGGCGTCAACCTGCAAGACCTGCTCATCAGCCAGCCCGATACCGGCGAGCAAGCACTGGAAATTGTCGACAGCTTGGTGCGCTCTGGCGCGGTGGACCTGATCGTCATCGACTCGGTGGCCGCACTCACTCCTAAAGCCGAGTTGGAAGGCGAAATGGGCGACTCCCTGCCCGGCCTGCAAGCCCGCCTCATGAGCCAAGCCCTGCGCAAACTCACCGCGCACATCAAGAAAACCAATTGCACCGTCATCTTCATCAACCAAATCCGCATGAAGATCGGCGTCATGTTCGGCAGCCCTGAAACCACCACAGGCGGCAATGCGCTCAAGTTCTACGCCTCAGTGCGTTTGGACATTCGCCGCACCGGCACCATCAAAAAAGGCGAGGAAGCCATCGGCAACGAAACCAAGGTCAAGGTGGTCAAAAACAAAGTGGCGCCACCCTTCAAAACCGCCGAGTTCGACATCTTGTTTGGCGAGGGCATCAGCCGCCACGGTGAAATCATCGACATGGGTGTGGTCGCCAAAATCGTCGACAAGTCAGGTGCTTGGTATGCCTACAAGGGCGAAAAAATCGGTCAAGGTCGTGACAACTCCCGTGAGTTCTTGCGCGAGAACCCCGAGTTGGCGTTTGAGATCGAAAACAAAGTGCGCGAATCCTTGGGCATCCCCTTGCTGGCGCAAGAGGTGGAAGACGTCAAACTTCAAGCCGTCAAATGAGGGCTGCCGTGGTGAACTGGCCCTTCAAGGTGATTCAAGGCGGGGCGCAAGCCCCCGCTGACACCCCCAAGCTGACGGATACGGGGCGGGGCAAAACAGCTGCGCCCCCAGTCACATCGGTCAAAGCACGTGCGGTCAGTTTGCTGGCTCAGCGTGAATATTCTCGACAAGCGCTGCGCGACAAGCTCATCAGCGATGACGCCAGTGAACAAGAGATTGAAGACGCTTTGGCCCAGCTCGAAGCCAGGGGTTTGGTGAGCGATACGCGGGTGGTTGAAACCTTGGTCAACCGCCGCGCTGGCAAATTGGGTGGTATGCGTTTGCGCCAAGAGTTACAGGCCAAGGGCGTGTCGCCCGAGCTCGTGGCTGAAACCATGGCAGGTTTGAAAGACTCGGAACTCGCCAGGGCCTTGGCCATTTGGCAAAAAAAATTCGGTCATGTCGCCACCGATGCCGCCACCCGCAACAGACAAGCAAGATTTTTGGCCACGCGCGGTTTTTCAGGGGACGTGGTGCGGCAGGTGGTGGCGGGCGTCGCAGACGAGACATGACCAGCCTCAAACCCCCAGCATCAGCCTCAGGGTCTGCACCGCCGCGCCACTCGCGCCCTTGCCCAGGTTGTCCAAGCGGGCCATCAGCACCGCATGACCATGCGCTTCATTGGCAAACACCCTGAGCTCCATGAGGTTGGTGTCGTTCAACGCAGTGGCGTCGAGTTTCAAGTCCTCAGTGGGCGGCAACACCTTCACGCAAGGCTCGGAGGGGTCATTGGTCAAGGCGTAATGGGCGGCCAAAGCTTGGTGCAAATCGTCCGCTGTCACCCGGCCTGGCAGCGAGGCTAAATGCAGCGGCAGCTGAACAATCATGCCTTGCAAGAAATTGCCCACACTGGGCACAAACAACGGGCGACAGGTGAGGCCTGTGCAGTGCATGATTTCAGGGATGTGTTTGTGCGAGAGGCCCAGCGCATAAGCCTCGAACAAAGGTGCGCTGCCTGTCTCGTAGGCCTCGATCATGGTCCGCCCGCCGCCCGAATAGCCGCTGACGCTGGGCAAGCTCAGCGGCATGTCGCGTGGCAACAAGCCAGCGTCAATGAGAGGCCGAATCAGCGCAATCGCACCCGTGGCATAGCAGCCAGGGTTGGCCACGCGGGAGGCCGAACGAATGCGCTCGGCCTGTCCAGCTGCCAACTCTGGGAAACCATAAACCCAGTCCCCATGGGTGCGGTGCGCGGTGGAGGCGTCGATGATGCGGGGCTGATGGCCCTGCATGCTGTCGATCATGGCCACCGAGTCTTTGGCCGCGTCATCGTGCAAACACAGCACCACCAAGTCCGCTTGTGCCATCAAGGCACGCTTGGCCTCGGGGTCTTTGCGCTGGGCGGGGGCTATGCTCAGCACCCGAACCTGCGGCAGCAACGCCAGTCGCTCGCGGATTTGCAAACCAGTGGTGCCTGCCTCGCCGTCAATGAAAACCTGGGTCATGAAGAGAACACTTTCCATAAAAACAAGGCTCTAAGTAAGCCTGTAAGCCTGCTGTCATTTGATGGACAGTCGGTCATTTTGATGCAATGCAGCATGATACATTTCGTCCCAATCCCGCGCTGTCACGGGTAAGAACAGACCATCCAGGCCAGCCATTTTCAAGCTGACCCCTAGAAAGCGAGCCCCATGAAAATCCATGAATACCAAGGCAAGGACATCTTGCGTCAGTTCGGTGTGCCGGTCCCCCGCGGCATTGCCGCCTTCACGGTCCAAGAAGCGGTCGAAGCCGCGCAAAAACTCGGCGGCCCGGTGTGGGTGGTGAAAGCCCAAATACACGCCGGTGGTCGCGGCAAGGGTGGCGGCGTGAAAGTGGCGAAAAGCATTGACGACGTCAAGCGCTTGGCCAGCGAGATTTTGGGCATGCAGCTCAAAACCCACCAAACCGG
>CANGHG010000055.1 GCA_947453645.1 Comamonadaceae bacterium
CGGCGACAAATGGTGCACCTACCCGATGTACACCTTTGCCCACCCGATTGAAGACGCGCTGGAGCAAATCACCCACAGCATTTGCACGCTGGAGTTTGAAGACCAACGCCCGTTTTACGACTGGCTGATGGAGCGCCTCTGCGAAGGTGGCTTGCTGGCCGCCCCTTCCCCCAAACAGTATGAATTTGCCCGCCTCAACCTCACCTACGTCATCACCAGCAAACGCAAGCTGGCGCAACTGGTGAACGAAGGCAAAGTCAGCGGTTGGGACGACCCGCGCATGCCCACCATCGTGGGGCTGCGCCGCCGCGGCTACACCCCGACAAGCCTGCGCCTGTTTGCCGACCGCATTGGCGTTACCAAATCGGACAGTTGGATCGACTACAGCACCTTAGAGGGCTGCTTGCGCGAAGACTTGGAACTCAAAGCCCACCGCGCCATGGCGGTGCTCGACCCCATCAAACTGGTGCTGACCAATTGGGACGAGACCTTTGGCGCTGGCCATTTGGAGCCCTGCACCCTGCCCGCCTTGCCGCACCCGCCCGAAGGCCAACCCGAACCCGCAGCGCGGCAGTTCACCATCGGCAAAGAGGTGTGGATAGAGCGTGACGACTTCGCCGAAGTGCCGCCCAAAGGCTACAAGCGGTTGAGCCCGCCGCAAAGCAATACCGATGGCGCGACCAGCCCAGGAGCGGTAGTTCGCTTGAAAGGCGGCTATGTGGTGGAGTGCACCGGTTTTGCCAAGGATGCGCAAGGCGTGGTCACCGAAGTTCACGCCAAGGTCTTTCCTGAAACCAAAAGCGGCACGGCGGGGTCGGACAGCGTCAAAGCCAAGGGTGTCATCACCTGGGTGGGCGTGGCCGATGGCGTGAAAGCCGAGGTGCGTTTGTACGACCGCCTCTTCAGCGACCCGCAGCCTGATGCAGGCGGCAAAGATTTCTTGGAAGCGCTCAACCCCCACAGCCTCAAAGTGGTTCAAGCCATCGTAGAGCCTTCGCTGCGCAAGGCACTTCCCGATGACAAGTTTCAGTTTGAGCGCTTGGGCTACTTTGTGGCGGACCGTGTGGACCATTCGGCCACGCATTTGGTGTTCAATCAAGCCGTGGGTTTGAAGGACAGTTGGGGGAAGTGATGGCATGGAAACCCAACTCAACCAAACTTTAGATCAGCTGCACCATGCTTTGGAGCAACTCCGTGATGGGTCTTTGCAAACTCGAGATTTTTGTCAACGCGCAAGAGACCAAGAGCTGTTGTTCAAGGTCTTGCCCGAGCGCTACCAAACCGTTTGGCTGGACCTGATTGACAGAATGGAGTCCAGCGCTTTGTTCACCGAGGAAAGTTGCTCTTTCAGCCAAACCGAGTTGATTGACAGCCTGTCCATCTGGTTGGACAAGGCCCAGAGATTGCTGCAGGCGTGATGCTTGTTGATCAAATAGGACCCTCATGAACATCCTCGAACTCTTCTCCCTGCAAGGCCGCGTGGCCCTGGTCACTGGCGGCTCCAGAGGCATTGGGCGCATGATTGCCAAAGGCTTGCTTTGTCAAGGTGCCAAGGTCTACATCACGGCGCGCAAAGCCGCGGCATGTGACGCAACCGCCCAAGAACTCTCGGCCTTTGGCACATGCATCTCCATGCCTTGCGACATCTCCACGCGAGAGGGCATGGCGCAGTTGGTGCAGCAGTTGAGTGAGAAAGAACCCTTGCTCGACATCTTGGTCAACAACGCAGGGGCAGCTTGGGGAGCGCCGTTCGACACCTTTCCTGAAAGCGGTTGGGACAAGGTGGTGGACCTCAACATGAAAACCCCCTTCTTCCTCACCCAAGCATTGGCGCCCCTGATGCGCGCCGCAGCCAAACACCGCATGGCCAAGGTCATCAACATCGCGTCCATCGATGGCCTGTCTGTGAACCCCATGGAAACCTATTCCTACGCAGCCAGCAAAGCAGGTGTGATTCACCTCACCAAGCGCATGTCGCTTACCCTCATCAAAGACAACATCTGCATGAACGCCATTGCCCCTGGCGCCTTTGCATCTGACATGAACCGCGAAGCACGCGACCACGGCGAAGCCACGGCTGAAAGAATTCCCGCTCAACGAATTGGCCGCGATGAAGACATGGCCGCTGCAGCCGTCTATCTCTCAAGTGCCGCCAGCGACTATGTGGTGGGCCACACCTTGGTGGTGGACGGCGGGGTCACACTGGCCCGAGGCTGAGGTGATAATCCTTTGAACAAAGGAAACCTCATGTCTACCCTTCTCGACAAATTGCAATGGCGCTATGCCACCAAAAAAATGGACGCCACCCAGGCTGTTGCGCAAGACAAAGTCCACCGCATCATTGAAGCCGCTCGTTTGGCGCCCACCTCCAGTGGCTTGCAGCCGTTTGAAGTAGTGGTGGTCACCAACCCTGAAGTACGTGCCCAAATTCAAGCTGCTGCACATGGCCAAGCGCAGATCACCGAAGGCTCCCATTTGCTGGTGTTTGCCGCCTGGAACAACTACACGGCAGAGCGCATCAACCACATGTTTGACCTGACCAATACCGAGCGTGGTGGCACCAACGAAGGTTGGGAAAACTACCGTCAAATGCTGTTGAACAACTACCCTGCTCGCGACGCTCAAGTGAATTTTGAACACGCAGCGCGCCAAGCCTATATTGGTCTGGCTGCATCATTGATTGCGGCTGCTTTCGAGGAAGTGGACAGCACCCCCATGGAAGGGTTTGACCCCGCCAAGGTGGACGAGATATTGAAATTGTCTGCACGTGGCCTGCGCAGCGTGGCCCTCATGCCTTTGGGCTACCGCCTGAACGGGCAAGATTGGTTGCAAAACTTGAAGAAAGTTCGTCGCCCCTTGAGCGAATTTGTCACCGAAGTGAAGTAACCCCGCAACCCACCAGGAAACCACCATGGCCAAAGGCGAACAACGCAGCAACAAGATGTCCAAAAAACCCAAGAAGGACACTTCTCCACCCAAGGTCATCGTGCCTGGTGACCGCCCTGTGGCACCCACCACTTTCGTGGCACCACGCGGCAAAATCAAAAATAAATGATGATTGAAAACGTTTGAAGACTCAGTGAACTGAGCCTTTGAGCGCTGCTGGCAATGGCAAGGGCATGACCGAGATGCCCTCTTCCAGCAAAGCCTGGGTTTCTTGGGCAGAAACCTGGCCACGGATGCCACGTTCTTCAGCTTCTCCGTAGTGCATTTTGCGAGCTTCATCAGCAAATTGAGCGCCCACATCTTCGGTGTTGCTCATCACGTGTTGCACCATCTTGAGCCAAGCGGCTTGCATCTCAGGGGGCATGACGGCAGGCGCTGCCACATCAGGCACACTGACCGCATGTTCGGGTTGCATGCTCACCAATTCATTTGATATTTCAGAGCGTGAAGTGCTGAGGTTCAGGCGCGGTGCGCTGAGCATTTTGCTGATGTGCTTGTCACCACACAGGGGGCACTCCACCAAGTGGCTGGCGTGTTGCGACTGGTAGTCTTCCTCAGACGCAAACCAACCTTCAAAGACATGTTGGTTCTGACATTGAAGATTGAGAACTTTCAAGTCAAGTCCCTAGTGCTTGAACCACGGCATCGGCACAAAGGCCCATCAGACCGTCAGGCAACAAACCCAACACCAGGACCAGGCCGCCATTGATGGCCAGAACCACGCGCACCTGGGTGTCTGCCGACACCGTGGTGGCTGTCAATGGGGAGTCGAAGTACATCACCTTGATGACGCGTAAATAGTAGAAAGCGCCAACCAAAGACATCATGACGGCGAAGATGGCCAACAGCAAGGAACTGGTTTGACCGGAAGACACCAAGGCTTGCAGCACCGACAACTTGGCAAAGAAACCCACCAAGGGCGGCACACCTGCCAGTGAAAACAGGCATATGGCCATCACGCCTGCGTACAAAGGACTGCGTTGGTTCAAGCCTGCCAAATCGGCAATTTCTTCGCTCTCAAAACCTTCTCTTGCCAGCAACAAGATGACACCAAAAATACCCAGGGTGGTGAGCACATAGGTGATCATGTAAAACATGGCCGAGCTGTAGGCATTGGCGGCAGACAAGGTGTCGCCATTGGTGACGCCGGACAGCATGCCAATCAGCACAAAGCCCATTTGCGCAATGGTGGAGAAAGCCAACATGCGCTTCAAATTGGTTTGGGCAATGGCTGACAAATTACCCGCCAACAAAGTGAAGATGGCCAAGACCACCATCATTTGCTGCCAGTCGATGGCCAGCGGCAACAAGCCATCCACCAACAAACGCATCATCAAGGCAAAGGCGGCCAACTTGGGCGCGGCGGCGATCATCAGGGTCACAGCAGTTGGTGCGCCTTGGTAGACATCAGGCACCCACATGTGAAACGGTGCCACACCAAGTTTGAAAGCAATGCCACACACCACGAACACCAAGCCCAACACCAACACCTGGTGTTTGATATGACCACTGGCGACAGCGGCAAACACCTTGGTCAAATCCAACGTGCCAGTTGCGCCATACAACATGGACAAACCGTAGAGCAGGAAACCACTGGCCAAGGCGCCCAACACAAAATATTTCATGGCTGCTTCAGTGGCATTGCCATGGTCCCGACGCAAAGCCACCAAGGCATAACTGGACAGCGTGAGCAACTCCAAACCAAGGTAAAGCACCAAGAAGTTGTTGCCCGAAATCATGACGAACATGCCCAACAGGGCCAGCAAGCTCAGTGTGAACAACTCGCCGCCGCCCAACATGTGACGGTCAGCGGCGTAGGGTCGGCCATAAACCAGCGTGACCATCACCGCGACGGTGGCAAAGCACTTGAGCCAGTTGCCCATGGCGTCCGATACCACCATGTGCCCAAAGCCATAAAAGGTTTCACCAGTGCTGGCAAACATGGCTTGCAACACAGCGACAGTACCCAGGGTGATCATGGTCAAGCCATAGGTGAGCGTGCGCTTGGGTGTTTTCACCCACAAGTCGACCAAGGTGATGACACAGGTCATGACCAGCAACACGATTTCGGGATAAGCCGTCACCCAGTTGAAGTTGTCCATCATTGTTGAAATCCAGAGTTGGTCATGGTGCGCTTCATTGCGGTAATTTGCTCACCGACACGTGTTCGAGCAAATGGGTGACAGACACATTCATCACATCGGTGAAAGGTTTGGGGTACAGGCCCATGCCAAGCACAGCCAAGGCCAACAAGCTGAGCATGAGGAATTCACGGGCATTGATGTCTTCAAGCTCGCGCACATGGTCGTTGGTGACAGGGCCGAGGTAGACACGCTTGACCATCCACAAGGTGTAAGCAGCACCAAAGATCAAGGCCGATGCGGCCAGCAAGCCGAGCCAGAAATTGAATTTCACCGTGGCCAAAATGACCATCCACTCGCCCACAAAACCAGCAGTGCCTGGCAAGCCGCAATTGGCCATGGCGAACAACAAAGCAAAAGCTGCAAACTTGGGCATGGTGTTGACCACGCCGCCGTAGCTGGCAATCTCACGCGAATGCACACGGTCATACAACACGCCGATGCACAAGAACATGGCGGCCGACACAAAGCCATGGGCAATCATTTGAACAATGCCGCCACTCACACCCAATTCACTGAAGATGAAAAAACCCAGCGTGACAAACCCCATGTGTGCCACAGAAGAATAAGCCACCAGCTTTTTCATGTCTTGCTGCACCACCGCCACCAAGCCCACATACACCACGGCGGTGAGCGACAAGGCAATCATCAGCCAAGCCCACTCGTGGCTGGCGTCAGGGGCGATGGGAAAAGAGAATCGCAGAAAACCATAAGCACCCAGCTTCAGCATGATGGCCGCTAACACGGCCGAGCCTCCTGTGGGCGCTTCCACGTGCACATCGGGCAACCAGGTATGCACTGGCCACATGGGCACCTTGACCGCAAAAGCCGCGAAGAATGCAAAGAACAACAAGGTTTGAGCCTGTGCTGTGAGAGGCAAATGCCACCAGGTGTGCAAATCAAAACTGCCGCCCGACTCGATATACAGGTAAATCAGCGAGACCAACATCAACAAAGAGCCGAGCAAGGTGTAGAGGAAAAACTTGAAGGCCGCATAAATTTTGTTGGGACCACCCCAGACACCAATGATCAGGTACATGGGGATGAGCGTGGCTTCAAAGAAGACATAAAACAACATGCCATCCAGCGCACAAAACACGCCGACCATGACGCCGCTCAGGACCAAGAAAGCACCCATGTACTGATTGACGCGTTCGGTGATGACTTCCCAAGCCGCGATCACCACAATCACCGTGATGAACGAGGTGAGCAGCACAAACCACATGGAAATGCCGTCCAGGCCCAAGTGGTAGTGCATATTGAACCGCTCTATCCAAGAGAGGTTTTCAACAAACTGCATCTCTTCTGTGCTGGTGTCAAAAGCAGCATAAATGGGCAAGGTGACCACAAAACTGATGACGGCCCCAAGCAAGGCCACCCCACGAACGACGCCCGCGTGTTCATCACGACCCAAGGCCAGCAACAACACACCAAAAAAGATGGGCGTCCAAATAGCCAGGCTCAACATTCCCATGGCGTCTCTCTATCTTGAATATGAATCGTTGACATCAGTGATGACCTCATGGCTTGAGCCACACAAACCAAGTGATCAGGCCAAACATGCCCAAGATCATCAGCAAGGCATAGTGGTACAAATAGCCGGTTTGCAGGCGTCGGGCCACTTGCGACACACGCCCCACCAAACGCCAAGACCCATTGACCAACCAGCCGTCAATCACGGTTTGATCGCCACCACGCCACAAACCAGTGGCCAACAGTCGAGTGCCGCGTGCCAAGATGTGTTCATTGAAAGCGTCCAAATAGTATTTGTTGACCAACAGCATGTGCACAGGCTTGAACATGCGTTCGATGGCCGCAGGCAAGGCTGGATTGATCATGTACATGTAGAAGGACAGCACCACACCCGCCAAGGCCAAGAAGAAGGGCAGAGAACTGAAGGCGTGTTCGGCCATGACCCATGCACCATGGAACTCTTCACCCAAATCGCTCATGGCGTGGTGAATCTCGTGGTTGACCGTGATGGCGTCCTTGAAGACGTCGCCGAACAACATGGGCTCAACGGTGAAAAAGCCAATCAACACAGAAGGAATGGCCAACAACACCAAAGGCAGTGTGACCACCCAAGGTGACTCGTGCGGCGCATGGTGCTCGTCATGCCCGTGATGATCGTCGTGATGCGCGTCTGGGTTTTGATCAAAACGCTCCTTGCCGTGAAACACCAAGAAGTACATGCGGAAGGAATAGAACGCGGTGATGAACACGCCCGCCAACACCGCAATATGCGCCCACGAGGCTGCTGGCAAATGGCTGGCCGCCACCGCCTCAATGATGCTGTCCTTGGAGTAAAAGCCCGAGAAAAATGGTGTGCCGATCAGGGCCAGTGAGCCCAACAAGGAAGTGATCCAAGTGATGGGCATGTATTTGCGAACCCCGCCCATCCAGCGAATGTCTTGGTTGTGGTGCATGCCCATGATGACCGAGCCCGCACCCAAGAACAACAAGGCTTTGAAGAAGGCATGGGTCATCAGATGGAACACGGCGACTGAATAAGCCGAGGCTCCAAGCGCCACGGTCATGTAACCCAGTTGCGACAAGGTGGAATAAGCCACCACGCGTTTGATGTCGTTTTGCACAATGCCCAAGAAACCCATGAACAGCGCGGTGATGGATCCGATGATCATGATCAGGTTCAAAGCCGTGTCGGACAACTCGAACAAGGGCGACATGCGAGCCACCATGAAGATACCTGCAGTGACCATGGTCGCCGCGTGAATCAGGGCAGAAATGGGTGTAGGGCCTTCCATGGAGTCTGGCAACCAGACATGCAAGGGAAACTGGGCCGACTTGCCCATGGCACCGATGAACAAACAAATGCAAATGACGGTGACCAACATCCAGTTGGTACCAGGCAATTGAAGCGCCGCCAATTTAGAAGCATGTGAGAAAGCTTCGACGTAATTGAGTGTCCCTGCATAAGCCGCGATGAGGCCAATGCCCAAAATAAAGCCAAAGTCACCGACACGGTTGACCAAAAAAGCCTTCATGTTGGCAAACACCGCACTGGGCTTGTTGAACCAAAAACCAATGAGCAGGTAAGACACCAAGCCCACAGCTTCCCAGCCGAAGAACAACTGCAACATGTTGTTGCTCATGACCAGCATCAACATGGCAAAAGTGAACAAAGAGATGTAGGCGAAAAAGCGGTTGTAGCCTTCGTCTTCGGCCATGTAGCCCATGGTGTAGATGTGAACCATGAGTGAGACAAAGGTGACCACACACATCATCATGGCGGTGAGTCCGTCCACCATGAAGCCCACTTCCATTTTCAAGCCGCCCACATCCATCCAGGTGTAGAGGGTTTCATTGAAACGAGCACCCTCAGTGACCACACTGTGAAGCGTTTGCGCTGACAACACAAAGGCCACCAGCACGCCCAGGATGGTCAGGCTGTGCGCCATGCGCCGACCCAAATGAGCACCGCCCAATTGAGTTCCCAATATGCCCGCCAACAATGCACCGCCCAATGGGGCCAGCGCAACAGCGAGCAAGGTAGAAGCTTGAAGAGTTTGGCTCATGGTGAATCAGGTCAGCCCTTGAGGGTATTGAGTTCGTCCACATTGACGCTGGAGCGGTTTCGGAACAACAAGACCAAAATCGCCAAACCAATGGCCGACTCTGCAGCCGCCACGGTCAAGATGAAAAAGACAAATATCTGACCTTGAATATCGCCCAGGTAATGCGAGAAGGCCACGAAATTGGTGTTCACCGCCAACAGCATCAACTCGATGGCCATCAGCAACACAATGAGGTTTTTGCGGTTGAGGAAAATGCCAATGACCGACAAGGCGAACAACACAGCGCCCAGCGTCAGATAGTGTCCCAGGGTGACATTCATGACTTGGGCTCCTCGTTGGCGGCTTGCAAAACGGCTTGTTGCACAGGTTCCATCTTCACCATGCGCAGCCTGTCGGCTGGTTTGGCTTTGATTTGTTCGGCTGGATTTTGCATTTTGTTGTCTTTGCGCTGACGCATGGTCAAGGCAATCGCGGCAATGATGGCCACCAGCAACAACACCGCCGCAATTTCAAGCGGGTACAAATAATCGGTGTAAAGCGCAACGCCAAGTTCTTTGCTGTTGGAGATTGGGGTTCCAGGTGTAGCCAGAACTTCCACACGCACAGGCGCAGAGCGGAATCCGCCCATCACCACTGACGCCAACTCCAAGGCCAATACAGCACCTATAGAGGCTGCCAGCGGAAAGTGGCTCCAAAAACCTTGCCGCAGATTGTCCATGTTGACATCAATCATCATGACCACAAACAAAAACAGCACCATGACCGCACCCACATAAACCAAAACCAGGGTGATGGATAAAAACTCGGCTTTGAGCAGCATCCAAATGCCTGAGGCTTGGAAGAAAGCCAGCACCAAGAACAAGGCCGCGTTCACCGGGTTGCGTGCGGTGATGACGCGCAATGCTGCAAACAGCAGCACCGCTGAAAAAGCGTAGAACAGGGCTGATTGGACGTCCATGTTGCTATCTTTCTATGGGGTTAACGGTATTTGGCATCGGCAGCCTTGTTGGCAGCAATTTGCGGCTCGTATCGGTCGCCGACGGCCAGCAACATGTCTTTGGTGTAGTAGAGGTCGCCTCGTTTTTCACCGTGGTATTCAAAAATATGCGTCTCAACGATGGAGTCAACTGGGCAGCTTTCTTCGCAAAAGCCGCAGAAGATGCACTTGGTCAGGTCGATGTCGTATCGGCTGGTGCGGCGTGAACCATCGGCGCGCACATCAGACTCGATGGTGATGGCCATGGCAGGACACACAGCTTCGCACAATTTGCAAGCAATGCAGCGCTCTTCACCGTTGTCATAACGGCGCAAAGCATGCAGTCCGCGAAAGCGAGGGCTCAGCGGTGTTTTTTCTTCGGGAAATTGCACCGTGATTTTTCGGGCAAACATGTATTTGCCAGTGATGGCGAAACCCTTGAAAAATTCCAACAGTAAAAAGCTAGAGAAAAAATCGCCCCATGAAAATGGGACATGATGAGCAGCAGTGGCAAGTTTGGTCATGTCAGTCTCTGCATCAGTTCCAAATGTTCCACGGGGTTTGCATCCAAACACCCACCACCACCAGCCACACCAAGGTGACTGGAATGAAAATTTTCCAACCCAAACGCATGATCTGGTCGTATCTGAAGCGCGGGAATGTGGCACGCACCCACAAGAACATGGTGACCACCACAAATGTTTTCAGGCCCAGCCAAATCCAGCCCGGCACCCAGACCAACCAAGCGGCATCAATGGGCGCCAACCAGCCCCCTAGGAACAACACAGCACAGAGGGTGGACACCAAAATCATGTTCGCGTATTCGCCCAAAAAGAACATGGCAAAGGACATGCCCGAGTATTCGATCATGTGACCCGCCACGATTTCGGACTCGCCTTCCACCACGTCAAACGGATGGCGGTTGGTTTCAGCCAAACTGGCAATGAAGTAGATGATGAAGATGGGAAACAAGGGCAACCAATTCCAAGACAAAAAGCCCAGGCCTTGTGAAGCAAACATGCCTTTGTGTTGACTATGCACAATGTCGCTCATGTTCATGCTGCCACTCACCATGAGCACCACCACCAAACAAAAGCCCATGGCAATTTCATAACTCACCATTTGCGCAGACGCACGCAAAGCACCCAAAAAAGCGTATTTGGAATTGGATGCCCAACCGGCAATGATGATGCCGTAGACCTCCAAGGACGTGACCGCCATGAGGAATAACAAACCTGCATTCACATCGGCCAGCACCACCTCGGGTCCAAAGGGCACCACAGCCCATGCCGCCAAAACCGGCATCATGGTCATGACAGGGCCCATGTAAAACAAGCCTCTGCTGGCCTTGGTGGGCAAAATGATTTCTTTGGTGAGAATTTTCAAAGCGTCTGCAATGGGTTGCAGCAAGCCATAAGGTCCTATGCGGTTGGGGCCCAAGCGAATTTGAGTAAAGCCAATGGCCTTGCGCTCCCACAGCGTGAGGTACGCCACGCACAGCAACAAAGGCAAGACCACGCCCACAATTTTCAAGAGGGTCCACACC
>CANGHG010000056.1 GCA_947453645.1 Comamonadaceae bacterium
ACCCGCTCCACCTCGTGCTTGGAACCCAAGAACACGCTCACGCGTTGGTGCAGTTGCTCAGGCTTGAGGTCCAGGATGCGCTGATGGCCGTTGGTGGCAGCACCACCAGCTTGTTCGACCAACCAACTCATGGGGTTGGCTTCATACATCAGGCGAAGTTTGCCGGGTTTGTTCGGTTCGCGTTGGTCCCAGGGGTACATGAAGACGCCGCCACGGGTGAGGATGCGATGCACATCAGCCACCATGCTGGCAACCCAACGCATGTTGAAGTTCTTGCCACGCACGCCCTCTTGTCCTGCCAAGCATTCGTCAATGTATTGCTTCACAGGTGTGTCCCAGTGCCGCATATTGCTCATGTTGATCGCAAACTCTTGGGTGTCTTCAGGGATGCGCACATCCTCCTGGGTCAACACAAACGATCCTTGCTCGCGGTCCAAGGTGAACATGGCCACCCCGTCGCCGACAGTCAATACCATGGTGGTTTGCGGTCCATAAACGCAATAACCAGCAGCCACTTGGGCGCTGCCTGTTTGCAAGAAATCGGCTTCGCTCACTGATGCGCCGCCTTCAGGTTTTCTCAAGACGCTGAAGATGGTGCCAATGCTGACGTTCACGTCGATGTTGCTCGATCCATCCAAAGGGTCGAACAGCAGCAGGTATTCACCCTGGGGGTAGCGGTTGGGCACGACATAAATGCTGTCCATTTCCTCGGAGGCCATGGCCGCCAAGTGGCCGCCCCATTCATTGGCCTCGATCAACACCTCGTTGGCGATGATGTCGAGCTTTTTTTGCACTTCGCCTTGCACATTCTCACTGTGGGCGCTGCCCAGCACGCCGCCCAAGGCACCTTTGGTCACTGCATGGCTGATGCTTTTGCAAGCACGGGCCACCACTTCCAGCAGCAGGCGCAATTCGGGTGGGATGTTGTTTTTGGCGCGCTGTTGCTCGACCAAATAGCGGGACAAGGAGGTGGCCATGTTTCAATCCTCAAGGGCAGAGTTGATCACTTCGCGCACATCGGCGCTCAAGTCGTCTTTGGCCGCCACGCGGCGAATGGCTTCATGCGCCGCACTGCGGTAGGGCTCCACCAGTTTGCGCCAACGGTCCATGCTGCGCGCCAATCTGGCCGCCACTTGCGGGTTGAAGCTGTCGAATTCCAACACCCGCTCGCTCCAAAACACATAGCCAGAGGCATCGCTGCGGTGAAACGCGGCGGCATTGGCGCAGTAACTGGAGATCAGGCTGCGAGCACGGTTGGGGTTGCGGATGTGAAAGTCAGGGTGCTGCATCAACTGGCGCACCTTGGACAGCACATCCACTTGACTGCCACTGGCTGAAGCTTGCAGGGCAAACCATTTGTCCAGCACCAGTTCTTCATGTTTGAACATGGCATGAAAGCGCGACAGTGCGGTGGCAGCGAAGGAGTGATCGATGTGGACCAAGGCGGCCAAGGCGTGCATGCGCTCGGTCATGTTGTGGGCACTGTCAAACAAATGTTGCGCTTGGGCGGGCCAGGTGTTCTCACCTTGGTGCTGAGCGGCCAGGCACAAATTGACGAGCGCCAAGCCTCGAAGTGCGCGACGACCGCAGGCGTGAGCGTCAGTTTGGTAGCTGCCGCTGTTGGCGTGGTGCGCGTAAGCCCAAACCCAATCGTCGTGCAAGGCCAGGGCCAATTGCAAGCGCATGGCTTCGCGCACTTGGTGAATGCGCTGCGGGTCTACTTGGACGCATTGTTCGGCAATATAGCTTTCACTGGGCAAGGTGAGCACAAGTTCCTTGAATGCAGCATCCAAGCTGGGATGACGCAACACAGCTCGCAAGGCTTGCACCAACTTCTCGGGCAAGATTTGCTCTGTGGACGCACTGTTCAAGGCATTCAGGGCCGCTGTCAAGCTCAGGCGTTGCGCGGCTTCCCATTGGTTGAAAGCATCTGTGTCGTGCGCCAGCAAACAGAGCAACTCGGTTTCGCTGTAGTCATAGACCAAGTGCACAGGTGCGCTGAAGTTGCGCAGCAAAGAGGGCACAGGCGCTTGGGCGATGTTATCGAACACCAGTGTTTGTTCTTCTTGGTGCAAGACCAAGAGTTGCGTGTCGCTCAGCGTTGCGCCGTCTGCAGCCAACAGCCCCAAGCTGATGGGAATCAAAAACGCTTGCTTGTGCAATTGCCCTGGTGTGGTTGGACAGCTTTGCGAGAAGTGCAAGGTGTAGCGCTGTGCAGACTCGTCGTAACTTGAAGTGACCTTCACCACAGGCGTGCCTGCTTGCGAATACCAGCGCTTGAACACATCGAGTTGCATCGACAGCGGTGACTGCGGGTTGGCGTCGGCAATGGCCTGAGCGAAATCGTCACAGGTGACGGCTTGCCCGTCGTGGCGTTCAAAGTAGAGCTTCATGCCTTGGGCAAAACCATCACGGCCGACCAAGGTTTGCATCATGCGCACCACTTCCGCACCTTTTTCATAGATGGTGACGGTGTAGAAGTTGTTGATTTCCAAGTAGCTGTCGGGGCGCACAGGATGGGCCATGGGGCCAGCGTCTTCGGCAAATTGGATGGTGCGCAACAAGCGCACATCTTCAATGCGTTTCACCGCACGGGCAGAACTCGAACCTGCCAAGTCTTGGCTGAATTCTTGGTCACGGAAGACCGTGAGGCCTTCTTTGAGCGAGAGTTGAAACCAGTCGCGGCAAGTGATGCGGTTGCCCGTCCAGTTGTGGAAATACTCGTGGCCGATCACGCTTTCAATGTTGCCGTAGTCGGTATCAGTGGCCGTGGCTGGGCTGGCCAACACATACTTGGTGTTGAAGATATTCAGACCCTTGTTCTCCATGGCCCCCATGTTGAAGTCCGAAGTGGCCACCACCATGAAGCGCTCCAGGTCCAGGCTCAAACCAAAACGGGCTTCGTCCCATGCCACGCTGGCCATGAGCGACTGCATGGCGTGATCGGTTTTGTCCAGGTCGCCCGAGCGCACATAAATTTGCAGCAAGTGCTCCTGACCGCTGCGAGAAACGATGCGTTGTTCACGGCAGACCAATTTGCCAGCCACCAAGGCGAACAAATAGCTGGGCTTTTGATGCGGGTCGAACCACTTGGCAAAGTGGCGACCATCGTCCAAGTCGCCGTGCGCCAGCAGATTGCCGTTGGACAACAGCACCGGGTAGCTGGCTTTGTCGGCACGCAAGGTGACTGTGAAGCTGCTCATCACATCGGGGCGGTCCAGGAAGTAGGTGATGCGCCTGAAGCCTTGCGCCTCGCACTGCGTGAAGAAAGAGTCTTGGCTGACATACAAGCCAGACAGCTGTGTGTTTTTGGTGGGATTGCAGGTGGTGAAGATTTCCAGCGTGAATGGCTCATGGCCTTCGGGCAAGTTTTCCAGCACCAGCACCTCGCCGTCCATCTTGAAGGAAGTGCCTTGGCCATTGACCAACACACGTGACAAGTTGAGGTCTTCGCCGTCCAAGCGCAGCGCTTGAGGCGCGGCTTGCGGGTTGCGCCGCACTTGCATGGTGTTGAGCACACGGGTTTTGACTGGGTCGAGATCGAACACCAGGTCCACTTTGTCAATCCAGAATGCAGGTACTTGGTAGTCTTCACGCCGTGTCAACACGGCTTGGCCTTCACGCATCACTTGACTCCTGTTTAAACACCGTGTTTGAGCGAGGCTTCGATGAAAGGATCGAGGTCCCCATCAAGCACTTTTTGGGTGTTGCTGATTTCGACATTGGTTCGCAAATCTTTGATGCGACTTTGATCCAGCACATAGCTTCGGATTTGATGACCCCAGCCGACATCGGTCTTGGTGTCTTCCAGCTTTTGTTGGGCTTCCATGCGTTTGCGCATTTCAAAGTCGTACAGGCGTGAGCGCAATCGCTTCCAAGCCACGTCACGGTTGCTGTGCTGACTGCGGCCGTCTTGGCACTGCACCACGATGCCTGTGGGAATGTGGGTCAGGCGCACGGCAGAGTCGGTTTTGTTGATGTGCTGACCGCCCGCGCCCGAGGCGCGGAAGGTGTCGGTGCGCACATCGGCGGGGTTGATGTCAATTTCAATCGAGTCGTCCACCTCGGGGTAGACAAACACGCTGGCAAAGCTGGTGTGCCGTCCGCCCGCGGAGTCGAAAGGCGATTTGCGCACCAAGCGGTGCACGCCTGTTTCGGTGCGCAACAGGCCAAAGGCGTACTCGCCCTCGATCTTCAATGTGGCGCCTTTGATGCCCGCCACGTCACCCGCAGATTCGTCTTCCAACGTGGCTTTGAAACCCTTGCGCTCGGCGTATTTCAGGTATTGGCGCAACAACATGCTGGCCCAGTCACAGGCCTCGGTGCCGCCCGCGCCGGCTTGGATGTCCAAAAAGGCATTGCATGGGTCGGCCGGGTTGTTGAACATGCGGCGGAATTCCAGCTTTTCAATTTCGCCAAGAATACGGTCGGTGTCGTCGGCGATGGTGAGCAAACCCGCTTCATCGGCCTCGGCCTTGCTCATCTCGAACAACTCGGTGTTGTCCTCAATTTCCTGGCCCAGTCGGCTCAGGGTGAGCACGATGTCATCCAGGGATTTCTTTTCTTTGCCCAGTTCTTGGGCTTTTTTGGGGTCGTTCCAGACCGTGGGGTCTTCCAGCGATGCGTTGACGGTTCTCAGGCGTTCGGATTTGGCATCGTAGTCAAAGATACCCCCGTAGGTCGAGGGTGCGGGCACCCAAATCGACCAGCAAATTGCCAATGGTGTTGATACGTTCTGCGTCCATGTCGTCTTCCGATTGCTTGCAAAAGCGCAATTATCCCCCGAGCAGCGCCAGCGAGCCCCAGCTTGGTGCTCAAGCCAACTTGGCGCACGCGGTGATTGGGCCCGACGCCAGTGCCAGCAGGCCCTTCAACACATCGCCCACGATGATGATGGCCGGACTGCCCAACTGCTCTTGCAGCAACAGAGCTTGCAATTGGTCCAAACGCCCGTGGGCTTGGCGTTGGCGGGTTTGGCTGGCGTTTTCCACCACGGCCACGGGGGTGTGGCCAGGCAAGCCCTGCAGCAGGCCATGGGCCACTTGGGCTGCGCTTTGCACCCCCATGTAAATCACCAGGGTGAGGCTGCAGTCGTGGGCGGTTTGGGCCAGTTGCGGCCAATGGACCGATGGCAAAGGCCCGGAACCACTGGCATGCCCCGTGACCATGACCACGCCGTGGGCGTGGTCGCGGTGGGTGAGTGCCACGCCCAAGTCGTGGGCCGCCGCCAAACCCGCCGTGACACCATTGACCACCCGCACCTCAATGCCATGTGCTTGCAAATGCGCTTGTTCCTCACCGCCTCGGCCAAAGATCAGCGGATCGCCACCTTTCAGGCGCACCACGTTTTCTCCAGCCAAGGCTTCTTGCACCATCAGCTTTTCAATGAAAGCCTGAGGCGTGGACTGGCAGCCGCCGCGTTTGCCCACATGAACAATGCGAGCCGTGGCGGGCGCGTGGGCCAACACCTCGGGGTGCACCAGATCGTCCACCAGGACCACGGTGGCAGCTTGCAAGGCCTTGATGGCTTTGAGGGTGAGCAAGTCGGGGTCACCAGGACCTGCACCGACCAAGGTGACCACGGGTTGGGCTAGAGGTTTCATGAAGCGCTCAGTTGTTGGGCCATGGCGCAAAGTTGAGTCACTTGCATTTGCACAGGCAGTGGGAGGGGCAAGCGGCCTTGCAGCATGTCTTCTATCAATGCGGCGCTGGCGCGGGCGTCCAGCCCCGTGGGCAGGGGCGTTTGTTCGGGCATGGTGGCCTCCGCTTGTGCGGCTGGAACAGGCTGACCGCCCAGTAAACACCGCATTTGCGGGGCTCGGCGGTAGTCAGCCACGGGCTCGCCCTCGGTGCCACGCAACAGCATGGCGTGGGCTTTGAGCAGGGTGAGTGTGTCTTGCATGGACACCGCGTACTCGGGGTGGGTGTAACTGGCCACCCTGAGGCTCGGGCCGTCAATGGGGTTCATGAGTTTCACTAGGCTGTGCCCTGGGTTGCGCAAGCCCACGCTGCGTCGCACCTCCAGTAAGCGCCAAAGCCCTGGGCAAAGCAGGGCGGTGGGTGCGAATGCCACTTCCGCATGCGCCAAGGCACGTGGCGTGGCTAGCACCGACAAGCCCAAGGCCTGCATCACATCCGAGGTGGCCAATCGCTGGTCTTCGGTGTTGCCACCATGGATCAACACCGACCAACCCTCGCGTGCCAACAGCAGGGCCAACAACGGTGTCAGCAAGGGCAGGCGGCGCGAGCCGTTGTAGCTGGGCAGGACCACCACCGGCTTGCTGCTGGGGTTGGGGATGCGCTGCAGCCGCTCGTGGGTGGCGTCCAAGAAACCTGCCATCTCTTCGGGCGTTTCGCCCTTGATGCGCATGGCCACGCAAAAAGCGCCTAACGCCAAGTCGGACACTGCGCCATCGAGCACCTGGGCCATCAATTCATGCGCTTGTGAGCGCGACAAATGGCGAGCGCCTTCCTTGCCGCGACCGATTTCCCGAATGAAGTGACTGATGGCCATGACCATATTGTCAAACATGCTTCATCACTTTCAGTTATGAGGTGATTCATGCCCCGCTAAACTCGTGCGCATGTGGTTGCTCGGTATCGAATCTTCTTGTGATGAAACAGGCGTGGCCTTGGTCCATGCCCCAGCGGGTGAGCGTGTGCCGACATTGGTGGCCGACGCCTTGCACACCCAGGCCGCCATGCACGAGGCTTATGGCGGCGTGGTGCCCGAATTGGCCAGCCGCGACCATGTGCGGCGGGTATTGCCCCTGATCCGCGAAGTCATGTCCAAAGCCAACCAATCTTTGAACGACATCGACGTGGTGGCTTTCACACGCGGCCCAGGCTTGGCCGGGGCGCTGTTGGTAGGGGCGGGCACCGCTTGCGCCTTGGCCGCGAGTTTGGGCAAACCCGTCATGGGGATTCACCACCTAGAGGGGCATTTGCTGTCGCCTTTTTTGAGTGCAGATCCGCCCGAATTTCCCTTTGTGGCGCTCTTGGTTTCAGGGGGTCACACCCAGTTGATGCGGGTTGCGGGCGTGGGCCATTACGAGTTGCTGGGTGAAACCATTGATGACGCTGCCGGTGAGGCTTTTGACAAATCTGCCAAATTACTCGGTTTGGGCTACCCCGGTGGGCCCGCGCTATCGGCCCTGGCGGCCCGTGGTCGAGGCGACGCTTTCGCCTTGCCGCGCCCCTTGCTTCACCAGCCCAACCTCGATTTTTCTTTTGCAGGCCTGAAAACCGCGGTGTTGACCCAATGCCAAAAACTCGGCGACGACCTGCCTGCCCACCAAGCCGATTTGGCCGCGTCCACCCAGGCCGCCATTGTCGAGGTGTTGGTGAAGAAAAGCCTGAAAGCGCTCAAGCAAACTGGCCTGCAACGCCTGGTGGTGGCCGGTGGTGTGGGGGCCAACCGCCTGCTGCGGGCTGAACTCCAAGCCGCCTGCCACAAGCTCGGTGCGAGAGTGCATTACCCCGAAGCGGCGCTGTGCACCGACAACGGCGCCATGATCGCCATGGCGGCGGCCATGCGCTTGCAATCGGGTGTGCAAACCGCCCAAGCCGACTATGCCTTTGACGTGTTACCACGCTGGGCCCTGGACAACATCTTGACGCATTGACACACATGGCATTCAATTTCAAAGCGGCGCTAGGCGCCGTGTTTCTGGTGCTGAACCTCAGCGCCGCGCAGGCGCAAGACAAACCCGTCTCAGCCCAAGCGCCAGTCATCAAGCTCGCGCTCATCGAGGGATTGAGCGGCCCCTTTGGCAACACCGGCGAGGTGGTCTACCGCAACCTGCTCATGGCCACCGAACGGGTCAATCAGCGCGGCGGCGTGCGCCTGAAAAACGGCGTTCACGCCTTGCAGCTGCAGCGCTACGACAGCAAGGGGCAGGCCGAAGAAGCATTGTCCATGCTGGGCGCGGCCCTGCAAGACGGCGCTGGTTTTGTGCTGCAGGGCAACAGCTCGGCGGTGGCTTCGGTGCTGATTGATGGCCTGCAAAAACACAACGAGCGTCAACCCGAGCAAGCCGCGCTGCTGCTGAACTACGCGGCGGTGGACCCCGCACTCACCAACGAGCGCTGCAGTTTTTGGCATTTCCGTTTTGACGCCCACGCCGACATGCGCATGACCGCCCTGATGAGTGTGCTCAAAACCGACAAGGCGCTGCAGCGTGTCTATTTGATTGGGCAGGATTACAGTTTTGGCCAAGGCGTGCTGCGTGAAGCTCGGCGACAACTGGGCCAGGTGCGCCCCGATGTGGACATCGTCGGCGAGGAATTGCACCCCATGGGGCGGGTGAAAGACTTCTTGCCCTATATGCAAAAAATCAAGGCCAGTGGGGCGCAGGCGGTGATCACGGGCAACTTTGGCAACGACTTGAGCCTGTTGGTGAAGGCCGCCAAGGACGCGGGTTTCACGGGCAAGTTCTACACTTTTTACGGCAATGCCCTGGGAGCTCCCGCCGCCATTGGCGATGCAGGCGTGGGCCAGGTGTTGGCTGTGGCCGATTGGATGCCCAATGTGCCAGGCGCCGAGTCCTTGAAGTTCTACCAAGGCTTCAAGCAGCGCTTTCCCAATCCGGCGGACGACTATGCGCATTTGCGCATGCACATCATGGTCGAAGCCTTGGTGCAGGCGCTGGAGCAAGCGGGGACCAACAAGGCCGTGCCGGTGGCGCTGGCGCTGGAAAACCTCAAGTTGCAGCGCTTTGGCCAGCGTGTCGCCATGCGCGCCGACGACCACCAGTTGCAGCAACCGCTGGTGGTGGGCGTGATGGACAGGGCAGGGCAGCCGGGCGTGTCTTTCGACGTGGAAGGTTCAGGTTTTGGCTTTCGCATCCTTCAGTCATTGACAGCGGCGCAGGTTCAAATGTCTACTGTTTGTCAAATGAAGCGACCCCTCTGAATCCCATGCGCCAAGACATCCTCAAGCTGGAAGCCTCCAAAATCCGCGAAGTGGCCAACGCTGGCCTGGGCCGCCCCGATGTGCTGGCGTTTTGGTTCGGCGAAAGCGACGAGGTGACGCCCGAGGCCATTCGCCAAGCCGCCATCGATTCCTTGCAGCAAGGCGAAACTTTTTACGCCCACAACCTGGGGCTTCCCGAGTTGCGCACCGCCATTGCCGCTTACATGAGCGATCGTCATGGCCCGGTTGGCATGGAGCGCTTGGCGGTCACCTCGGGCGGGGTCAACGGCCTGATGCTGGCCATGCAAGCCCTGATCGACCCGGGCGACCAGGTGGTGGTGCTCACCCCGGTCTGGCCCAATCTCACGGCACAGCCGCAAATTTTGGGTGCCGCTTTGCGCACCGTGGCCTTGGAGCCCATGGCTGGGCGCTGGACTTTGCCCATGGACAAGCTGCTGTCGGCCATCACACCCCAAACCCGTCTGTTGATGCTCAATTCCCCTAACAACCCCACTGGATGGACCTTGAGCCGTGAGGAACAACTCACTTTACTGACCCATTGCCGCCAAACAGGCACTTGGATTTTGGCCGACGAAGTGTACGAAAACCTGTACTACTTGCCCTCTGACAAGGCCTGCGCCCCCAGCTTTTTGGACATCAGCAGCCCCGACGACCGTTTGGTGGTGGCGCACAGCTTTTCCAAAAGTTTTCTCATGACCGGCTGGCGCTTGGGCTGGCTGGTCATGCCCCCTGGCATGACCGAACACATGGGCAAACTCATCGAGTTCAACACCTCCTGCAGCAGCGTGTTTGTGCAGCGGGCGGGGGTGGTAGCGCTCGCCCAAGCCGACCAAGTGACGCCCCGCGTGGTGGCACATTTGAAAACCTGCCGCGACACCTTGGTGGGCGAGTTGCAGCAGGTGGCTGGTGTGGAATTGGCCAGGCCAGACGGCGGCATGTACGCCTTTTTCAAGCTGCCTGGGCACACGGATGCCTTGCAAACCGCCAAAAGACTGGTCGCCGAGGCGGGTTTGGGGCTGGCGCCAGGCAGTGCTTTTGCCCCCGAGGCCGAGGGCTGGTTGCGCTGGTGTTTCGCCTCCCAAGACCTGTCCCGCCTGACCACAGGCGCACAGCGCCTGCGGGATTGGCTTGCCAAGCTATAATCTTTTGGCTTCGGGCGTCTTGCCTTAAGTTCACGCCATCTGGCATTTCCGGCTGTTGGCGCATGTCAAACTTTTTGGAAAAACACCATGACCACATTAAACAAAGCCGAGGTCGTCAAGGCCAATGCACGTTCCGCCAACGACACAGGCAGTCCCGAAGTGCAAGTCGCCATCCTGACTGCACGCATCAATGAACTGACCCCCCACTTCAAAACCCACGCCAAAGACCACCATGGTCGCCGTGGCTTGTTGCGCATGGTCAGCCGTCGTCGCAAATTGCTCGACTACCTCAAATCCAAGGACGCAGAGCGCTACACCGCGCTGATCGCCAAATTGGGTTTGCGCAAGTAACACCCCGCACCCATGCCCAACGCCTGAGTCTGTTCATCTACTCAGGCGTTCGTGCATGGCGAAGGGCAAACGCAAAGCTGCTGACTCAGTTCGAAGCTGTGTCATTCCAAAAAAAGCAGGGCATTTTTCTGGAATGGCATCGTGTACTGACAGTGACTTTGGGCTCTGGTGAAGTGGCCTGCACTTCCCGAATTCCAACAGGAAACAACACATGTCTTTATTCAACAAAGTGACCAAAACCTTCCAATGGGGCCAGCACACGGTCACCCTGGAAACCGGCGAAATCGCCCGCCAAGCCAGCGGCGCTGTGCTGGTTAACATCGACGACACCGTGGTGTTGGCCACGGTCGTGGGCTCTAAAACCGCCAAATCAGGTCAAGACTTCTTCCCCTTGACCGTGGACTACATCGAGAAAACCTACGCCGCCGGCAAAATTCCTGGCAGCTTCTTCAAGCGCGAAGCCAAGCCCAGCGAACTTGAAACCCTCACCAGTCGCCTGATCGACCGCCCCATCCGTCCTTTGTTCCCCGAAGGCTTCTACAACGACGTGCATGTGGTCATCCATACCGTGTCCTTGAATCCCGAAGTGGACGCCGACATTGCCGCCATGATCGGC
>CANGHG010000057.1 GCA_947453645.1 Comamonadaceae bacterium
AAAGGTGCAACGTTTTTAGCGCAAGGCACGATTTACCCTGATGTGATTGAAAGCGGCGGCGCCAAAAGCAAAAAAGCAGTCACCATCAAAAGCCACCACAACGTAGGCGGTTTGCCCGAGCAATTGGGCTTGAAGCTGCTGGAGCCCTTGCGCGATTTGTTCAAAGACGAGGTGCGAGAACTTGGCGTTGCGCTGGGCTTGCCCTATGACATGGTGTATCGCCATCCCTTTCCAGGTCCTGGCTTGGGTGTGCGCATCTTGGGTGAAGTGAAAAAAGAATACGCCGACTTGCTGCGACGTGCGGATGCCATCTTCATTGAAGAACTGCGCAACACACCGTTTGAGGGCGATGCATCCTTGGTGGCTTTTGGCGGCACACAAGCGCCACGCAATTGGTACGAGGCCACCAGCCAAGCCTTTGTGGTGTTCTTGCCGGTCAAGAGTGTGGGTGTCATGGGCGATGGCCGCACTTATGACTACGTGGTGGCCTTGCGTGCCGTGGTCACCAGCGACTTCATGACCGCCGACTGGGCCGAGTTGCCCTATGCCTTGCTGAAAAAAGTATCTGGCCGCATCATCAACGAGGTGCGCGGCATCAACCGAGTGGTGCTGGATGTCAGCTCAAAACCACCAGCCACGATCGAGTGGGAATGAGGAATTGATATGAAATGGATCGTGGTCTCAGTCTGGCTATCGGCCATTTTGTTTGGTCATTTTCGTGGCCGTGTTCGTCTGCCCTTGCGCCGTTTGTTCTTGGACCATTCCGTCTTGTTGGCTCCCATCAACGCCATCATGGTCTTGTTCTCCAAGGTACCCACCACGCCCTATATCGCCATGAGCGAATTTCCTGAACTGAAAGTTTTGGAAGACAACTGGCAGGTGTTTCGGGATGAAGCCTTGCATTTGTCTGAAATACAGCAAATCAAGGCAGCCGAAAACCACGACGACCTGGGGTTCAATTCATTTTTCAAATACGGCTGGAAACGTTTTTATTTGAAGTGGTATGACGCCAGTCATCCCTCGGCGGCAGAGTTGTGTCCGCAAAGCGTGGCCTTGCTCAAGTCCATTCCTTCCATCAAAGCGGCCATGTTTGCCGAGTTGCCACCTGGTGGGCAACTCAACCCGCACCGCGACCCCTATGCCGGTTCTTTGCGCTTTCACATGGGCTTGGTGACGCCCAATGACGATGCTTGCTACATCGATGTGGATGGGCAACGCCACAGTTGGCGCGATGGTCAAGGCGTGATGTTTGACGAAACCTATATCCACGAAGCCTATAACAAGACCCAGCAAAACCGAATCATTTTGTTCTGTGATGTGGAGCGGCCTGTTCGCGCTTCTGGGGTGGCGGCCTTGAACCGTTGGTTCAGTCGGGTGGTGATGTCAGCGGCCAGTGCGCCCAACGATGGCCGGGACCAAACAGGTGCCATCAACAAAATCACCTATTGGCATGACTTGCTGGAAGACAAGCGTCGTGCCTTCAAGCACTGGAACCGCACGGCTTACAAACTGACCAAATACACCTTGATCACCGCCTTGGTGCTCTGGTTTATTTTTTAAAAATTTCAGGTCTTGGACAAGGCCTGATCGATGTCCCACAAAATATCGTCCAAGGTTTCCAAGCCCACGCTCAAGCGAATGAGGTCGGGTGGCACACCCGCTGCAATTTGCTGTTCTTCTGAAAGTTGGCGGTGGGTGGTGGACGCAGGATGAATCACCAATGTTTTGGCGTCGCCAATATTGGCCAAGTGCGATAAAAATTCCACGCTCTCGATGAAGGTTTGGCCTGCTGCCGCGCCGCCTTTGACGCCAAAGCTCAGCACCGCACCTGCACCCTTGGGCATGTATTTCTGGGCCAGGGCGTGATCGGGGTGGTCGGGCAAACCAGGGTAATTGACCCATGCCACTTTGGGGTGTTGCTGCAAATGCTTCGCCACAGCCAAGGCATTGCTGCAATGGCGGTCCATGCGCAGTGACAAGGTTTCCACACCTTGCAACAACAAAAAAGCATTGAAAGGGGAGAGCGCTGGCCCAAAGGTGCGCATGCCTTCCATGCGGCACTTCATGGTGAAACCAAAATTGCCGAAGGTTTCAAAGAAACGCACACCGTGATAGCCAGGGGAGGGCTCGGTCATGCCGGGGAAGCGGCCGTTGTCCCAAGGGAATTGGCCCGACTCGGTGATGACGCCCCCCATGGTGGTGCCGTGTCCACCGATGAACTTGGTGGCCGAATGCAAGGTGATGGCGGCTCCCCATTCAAAAGGTCGGCACAAATACGGACTGGCAAAGGTGTTGTCGATGAAGAGCGGCACACCTGCTTGGTTGCCAATGCGCGCCACGGCCTGAATATCCAACACGTTCAAAGAGGGATTGCCCAAGGTCTCGGCATACAAGGCTTTGGTTTTAGGGGTGAGGGCACGAGCGAAATTTTCAGGGTCGCTGGAGTCGACAAAAATGGTTTCAATGCCGAGCTTTTTGAAGTTCACACTCAGCTGCGTATGGGTTCCGCCGTAAAGTGTGCGAGCCGCCACAATTTCATCACCAGCCTCACACACATTCAGCAAGGCAATCATTTGCGCTGCCATGCCACTGCCGGTGGCCACGGCAGCGCGCCCGCCTTCTAGCGATGCAATGCGTTCTTCAAACACCGCCACCGTGGGGTTGGACAAACGTGAATACACATTGCCAAAGGTTTGCAAATTGAACAAGCTGGCCGCATGTTCAGGGCTGTCAAACACATAGGCGCTGGTTTGGTAAATGGGGACAGCGCGACTGCCGGTGGCTGCATCAGGGATTTGCCCCGCATGCAAACTCAGGGTGTCAAAACCAAAATGTCGATCAGCCATGGGGAGTGAAAGCAGGAGGAACTTGTCGTTGTGCAGAGATGACGCCAGTGTTGACACCAAACCAACCCAGGCCGCCAAACAAGCGGGCATGTTCGATTTTCACGCAGCGATCCATCACCACGGTGAGGCCTGCTTGTGTGGCAATTCGATCAGCTTCTTCGTTGACCACGCCAAGTTGCAACCAAAGCACTTTGGCACCCACTTTCACGGCTTCAGCAGCAATGGCAGGGGTGTCTGCGGGTTTGCGAAACACATCGACCATGTCGATAGGGTGGGGGATGGAGGCCAGGTCGGGATAGCAGGCTTCCCCCAATATCTCGCGGTACTTGGGGTTGACGGGGATGATGCGGTAACCATGCGCTTGCATGTACTTGGCTGCGAAAAACGAGGGCCTGAACCAATCTGCGGACAAGCCCACCACGGCGATGGTGCGGTGCTGCTGTAAAACCTGTTTCAAGAGGCGAATATCACTCATAACAACCATATTAGCCCATAAATTCAAATAAACATTGCTTTATGCTGCAAACACAGGCATAGTGGCGACTCGATTATCAAGTTATGTCGTTGTTGCTCGTTTCTAGTTCTGCCCTTCTAGGTATTTCTCCCTTCGCCGCACGCTTCATTTTTGACCTTCGACCCCGAGGGGGGCTTCCCTTTTTTTTTAAGAAATGCAATACATGGCAACAGGTACAGTGAAATGGTTTAACGAATCCAAAGGTTTTGGCTTTATTACTCCTGAAGACGGCGGCAAAGATTTGTTCGCTCATTTTTCCGCGATCCAGAACCAAGGTTTCAAAACCCTGGCAGAAGGTCAACGCGTCAGCTTTGAAGTGACCACTGGCCCCAAAGGCCTGCAAGCGTCCAACATCAAAACAGCCGATTAAGCGCCAAACGCTTAAGGCATTCTGATGTCCAAAGAAGAAATGTTGGAAATGTCCGGCATGGTGCGTGAGGTGCTTCCCGACTCACGCTACCGTGTCACTTTGGACAACGGCCACGAACTCGTGGCCTACACAGCAGGCAAGATGCGCATGCACCACATCCGCATCTTGGCCGGTGACAAAGTCACCTTGGAGCTCTCACCCTACGACATGACCAAAGGTCGAATCACCTTCCGTCACATTGAAGGCAAAGGACCAAGCGGGCCGCGTAAGCGCCGGTTTTGAATCCCAGCCCGTCCGAGACCGGACTGGGCTACCTCGTCAAACAAGAACGTGTTGCAGTCGCCGGTGGCGCTGCGCTTCACATCCGTTCCTTGTTGGACAAACAACAGTTTCACGACCCACAAGGCCTGGCGCTAGCCCTTGGTGTGTCTTCGGCCACTTGGCCTTTGTTCGGTTTGGTTTGGCCGTCGGCGCAAAAAATGGCCGACCTGATGCAGACCTGGCGACTCGACAAATTGCGCATACTTGAAATTGGCTGTGGTTTGGGCTTGGCCAGTTTGGTGATTCACCGCCGCATGGGCAACATCACCGCCTCCGATTTGCATCCTTATACCCAGCGGTTTTTGCAAGCCAATTTGCTCTTGAACGATTTGCCCGCCATGGCTTATGCCGCAGGGGACTGGGCGTCGCAGCAATCCACCTTGGGTAGGTTTGACTTGATCATCGGTAGCGATGTGCTTTATGAGCGCAACCACCCCGAGCAACTCGCCGGTTTCATTCAGCGCCACGCTGCTGATCATTCACAGGTGTTGATCATCGACCCCAATCGTGGACAGCGATCGGCCTTTCACAAGGCCATGCAAAGTCGTGGTTTTGGTTTGACCCAAACCGACATCCTGACCCCATTGCATGATTTGACGCCATATCGCGGGCGCTTACTGAATTACCAGCGCAACTAGCGCCCATGAGCTTGAGTAACATGGCGAGTCCATGTACTTGCCCTCGCATTTCAACCACCCCGAACACGCCATCAAACTGATGCGCGAGCATCCCCTGGCGCAGTTGGTGTCGTGTGACGACGATGGTTTTCCATTTGTCACACCACTGCCACTGCACCTGGAAATGCGTGGCGAGCAGGTGGTGTTGCAAGGCCACTGTGCCAAGGGCAATCCGCATTGGCGGTATTTGCAAAGCAGACCCCAGGCGCTGGTCTTGTTCATGGGGCCGCAAGCCTTCATGTCCACCCGTGTCTATCCCGATCTCACCCGAGTGCCCACCTGGACCTATTTGACGGTTCAAGCCCGTGTGGAGGCGAACTTGGTGCAGGACCAGGCCGCCAAGGACCTGATGCTCAAACCCCTGATAGCCGACCACGATCCCGCTTATGTCGCTCAATGGCAAGGCCTGCCCGAGGATTACACCCAGGCCATGTTGGCGGGTGTGGTGGCCTTTGAACTCAAGGTCTTGTCATTGGACTGCAAGGTCAAGCTGAACCAACACCGCCCAGAGTCCCATGTCGCCATGCACCAGGCCTATGCCCAGGGCAAGGAGCAAGAGCAGGCCTTGGCCCAATGGATGGTCGATTTGGGCCTGGTGAAAGCGCCATGAGTCACGCGCATTTCATGGGCTTGGCACTGGCACAAGCGCAAAAAGCCAGCGAACTGGGTGAAGTCCCTGTGGGTGCGGTCGTGGTGCGCAACGGCGAAGTGATTGCCCAAGCGCACAACGCGCCCATTGGCCTGCATGACCCCAGCGCCCACGCCGAGGTCCTGGCCTTGAGACAGGCTGCACATGAAACAGGCAATTACCGTTTGGACGATTGCACGCTGTATGTGACCTTGGAGCCCTGCGCCATGTGCGCCGGTACCGTGTTGAACGCCCGTCTGAAGCAAGTGGTTTGGGGCGCAGCCGAGCCCAAAACAGGTGCCGCTGGCTCGGTGCTCAACTTGTTCAATGAACCCCAGCTCAACCACCAAACCCAGGTCTTGAGTGGGGTCAGGGCCGAGGAGGCCAGTGCCTTGCTGCAACATTTTTTCAAAGCACAGCGCCAGCATCACCAAGCGCAGGCCGTGCACACCCGCTTGCGCGACGACGCGCTGCGAACGCCAGACAGCTGTTTTGCAAATTTGCCAGGCTACCCCTGGGCACCTCAGTACATCAGCGACCTGCCCAGTTTGCAGGGTTTGCGCCTGCATTACCTGGACGAAGGACCAGCGGATGCCTCCATCACCTGGCTGTGTTTGCATGGCAATCCGGGTTGGAGCTACCTGTATCGCAAGATGATGCCCGCCTTGTTGCAAGCAGGGCATCGGGTGGTGGCCCCCGACATGCCTGGGTTTGGCAAAAGCGACAAGCCCAAAAAAGACAGCGCCCACAGCTTTCATTGGCATCGCCAAGTGCTGTTGGAATTGGTTCAGGCGCTGGACTTGCAGCGGGTCAACCTGGTGGTGCAAGACTGGGGTGGCTTGCTGGGCCTCACCCTGCCAATGGCGGCCCCGGAGCGCTACCAAGGGTTGTTGGTGATGAACACCACCTTGGCCTCGGGTCAGCAAGCCTTGAGCCCCGGCTTTTTGGCTTGGCGGCAAATGTGCGCCGACAAACCCTTGTTTGATGTGGCCAAGTTGTTTGCCCGAGGCAACCCCCAGCTGACAGAAGCCGAATGCGCGGCCTACAACGCACCGTTTCCAGACGCAGGTCACCGCGCGGCCCTGCGGGCTTTTCCAGCCATGGTGCCCGAGTTTGCAGACAGCGAAGGTGCCGAGGTCTCGCGTCAAGCCCAGGCCTTTTGGCAAAACGATTGGACGGGCAAAAGCCTGATGGTGATTGGCCAGCAAGACCCGGTGTTGGGTGAAGCGGTCATGCGTGAATTGCATCGCCACATCAAGGGCTGTCCCGAGCCCGTGCTGCTGCCGCAGGCGGGGCATTTTGTGCAAGAGCACGGCCATGAAGTGGCGCAACGCGCTTTGAAAGCCTTGTCGCCATGAGATCGCGACGTCTGCCCAGGCCTGACAATCGAGTGAATTGAAAGACATCCATGCACATCTACATTTACTCCCCCTCGGGTGCCGTGCGCGATAAAACGGCGCTGCGCTTGGCCTTGAAACGCCTGCGCAAACTCGGTCACGACCCTGAACTCGACCCTGACGCCCTGAGCACCGATCAGCGTTTTGCTGGCGACGACGACGCCCGCCTGCTGGCGATCAGCCGCGCGGCCGCCAGTGGTGCTGACATCGTGATGCCCACACGGGGTGGCTACGGGCTCACGCGGTTGCTCAAAAAATTGCCTTACAAGGCCATTGCAGCCTCGATCAAATCGGGCAGCCGCTGGGTGGGGCACAGCGACTTCACAGCCCTGCAAATGGGTTTGTTGGCCAAAACTGGCGCTGTCAGCTGGGCCGGGCCGCACGCCGCCAGCGACTTTGGCGCGCAAGATTTGGATGACATCACCCTGGCCTGTTTTGACGACATGGCGCAGGGCAGGGGGGAGGGTGCAGGTTGGCGCTTGCCCGCCGCCGACCTGGACCACTTGCCGAAAAAAGCGCTGTTGGCAGAACACGCCACCTTGTGGGGAGGCAACCTGAGCGTGCTGTGCAGCCTGGTGGGCTCGCCCTACATGCCCAGCGTGCAAGGCGGCGTGCTCTTTTTGGAGGACGTGGCCGAGCATCCTTACCGCGTGGAACGCATGCTCACGCAGTTGTTGCACGCCGGCGTGCTGGCCCAACAAAAAGCCATTGTGTTGGGCAGTTTCACCGACTTCAAACTCACACCACACGACAAAGGCTTCAACCTACACAGCGTGGTGGCCTGGCTTCGTGGCCAAGTGAAAACCCCTGTGCTGACCGGCTTGCCCTTTGGGCATGTGGCCACCAAGTTGTGCTTGCCTGTGGGCCAAGAGGTGTCCTTGCTGCGTGAAGGGCGTGAGGCCTTTTTGCTATGGGCGCACCACGGCCATTGAGCCCTGCCTACAATCTTTTCATTCACCGTTTTCGGATATTTCATGACCACTTACGACAGCCATTACATCAACGGCGCTTGGCACAAAGCCCAGGCCACTGCAGTTTTTGAGGTCCATGACGCCAGCACCGAGGAGGTCATGGCCACTGTCCCGCAAGGCACGGCTGACGAGGCCACACAGGCTGTGTTGGCGGCTCGTGCGGCGTTTCCTGCTTGGTCTGCTTTGAGCGTGGAAGAGCGCTGCGTCTACATCGACAAAATCGTGGCAGGCCTGAAAGCCAGAACCGACGAGATGGGCACCGCCATAGCCCGCGAGGTGGGCATGCCCATCAAGCTGGCCAAGATGGTGCAAGTCGGCGGCCCCATTTTCAATTGGGGCAATGCCGCCAAAGTGGCAAGGGCCTACCACTATGAAGAAAGAGTAGGCAACTCGCTGGTGGTGCGCGAGCCTATTGGGGTGGTGTCTTGCATCACACCTTGGAACTTTCCGCTCAACCAAATCACCTTGAAAGTAGCGCCTGCCTTGGCGGCTGGTTGCACCGTGGTCTTGAAGCCCAGTGAAATTGCCCCGGTCAACGCCATGCTCCTGACGGACATCATCCACGCTGCCGGCTTGCCTGCCGGTGTGTTCAACCTGGTCAATGGGCTGGGTCCGGTGGTTGGTGAAGTGCTGGCCAGCCATCCCGAGGTGGACATGGTGAGCTTCACAGGGTCCACCCGCGCGGGCAAGCGCGTGGCCGAACTCGCGGCGGACACGGTCAAGCGGGTGGCGCTGGAGTTGGGCGGCAAATCGGCCAGCATCATCCTGCCTGACGCCGACATGGAAGCGGCCGTCAAAGGCAGCATCAGCGCTTGTTTGCTCAACAGCGGCCAAACCTGCTCGGCCCATACCCGCATGTTGGTCCCCGAAGACCGTTATGAGGAAGTGAAAGCTTTGGCCAAGACCGCCATTGCCAAATTCACGTTGGGCCCCAGTTTGGACGACAGCAGCCGTTTGGGCCCGCTGGTCAGTGCCGCTCAGCGCGACCGGGTGATCGGTTTCATTCAGCAAGGTTTGGCCGAAGGTGCTGAACTGGTGGCTGGCGGCCCCGACAAACCACCGTTTGCCAAGGGCTATTTTGTGCAACCCACGGTGCTGCGGGTCCAACCCCAGGACAGCTTGGCACGCGAGGAAATTTTTGGCCCGGTGCTGGTGATCTTGACTTACCAGGACGAAGCCGAAGCCATTCGCATCGCCAATGACAGCATCTATGGTTTGGGCGGCGGCGTTTGGAGCAAGGACGAAGCCCACGCCATCCGAGTGGCGCGTCAAATGCGCACCGGCCAGGTGGACATCAACGGCGCGCCATTCAACGGCAACGCGCCTTTTGGTGGCTACAAGCAATCTGGTAATGGTCGCGAAAATGGCCAATACGGTTTTGAAGAGTTCCTGGAGCACAAAGCCATACAGCTCAAACCTGCCGAGAAAGCTTGATTCACCCCATCTTCCATTTGATACGATGCATATTATGTTAAATCAAAAACACATCCAACCATCCATCTCATCCAAATGGGCCAAAGGCCTGCTGCTGAGCGGCTTGACCTTGAGCCTGGGCCTGGCCTTTGCCGACTACAAAGGCGAAAACCCCATGCAAGAAAGCCGCGACACCGCAGCCGCCATGCTCAAAGAATTGGGTCAAAAGCTGCAAGCCGCCATGGCCAACGGTGGCCCTGAAAACGCCATCACGGTGTGCAACATTGAAGCGCCAGCCATCGCAGAACGTCTCAGCCGAGAAGAAAAAATCACCATCACGCGCGTCGGTACCCGTGTGCGCAACCCGGTGTTGGGCATGCCGAACGACTGGCAAACCGAGGCTTTGCAGCAATTTGCCAAAGGCCTGGCCAATGGTGAAAAGCCTGCTGACATGGAATTCGTGCAGGCCGTCAAGGCTGGCAGCGGCTCGCGCATGGAGCTTCGCTATGCCAAGCCCATCGTCATGCAGCCTCAGTGCACAGCGTGTCACGGCAGCACCGAGCAAATCAGTCCTGCGGTTCAGGCCAAGCTGAAAGAACTTTATCCCGACGACCGTGCCGTGGGCTATAAACCTGGTGAATTGCGCGGCGCCATTGTGGTCAGCCGCTTCATTGGCTACAACAACAACTAGTCAGGGTAACGGGCCTGCCAGTCGGCTAAAAAAGCCTGTAAATACAACACTGAATCAGGCTTCACAGGGGGCTTGTGTGCAAAATCCCAGGCACTCAACCCCAGTTTGTTTTTCAGGCGCGGGTCTGCACCCTCCTCTAGCAGCAATTTGGTGGCCATGGGCGAGCCGTAGTGCGCTGCCATCATGAGCGGCGTGGTGCCATTGGGAGACTCGGCGTCCAAGTAGGCGTGGTGCTCTATCAGCAGCCGCATCATCTCCACATGACCTTTGCTGGCCGCGTAATGCAGCGGTGTCCAGCCAGGTTGATTGACATCGGCCCCGCGAGCAATCAGCACCTTGGCCAAGTCCAGTTGGTTGTTGATGGCCGCCAGCATCAGCGGGGTCTCGTTTTGAGGGTTTTTGATGCTGAGGTTGCTACGCGGCCAATTCACCAGCAGGTCCACGGCTTTCGGTGCGCCGCGCTGCATGGCATAGATGAGTGCAGGTTGTCCTTGCGGATTGGGGCTGTTGGGGTCAAAACCGCGCTTGAGCAGTTCTTGCATCACGTCGGCTTGGTCACGCTCCAGGGCTTTGAAAAAATCGTCATAAGACCCAGCATGAGCACTGAAAAAACCAATAAAAACAACAAACATTAGCAGTTTTTCAAAGTGGTTTCTCATGATATGACCTGCGTGAACAAGCGA
>CANGHG010000058.1 GCA_947453645.1 Comamonadaceae bacterium
ATTCTGCTTGCTTTGAACATGGTGGACCTTGTTGTTTGAACTGCGATGGTTATCCGAACGGCGTCTTTCTCGTTCAGTTGATGTTATCAATTTTAGTATTTTTGAATATTCGCAGATCAGCCTTGGAATGATCACCAAGCGTTTCAACCCTTTCTGGGCATGCGAAACGGCAACATGGCTTGCACCACCGGCGACACCAAGCGCGACATGGTGATGCTCTCGTGAAAACTTTGCACCTGCTCTCCCAATAAATGGCTTTGCAGCAACGCCCTTTGGTAAAAAGGTGTGTCCTCCAATTGCTCGGCCACCCGCACTCCGCCATCGCTGCGCATACGTCTGCTCAGTCGCCACAGGGTGGAGGGCAGGGTTTGCCGCTCGGGCGCAACAAATGGCAAGACCTCGCCTTGCGGCGTGAAGCGTAGCGCCAGCAACTGATCCCCCTCAGCCTTTTGACCTTGGATGTCATACATCACAGCAGTACTACCGTCCTTCATGGGGCTGCGCGACCAGTCCCATTCCTTGCACGAACGGTCAATGGGTTCATCGCCTTCGTTGGAATCCAAATACGCTTGGCCCTTCCAACTTTGCGCGGGGTGGGTCAACTTCACTTCCACCCGTGCGCTCGGTGCCAAAGGCCCCCAACGGTGCAGACCTTGTGCATCAATGGCCGTGCTGAAGGTGAACAATTGCTTGGGATGCACCCGCACCTGACCGCGCACGCGGTGTGGCAATGGCATGCCCACCTCATCGATGTCGATGACCAAGGTATCACCGTCCCAACGCAAACTGCTGGGGCCGATGGTGAACTGCTGGGCATCGCGGTGGCAATGCGATGCGCCGCGCTCGGTCATGGTCCAGCGTCTGGCGTCTCGCGAATACAGCGCCACATTCAAGCAACAAAAGTTGTTCGGGTCGGGTTGCGCACCACCCCGCCTTGCCCATGCGTAATAAGGCGAAAACACGCTGCCTACAAAAGCGATGATGGTCAGGCCGTGTTGGCCGTCATCGCTCAGTGCGTCAAGGTACCACCAGAGGTAGCCCGTGGACGGGACGATTTGGTCAAACCGAGGTTGGCCATCAGCGCCGCGGCCGCCAGTTGGCCCGACATGGCTGCCATCGGCACCCCCGGTCCCGGATGCACGCTGCCCCCCGCCAGATACAGCCCAGGCACCTGGGCTTTGGCGTTCGAACGAGCGAAGGCCGCCATCCATCCATGTGTGGCCTGGCCATACAAGGCCCCGCCCGTGGCTGGAAACAGTTGGTGAAAGTCCTGGGGTGTGGTGCGAACGCATGATGAAGAAGGCTCCAACTGTAATGACAAGCCACAAGACTTGAGTAAATCTTGGCTGCTGGCGGTGCAGTCAGCCAACTCCTGCGGGGTGAAACCGCGCTTGTCGCCATTGGCTGGGGCATTGACCAAACACAGCAATCGCTCGGGGCCATCAACCAACGCACCAGTGCCACGATCTTGCGCACACACATACACCGTCGGCTGGGCAGGCAATTGACCTTGCTGAAAAATAGCTTCGAACTCTGGCTCGTAGTTGGCGCGGAAAAACACATTGTGTCTGTCCAAGGTCACGCCTGAGGTGGGCGCATTCATGGACCAGGTGATGGCGGACAAAGAACGTGGTTGCGCGCGACCCGCCACGGCCTGCTTGACTCCAGGGCCGAGCAAGCCGGAACGTAATGCAGCAATGTCGCCATTGAAGATGACACTGTCGGCATGCAAGCTGTCGCCGCTTTGTAAACGCACACCTGATACCCGACCCTGATTCAGTTCAATCCGCTCGCACTCGCTGTTGAACAAGTAGCGCACGCCACGTGCTTGCCCCAGCCGCATGAGGCATTGCGCCAGTGCAAGCATGCCGCCTTGCACCGCCCACACGCCATCCATTTCCACCTGGGCAATCAGCATCAAAGTGGCAGGCGCTTCCCAAGGAGACGAGCCACAGTAAGTGGCGTAACGCGCAAACAACTGGCGTAACCGTGGGTCGGTGAAATGCCGGCCCAAGCTTTGCCACAGGCTGCGCATGGGGCCCACCGATGCCAAGGTGGCCAGGCCACGCGGCCCCAAACTCGTCATCATTTGCGCCATGGTGGGTGAAGGGGACCGAATGAACGGCCCTTCCAAAGCGTCATACACCTCGCGGGTGGTTTTGCAAAACTGAGCAAAGCGATCGGCCTCGGCCACACCTGCAAATGCAGCCACCGCGTTGTAAGAGGCTTGAGGGTCGGCATGCAAATCGAGTTGCGAGCCATCCTCCCAAAAATGCCGCGCCAGGATGGGCAGGGGTCGGATGGTCAACTCGTCTTCCAGGCGTGTGCCGATGGAGGCCATGATTTGGTCAAACACCCAGCGCATGGTGAACACTGTCGGGCCGCTGTCTACACCCACGCCATTGGCCATCACTTGCCGAATCTTGCCACCCGCTTGATTTGACTTGTCAACGACAGTGACAGACAAACCTTGTTGTGCCAATTGCAAAGCGCTCACCAGACCGCCCATGCCTGCGCCAATGACCACAACCCGGTGTTCAGCCATGCGCTGCCTCGGAGGCTGTGATGGACTGGGGCTCGCCAATGCTGCGTAACAAACGCATGCGCACAAACATGGACTCGGAGAAAAAATCACTGCGGTAAGCCGCGGCTATCGCTTGTTGGTGTGCGCCTGTGTGGGCGTAGTCCAGCATGGCCTGGGTGTTTTGCCACAAACTGAAAGTGCATTGACGCACCAAGGGCGCTTCACCCAATCCCATGGCCACTTGGCAACCTTGGGCCTTGTCCAAATCAGCTTGCGCTGCGGGTGCGTAGCGCCAAAACGTCACCGCCTTGGCAGGACGAATGCTGGCCCTTGTGAGGGCTGCCATCGGTGCTGTCGGGTCTTCTGTGGGGTAGCGCCCCAAACTCTCAGCCGGTGTGACGCCCCAAGGCTTGCCATCCCATGCACCACGCGCTGAGGTCACCGCCAACAAACTGATGTGGCAGGCTCGTGCACGGTCTTGGTATGACTGAACCACGGGGCCAGCAATGAACGCGTCTGCCTGGTCTGCGTTTTCAAACATGCACACCAAGCCTTGATGAGTGGCACTAGGTCGCAAGCTAAAGCCACCATGATGACCACTGCCCATGACCTTGGTGAACATCAAACCTGGCGTGTCCTTGAGGGCAGCAGAGCCCTGCACCAAACGCATCCAGGCCCAGGCTTTGTGAGCCCTTACAAAATCGACCAACAAGACCACCACCACACCAGAGACGGCCATGGAGACAGGATCTTGTTGGACCATGGTTGTCTCATGTGCTCTGGTGGGTACTGATTTGCATGTTGCGTTCGCCTACTTGCTTGCCACTTGCGGCGGCTTGCCTGAAGGTGTGAGCAACTCGGGGAAATCTTTGGCCATGGGTGCGCCATACAGTGGTTTGTAAGCACCTTGGTGGCAGGTGTTGCAGTTGAGCTTGGGGGCGTCGCCCAACTCGCCTTTGCGCTGCTCGGGGAACACCGGGGTGAGCGGTTCGAGGTAGTTGAGGTTCAAGTCCCTGGCCATGCGGATGCCATGCCAAGCGGTGGCCCGCTGGGGTGGGCTGTTTTCCCAGCTTTGGAAAGAGCGTGAGTTGTGACAGTAGGTGCAGTTGACCCCCAGCGATGTGGACATGTGGGTCATGAGCGCATATGTGAACTCGGTTTGCTTGGTGGAATGGCGATTGCCTGATGGCAGTGGCGTGGGTCCATTCATTCGAATATCCGCACTGCCCAGCAAAAACGGTGTGAACGGGTCGTTGGGCAAGGAAGACAAATTGACCACGGGTGCCGGCTCATTTTGACCTGCTTTGTCACCCATGAAGTTAGAGCCTTCGGGTTGATGGTCTTTCTTGAACCACACTGCACTGGGCACAGGTTGACCACGGTGACAGGTGTAGCAGGTGACGCCTGTTTCAGCCACGTGGGTTTTCCACTCACTGTTGATGTGCTGGGTCATTTGCAACATGCGACGAGCCACCACCTTGGTGTATTTCTCGTCATCTGCAAAATTGGCAGGGTTGTGACAGTAGACACATCCGCCATCATTCGGCGCCACCCAAGCGGCCATGGAGGCCATGAGACGGTTGAATTGCCCCACGCTCAGGTTGCCCAGCACTTGCACGTTTTTATAGGCCTGCGCAGCCCTGGGGCCGTCGCCAGGCAACTGTGGAATGGCCACAGGGGCTTGGTTGGCTTCTGTCTTCACGGCCAAGATGCGGGGGTTGTACACCTGCACCATGCCCGTGCCACGGTAGCCGTGTTGCACACTGTCTTGGAAAGGTCGTTCGCAACCGCTCAACAGCAGCACGGCGGACACCGCAACCGCGGCTTGCAGCAATCGTTTCATCCAGATGGAGGCTTTCATTGTGAGACTCCCAAGCCGAGTGCGGGGTCAACCACCGCTGGAAACACATTGGGGTAAGGCGGTGCCACACCGTGTTTGATGGCCCACAAATACCAGTTGTCGACCACGGTGCCGGTCAGCAAGATGCCAATGCCACCGCACAGGGGACAGAGCACCGCGAACCACCAGGCCCAACGATGGATGGACTCCATGGTGGCGTTGAAACCCATGGTCCAGCGCCAGAACAAGGCGGCACGCTCAGAGGCAGTACCACGGTCGACGATTTGCTCGATTTCGCGCTCGCCACCAAAGCGTGTGACTGCCAAGATGGTGGCGCCATGCATGCCAAACAGCAGCACAGAGCCATACAAGAACACAATGCTCAAGGCATGGAAGGGGTTGTAAAAAAGATTGCCATAACGGATGGACAAGGCCGCAGTCCAGTCGAGGTGCGGGAAGATGCCATAAGGCACAGCCTCACCCCAAGAACCCATGAGGATGGGGCGGAACAAGCCCAGCACAAAGAACAACCACAGGGCGGCAGCAAAAGCCCAAGCCACATGCGTGCCCATGCCCAAAGACACGGCTCGGCGGTACATGCGTGCCCACCACAAGAGCAATGAGGTGGAGAGCAACAAACCGGTGATCAAAAACCATCCACCTTGGTTCAAAGGTGGCAGCGACAGTCCGTATTCAGGTGGTGGTGGTTCCAAGGCCAGCCAAAACAACTGGCGCACCAACTGCACCGGGTCGTAATGCACCGAGGCCAACATGTTCATGCCGATGATGTTGAAGGCCAGCATGCCACAAACCAGCGAGGCCACCCCCAAACCGCCCAGGTAAATGGGGCCGAGTTGGGCATTGCCGATCTTGCCCAGAATCCACCAAATGGCGGGATGTCCTGTGCGAGGGCTGTCCTTGGGTGGCAGTGCGTTGCCATGGTGAACAGGGCCGCTGGCCTGCACCGTGGTGAAAAGATTGAGGTAGTCCATGTGTTCGCTCCAATCTGAGGTTCAAGGCCACTGCGACCAAATGGGCAGGTTCAACCACCATCCCCACCATTCAGGCCAACCACGGCTCCAGAATGGTCCGCTGATGACAATGCACAAGGCACTGAACAAGACAGCGGCGACAGCCAAGAACACACCCAAGCGGTGAATGCCCAAGGTGCCAATCGAGTAGCCGATGGTGTCTCGAAAAAACGTGTCTTCATGCTCAGGCGTTTTGACCACTTGGCCGTAGCCTGGGTTGGTGGCCGACAAAATGAGTGCGCCGTGCAAGGACAGTGCAAACACTGTGGCAAAGAAGAAACTCACCGCCAACATGTGGGCAGGGTTGTAGTGAAAATGCAGGTATTGATAGCCCACGTTGGACACCCAGTCCAAGTGGCTGTAGATGCCGTAGGGGAAACCGTGGCCCCAAGCGCCCATGAGCAAGGGGCGAATCACGTTCAACGTGACATAGGCCAAGATGGCCACACTGAAGACCGCTGGCACGTGGTAGCCCATGCCCAATTTGCGGCAAATTTCCACCTCACGCAAGGCCCAAGACACGAAAGAGCCGATCGCGCAAATGGTGATGAGTTGCCACAAACCGCCTTCTAGCAGCGGCGCAAAGCGCAGGCCGTAGGACAGGTCGGGTGGGGCAATGCTGATTTGCCACAAATTCCAGGTCGGTCCTTGGGACGCGCCCCACAAAATCATGGCAGTGCCTAAAAAGGCAAAAAAGATGGTGGTCACGCCGAAGAAGCCGACGTAAAACGGACCTAACCAAAAGTCAAACAAATCACCTGCCAGCAGCGTGCCGCCACGAACTCGGTATTTTTTTTCAAAGCTGAGCATGGCCATGTCTTAGCCCTCCTGCCGCATGTGATGTGAACAAACGAAATGAAAAACGAAATGCAGATGCCGTCAACCAGTCAAGACCCGTTGAACAGCACCTGCGGGGTGCTGCCAAGCGTCAAGACTTTGCTGCAGGAACAGCTGCGGGCATGGCTGAGTTTTGAGCCGATGCTGCTGCCGGTTTCTTTGCGCCGTCGAGCCAGTTGAACTTGTTGGTGCTGAGCAAAATGAGGTGAATCATTGCTGCCAGCGCGAACAAAAAAATACCCTGAACCACCATGGCTCGCAAGGGGTCGAAAAGTCGCCAAATTCGCCACATGATGTTTTCTCCTAAATGATGTGAGACATGAACGTGTAAACCGAGGCTTTGACACCCGCAATCATGTTGGTCATGTTTTCGGCACCTGGCAGCCATGCTTTCCAGCGCATACCGACCAGTTGGCCTGCGAGTGCGACAGCGAAAAGCAACACAAAACAAGGTACAAAAATCAAGACAAACGCCAACTTGTCATCCCAGCTGGAAGGCTTGTTCGTGACATACGAGGTGGTTTGAGCCATATTCATCTCCGTTCGTTAATGAAGAACTTGACTCAGACGAACCAGGGCCGCCATGCCCAGACCAGGATGTGGGCCAACACAGCAACTGCTGTGAAGCCTACGGTTCCCTGAACCCAGTAATGGTGGAACTCCTGAGCCTCTTCGTCAGTCAGCCCGGATATGGAATTCGGATGGTTTGACATGCGATGCTCCTTCAACAAAATGGCCGCAAGGCCAACGCTGCGCCCAACCCGCGCAACATGGGCAGCCGCAGCAACTGCCACGACATCGGGTTTCGCCCACGCGCTGCAGCACGTGAACAGTGAATGTTGAAGACACCGCTCATGCGGTTTCTCCCAAACCAAGTTCGGCACCGGCTTGCTGCACATGCGCCAAGGTGACCAGCTCTTCGCCTTTGTCACGCGCCTTGCCCTCGGCCAAATCGCGCAGACGCTTGGCGGCGGAAATTTGCACCAGCACCGGCTGACCCGCCACCAAAGCGTGCAATTTGCTTTGTGCCGCATCGTCCCAAGGCGTGTTCTCTTGGGCACCACTGATGCCGCGTGCCAAGGTGGCGTCCACCTTGTCCATGTCGGTACCCAAGGGCAGGATATGGAACAAAGCATCAAACAGGCAGTTACAACACTCTTGGATCAAATAGGTAGCGCCGCTGTAGCCCATGAAGGGGGTACCGGTATGGCGGCGGATGATGGCGCCAGGGAAGGAGGCCGGAATGAAAGACGCTTTCATGGGACCGCTGCTGCCCGCTTCGGCCAAGTACATGCGCTCGTTGTAGCTGCCAAACAGAATGAGTGGCATTTGCTTGTGGACCAACTCGCGCACCTCGGCGTTGTCGGTTTTTTGCCCTGGGATGCGTGAAACCGCGAACTTGCAGGGCATGCCCATTTCGGTTTCTAAAAATTTGCGAATGCCACGCGCATAGGTGTCGGTGGCCACCACCGCGAAGGAGGCGGTGGCAAAAAAGTCTTGGGTGACCGAGCGCCACAAGTCCCACACCGGCTTGATGGTGGTGTGGCGTTCACGTTGAATAAAAGGCTCGGGGTCTAGGTCAAGCAACTCGCCCAATTTACGCAAAAACTTGGTGGTACTGTGCAAGCCAATGGGTGCTTGCAAATAAGGACGGTCCAGCGCTTCGCACAACATGCGACCAAACTCGCGGTACATGCAAATGTTGACATCGGCTTCAACCAACTGAGACACCTCGGCCAAATGGCTGCCTAAGGGGAACACCATGTTGATGTCCGCGCCTATGCCTTGCACCAAGCGGCGAATTTCGGCTAAATCGCTGGGGCTGTTGAAGGTGCCGTAGCAAGGGCCAATGATGTTGACACGGGGTTTTTCGCCTTCTTTGCGAACACGCTTGGGCACTTTTTTCATGCCGTACTCGGTCCACAGCCAGAACATGGCGCGGTTGGCACATTGCCATTGGTCTTCGTCAATGGTGCGCGGTAAAAAGCGCATCAGGTTGGTGCCTTCGGGTGTGACACCTCCACCAATCATTTCGGCAATAGAGCCGGTGACCACCACTGCAGGCAAATCAGGGTCCAGCACTTGGTGGGCCCGCTTCATGGCGCCTTCGGTCCCTTCGCGGCCTAACTGCTCTTCAGCCAAACCAGTGACGACAATGGGCAACTCGTGAGGAGGCAAGGCATCGGTGTAGTGCAAAACCGATGTGACCGGCAGGTTTTCGCAGCCCACAGGGCCGTCGATGACAACTTGCAAACCTTTGATGGCAGTGAACACATACACCGCACCCCAATAGCCGCCTGCACGATCGTGGTCAAGTACCAGCATCAGCCCATCTCCTCGGCTTTGCGTTTTTTCTGTTTTTTCTCGAACTGACGACGCACTTCTTTCTTGAAGTCGGGGTGCATGACGGGAACGTTTTCCCACACACCGGCTTCGTCGCCTTGTCCTACCGAGCCGAAAAACGCCTTCATTTCGTCAAACCGCGCTTGGTTACCGATGGCGGCATTAACCACTTGGATCAGCGAACCCGCACCAGCCACGCCCATGAGAGGTCGAGCAGAGATGAGGTTGGTGAAGTACAGCGAGGGGATGCACAGTTCTTTGGCCGCTTGCACCACAGGGGTGGTGCCGATGGCCAACTGAGGTTTGAATTCATGCACGGCAGCCAAGTCTTGCTCCAAGGAAGCACGGAACTGCACATGCACACCTTTGGCTTTCAACCAATCTGCATCGTGTTGGTTCCAAGGCGTGGCCGGACAGGCGCTGCCCACATAGCGCAGGTCGGCGCCGCACTCGATCAGCAAACGCGCCACCAACAGCTCGGAGCCTTCATAACCGCTCAAGGTGATGCGGCCATTGATTTTTTGCGAAGCCAACACGCCGCGCATGGCACCCAAGGTTTGGTTGCGGGCTGCGTCAATCTTGTCTTGGCTGACCCCGCAAGCAGCGCCTATGGAACCCAGCCAATCGTGGGTGCCTTCAATGCCCACAGGGGCTGAGCCCACGATGGGACGGCCTGCCGCTTGGAATTCACGCACGCTGGCGGTGTAAAAAGGATGAATGGCCGCCACGGCTTTGCAGTCGAGCGCGGCATACAACTCTCGCCATTCACGGGTAGGTGCAACGGTGCCTACCGCCAAGTCCATGGGCGCGATCATTTGCGCAATGATCATCGGGTCGGCAGGGAACATCTCGCCCAACAAGGTGATGGTGGGCTTGGCACTTCTGGCTTGGCGGGGTGCGGCCACAGGGCCGGCCATGGCTTCTTGGCGAGCGTAGTGCAGCATGGCACCAGCCAGCACATCTTTGGCCTCGGCGTGGGTAGGTACGCCAAAACCTGGGACATCGATGCCAATGATGCGCACACCATTGATCTCTTTGGGCAACAACTGCAGCGGCACACCACTGGCAGTGGGCACACACAGGTTGATGATGACGATGGCGTCCAACTTATCGGGGTCTGCTTGGGCGTAAACCGCTTCACGGATGTCCTCGAACAACTTCCCCGTCACCAAGGTTTCCGAATTGAAAGGCACATAGCCCACGGTGCGACGTGCGCCATAGAAATGCGAGGTGAAGGTGAGGCCATACACGCAACAGGCCGAGCCGCTCAAGATGGTGGCGGTGCGGCGCATGCGCAAACCCACACGCAAGGAGCCGAAAGCGGGACACATGCTTTGCGGCTGGTCGTGGGGACCTTTGGGGTAGTTGGCAGCGTACTGCGCCAGCACATCACTCTTACCTGCTTTGGCCGCAGCGTCGAGCATTTGGTCTTTGCCAGCGTGGCAGCCCAGGCCATCGGCACTGGTGGCAGCGGCATTGGGCAAAGGGGTGATGGGAATGATGTCGCTCATGGCGTTCAGACTTCGTCGTAAACCACTTCGAGGGTGGGACGGTCAATGACGGTTTTGCCGGTCATGTCCACCTCGGTGGCAGGTGTCATGACAAAGTCGCGGCCCGTGACGTCTGCGCTGAAGAGTCCCAGCAACTGGTCTTGGGTTTGAGGCTTGGGACGCTGGGGCGGCGCTTCAGCCACGTTTTTCGCCAACTCGGCAAACAAGGAACCCCACTCTCCATCGGGTTTGCCGATGATTTCGTAACTGGCGCTTTTGCGACGGATGTCTTCGTTGGCAGGAATGGCGGCCAGCACAGGAATACCTGCGTTGGCGGCAAAGGCCTGGGCTTCACCGGTGCCATCGTCTTTGTTGATGACCATGCCGGCCACGCCCACATTGCCGCCGAGCTTGC
>CANGHG010000059.1 GCA_947453645.1 Comamonadaceae bacterium
CGTGGAAACACCCGAAGCGGTGTGGAAAGCGCATGGCATTGACCAGATGAGCCAAGAGATGGGCGTGGCCTTTTGTCAAAAACTGTTTGCCAAGTACTTGGACGGCCACAGCCTGATGAGCAACGCCGCCCACTTGCGCGGCTCGGCCAACTGGATTCAATTCCCCCGCGTGATTTGCAACACCTGGGTGCATTGGGCAACCTTGGGTGGGCAACGCACACCCGTTGTGCTCATGGGCGACGCGGCGCACACGGCGCACTACTCGATTGGCAGCGGCACCAAGCTGGCCTTGGAAGACGCCATCGACCTGGCCCACACCTTTGCCCAACACCCTGACGCCGACATGGCCACCGTGCTGCAAGCCTATGAAGACCGGCGCAGCGTGGAGGTGTTGAAAATTCAAAATGCCGCACGCAACTCCACCGCTTGGTTTGAGCATGTGGACCGTTACACGCACATGGACATCGAGCAGTTCACCTACTCTTTGCTGACCCGCTCGCAACGCATCAGCCATGAAAACCTGCGCCTGCGCGACCCGGCTTGGTTGGGTCATTTCGAGTCCTGGCTCTCAGGTGGGCGACCCCTTGCACCCATGCTGCTGCCCTTCAAGCTGCGCGACCTCACCTTGAAAAACCGCATCGTGGTCTCGCCCATGGCCACTTACAAAGCCGTGGACGGTATGGTGAATGACTTTCATTTGGTGCACCACGGCGCCAGGGCCTTGGGTGGCGCGGGCTTGTTGATGATGGAGATGACCAGCCCCGTCCCCGAAGGACGCATCACCCCTGCTTGCCCGGGCTTGTGGAACGACGCTCAAACGCAGGCCTTTCAACGCATCACCTCCTTTGTGCAGGCACAAGGCGCGCACATGGGTTTGCAACTCGGGCACAGCGGTGCGAAAGGCTCCACACAACTGGGTTGGGAGGCCATCGACGAACCCCTGCCCAGCGGCAACTGGCCCTTGATGGCCGCCAGCCCCGTGGCCTATGGCCCGAACAACCAAACCCCTCATGAGATGACCCTCTCAGACATGGACACGCTGAAAGCGCAGTTTGTGCAAGCCACTGTTCGCGCCCATGAAGCGGGTTTTGATTGGCTGGAGTTGCACTGCGCCCATGGCTATTTGCTCTCGGGCTTCATCTGCCCGCTCACCAACCACCGCAGCGACGCGTTTGGTGGCAGCTTGGCCAACCGCTGTCGTTATCCCCTGGCCGTGTTCCAGGCCATGCGAGCCGTCTGGCCCGCGCACAAACCCATGAGCGTGCGCATCTCGGCGCACGACTGGGCGCCGGGTGGCAACACCGACGACGATGCGGTGCTGATCGCGCAGATGTTCAAAGCCGCGGGTTGCGATTTGATCGACGTGTCCTCGGGCCAAACCACACGGGCCGCCAAGCCTGTGTATGGACGCATGTACCAAACACCGTTTGCCGACCGCATCCGCAACGAAGTGCAAATTGCCACCATGGCGGTGGGGGCCATCACCGAAGCCGACCATGCCAACAGCATCGTTGCAGCGGGGCGCGCCGACCTGTGCGCCATCGCCCGCCCGCATTTGGCCGACCCCAACTGGACCTTGCGCGAAGCCGCCAAATTGGGCAGCCGCGATGTGGTCTGGCCCCAGCCCTATGAGAGCGGTCGCGACCAGCTCTACCGCTTGCTCAATACCTCCAAATAACCATGGACCTTGAAGCCCGAGCCCACAGTGCCCACCCTGAAGCCTTGCGCCTGTGGTTGCGCTTGCTCACCTGCACCCAGTTGATTGAAAAACAAGTGCGCGCTGGCTTGCGCGACGAATTCAGCACCACCTTGCCGCGCTTCGATTTGATGGCACAACTCGAACGCGAGCCGCAAGGCATGAAGATGACCGAACTCTCACGCCGCATGATGGTCACCAGCGGCAACATCACCTCGGTTACCGACCAGTTGGTGAAAGAAGGCCTGATCGAGCGCAACAGCGTGGACGGCGACCGCCGCGCCTGGCTGATCCGCCTCACGCCTGCAGGTCGGGCCTTGTTCAAAAAAATGGCCAAGCGCCACGAGGCCTGGATTGTTCAGGCCTTTGGCAGCCTGCGCAGTGAAGAATTGCACCACCTGCACACCCTGTTGGGCCGTGTGAAACAACACAGCCAACCACCTTCGGAGAAACCATGAAGCATTTCATTCCCCAGCACAACCCCATGCACGGGCAGTACCAGTCTTTGGCCACGCACGAGGCCGCGCATTTCTCTTGGGCCTGCAATGCACAAGGTGTGGCCACCCTCACCTTGAATCGCCCCGAGCGCAAAAACCCACTCACCTTCGAGTCCTACGCCGAAATGCGCGATCTGTTCATGGCGCTTCGCTACGCCGACGACGTGCGGGTGGTGGTGTTGCAAGGCGCAGGCGGCAACTTTTGCTCTGGTGGCGATGTGCACGACATCATCGGCCCACTCACCCAAATGACCATGCCCGAGTTACTGGCCTTCACCCGCATGACAGGCGACTTGGTCAAAGCCATGCGACTGTGTCCCCAACCCATCATTGCCGCCATCGATGGTGTGTGTGCAGGGGCTGGTGCCATGTTGGCTTTGGCGAGCGACATGCGCTTGGGTACCGACGCAGCACGCGTGGCTTACTTGTTTTCCCGAGTGGGCTTGGCCGGTGCTGACATGGGCGCTTGCAGCTTGCTGCCGCGAGTCATCGGTCAAGGCAGGGCCAGCGAGTTGCTGTTCAGCGGTCGTTCCATGAGCGGTGCCGAGGGCTTTGCTTGGGGCTTTTTCAACAGCTTGCACGCCTCTGATGCTTTGAGCGATGCGGCGCACAAGCTCGCACACAGCTTAGCCGAGGGACCGAGTTTTGCGCACGGCATGACCAAAACCATGCTGCACCAGGAATGGAACATGAGCTTGGATCAAGCCATCGAAGCCGAGGCGCAAGCCCAATCCATTTGCATGCAAACCCAAGATTTCCGCCGCGCCTACCAAGCTTTTGCGTCCAAGCAAAAACCTGTCTTTGAGGGCGACTGACATGAGCGCTCATTGGTCTCTCCCCTTTTTTGAAGCACACCATGCTCAACTCGCGCTTGAGCTGGATGCGTGGATGCAAGACCAAGTGGTGGATGAATCGGATGACCGCGCCGCTTGCCGCGAATGGGTGAAGCGATTAGGTCAAGCGGGATGGTTGCGCTACTGTGTGCCCGCACTGCACGGTGGCGCGTTGCCTCAACTCGATTCCCGCGCCTTGGTGGTGATCCGTGAAACCTTGTCCCGCTATTCCCCGTTGGCTGATTTTGCCTTTGCAATGCAAGGCCTGGGCAGTGGGGCCATCACCTTGGCCGGCTCAGATGCGCAGCAAGCCCGCTACTTACCTGCCGTTTCTCAGGGCGAGATGATTGCCGCCTTTGCCCTGAGTGAACCCCAAGCAGGCTCGGACGTGGCGGGCATGCAAACCATTGCCGCGACCCTTGAACAAGGCTTTGTGCTGAACGGTGAAAAAACCTGGATCAGCAACGGCGGCATGGCATCTTTTTATGTGGTGTTTGCGAAAACTGATGCCGAGGCAGGTGCACGTGGCATCTCTGCGTTCATCGTCGATGCGCCACACGCCGGCTTGGACGACAGCCACCATTTGCAGGTGATGTCACCGCACCCCCTGGCCAGCTTGAAGTTCGCGCATTGTCAGCTGGGCTCAGAGGCTTTGCTGGGGGACTTGAACGGCGGCTTCAAAATCGCCATGCGCACCTTGGACATCTTCAGAGCATCGGTGGCAGCAGCGGCTTTGGGCATGGCACGTCGTGGGCTGCATGAAGCGGTGCAATATGCGAAAGCACGTCGCATGTTCGGCCAAACCCTGGCCGATTTTCAACTCACCCAAGCTCGCTTGGGCGACATGGCTGCGCTGCTTGAATCTGGCGCTTTGCTCACCTACCGTGCGGCCTGGCTGCGCGACACACATGGCAGCGACGGCGCTCAAGCTGCCGCCTACACCCAAGCTGCGGCCATGGCCAAACTCACCGCCACAGAAAACGCCTCCAAGGTGATTGACATGGCCTTGCAAATGCATGGCGGCACAGGCGTGATGGTGGGCCACAAGCTGGAGTCTTTGTACCGTGACATACGCGCCTTACGCATTTACGAGGGCGCCTCCGAAGTGCAGCAACTCATCATTGGCAAGTCGGTGCTCAAAGGGCTTGCATGAGCGCCCAAGTCGATCGGTTTGTGCATGAGCGCTTGCCGACTCGATCGGTCTGGCCTGAGATGCTCTACCCAGCGCACTCGCCTGCTGGTGATGCGCCACTGAACCTGGTTCATGAATTGCTGGACAAAGCGTTGCATCTGCCTTGGTGTGACCGACCTTTGTTTCGGGAACCTGGTTTGACTTTGAGCTACCGGCAAGTGCATGCCATGGTGAACCAACGAGCTCATGCACTGGTCAGCTTGGGACTCTTGCCCGGCAACCGCGTGCTGCTGCGTGGCACCAACTCGGTGGGTTTTGCCCTGGCTTGGTTGGCCGTGGTCAAAGCAGGCATGATCGCTGTGGCCACGATGCCCTTGCTGCGTGCCAAGGAGTTGGGCGACATCATGTTGAAGGCCCAGCCGCAATGGGCCCTTTGCGATGTTCGCTTGATGGACGAGATGTCGCTGGCACAGCAACAGTCTTCATTGAAAGTGATGCCATTTGGTGACCCTGACGCGCCCCACGGACTTGAAGTCCTGAGTGCAGCGCAAGACACGCAGTTCACACCTTGCCCGACGGTGGGCGACGACATCGCCTTGCTCGCCTTCACCTCGGGCACCACAGGCACACCAAAAGCTGCTTGTCATTCGCACCTGGATGTCTGGTCGGCTTGCCAAGCGTGGCCGCTTCATGGTCTGTGTGCTGAGCCTGATGATGTGGTGGTGGGCACACCACCTTTGGCCTTCACTTTTGGCTTGGGCGGTTTGTTGTTGTTTCCCATGGTCGCAGGCGCCTCGGTTTACTACCCCCAAGGCCCCTTGAACCCCGAGGCCATGGTGCTGGCCATGCAAGACGCGGGGTGCACCATCTGCTACACAGCCCCTACGCTTTACAGACAGATGGCGCCGGTCATTGCCAAGCATCCAGTAACGAGCTTGCGCATCAGCGTGAGTGCGGGTGAAGCCTTGCCGCAGGCCACGCGACGTTTGTGGAAAGACATCACTGGCATCGAGATGATGGATGGCATTGGCGCCACCGAGATGTTCCATATCTTCATTTCTTCCAATGCCAAGACTCCTGCCGGCAGTTTGGGTCAAGTGGTGACCGGCTATGAAGCTTGTGTCATGAACGATCACGGGGACGTGTTGCCTCACGGGTCGGTGGGCCGCCTGGCTGTGCGTGGTCCCACCGGCTGCAAGTACTTGGATGACCATCGACAAAGCACCTATGTGCAACACGGCTGGAATTTTCCTGGCGACGCTGTGTCGCAGGATGCACAAGGATTTTTCTATTACCAGTCCAGGGCTGATGACATGATCATCAGCGCGGGTTACAACATTGGCGGCCCTGAAGTGGAAGACGCCTTGCTCACGCATCCTGCGGTGGCCGAATGCGGCGTGGTCGGCAAACCTGATGCTGAGAGGGGCATGATCGTGCAAGCTTTTTGTGTCTTGCGTGAGGGCCATGTGCCCGATGTCTTGTTGGTGAAAAATTTACAAGATCATGTGAAATCCACTTTGGCCCCCTACAAATACCCGCGCGAGATTGTGTTTCTCGATCAACTTCCCCGAACACCCACTGGCAAACTTCAGCGATTTCGATTGCGCACTTCTTCATGAAAGCAAAGCTCATGCACACCACCTTGCAGCCCGAGGGCTGGGAAAGACCCAAAGGTTATGCCAATGGCGTGGCCGCGCGTGACACCCATGTATTTGTCGGCGGACAAATTGGCTGGAACGCTCAACAACACTTCGAATCCGATGATTTCGTTGCGCAAACCGCGCAAGCCTTACGCAACGTCTTGGCCGTGCTGCGAGCTGCCCATGCTGGCCCAGAGCACATGGTGCGCATGACCTGGTACATCACCGACCGAGACATCTATGTGTCACGCCTCAAAGAAGTGGGGGCGGTGTACCGCGAGATATTGGGCAAGCATTTCCCCGCCATGACCTGCATCGTGGTGCAAGCCCTGGTGGAAGAACGTGCCTTGGTGGAAATTGAGGTGACTGCGGTGGTGCCCGACTGATCAAGCCAAGCACTGCTGCAGCAAGTCGTTGAAGGCTGACGCTTGCTCAAACTGCACCCAGTGGCCTGCGTTCTTCACCAGGTGAAAACTTTTCAACTGGCATTGGCTGAGCCTCTCGGGCAATTGGTCCATCTTGCCTTTGTACAGCGCATCGAGCTCTCCCCAAATGCCATGCACCTCGCATGTCCACTGGCTTTGTAAACCTAACAGGGCATCGCTTCGTGCAATCCGCCTGCGTCTAAGGCGGTCACGTCGCACATTCGCCTCTTGCATCTCCAACAAATCGGGGGTCACCCATGCAGGGTCGTGCAACATGATGGCCAGCAAATTGTTGCGGTGCACAGCGGCGCGTTCTTCAGCGCTCATGTTCTCCCTGAAGCCTTTCATGTTGACGATGTTGTTGGACAAGCCCAGGCCTGGCACGCCCACCAAGACCATGCGCTTGACCTTGTGCGGCGCTTGTGCGGCCATGAAAGCCAGCACCAAGCCACCGAATGAAAAACCCACCAGATCCACCGGCTCATCGCCAAACAAAGCTTGCAGGCCCATTGCCAGTGGCTGCGCCAAATCGTCCGCATCCACGGCTGTTGCTGGCAACTCGGAGTCTCCCAAGCCTGGTGTGTCCAAAGCCCATACAGCACGTGTTTGACTCAAGGGCAACACATTGCGCACCCAATGATTCCAACTGCCACTTCCTCCGTGCAAGAGCACCAGGGGATGGCCTGCATGTTTGTTCCACACATGCCAGACCTGCAACCCTGAAGCAGTTGGCAATTCGATGCGCTCTGCATGTTTCAAGGCTTGTTCAAGTTCTTGTTTCAAATTCAGCATGTTGGATCTGAAATGCAAAACGCACACTGGTGTGAGTGGGCTGAGAAAGCAAAACGCCCACTGTGAAGTGGGCGTTGTGTGTTTGGTTGCGCGAGCAAGATTTGAACTTGCGACCTTTGGGTTATGAGCCCAACGAGCTACCAGGCTGCTCCATCGCGCGTCGTGTGAGGGGATTGTAGCTGTTATTCAGCTGCAGCGGGGGTTGTTTCGGCGATGTCGGGACGATCGACCAATTCAACCAAGGCCATGGGCGCATTGTCACCAACGCGGTAACCCATTTTCAAAATGCGCGTGTAGCCGCCTGGACGTGTTTTGTAACGTGGGCCCAATTCGGCGAACAACTTGACCACATTGTCGCGGTTGCGCAGGCGATTGAAGGCCAAGCGTTTGTTGGAGAGCGTGGGTTCTTTGGCGAGTGTGAGCATGGGCTCGATCACGCGGCGCAGTTCTTTGGCTTTGGGCAAAGTGGTTTTGATGGCCTCGTGCTCGATGAGCGAGTTCATCATGTTTTGCAACATGGCCAGACGGTGTGAGCTGGTGCGATTGAGTTTACGAAGACCGTGTCCGTGACGCATGGTGATGTCCTTTCTTGACTGACGCTTGTTTTGCCGGCCGCCGTATCAGGTACGGCCAGGGGGTTAGATGCGTTTGGCATCCAAACCTGTGGGTGGCCAGCCTTCGAGCTTCATGCCCAAAGTCAAACCACGTGAGGCCAACACTTCTTTGATTTCGTTCAAAGATTTGCGACCCAGGTTAGGGGTTTTCAACAATTCGTTTTCGGTGCGTTGAATCAAATCGCCGATGTAGAAAATGTTTTCTGCTTTCAAGCAATTGGCTGAACGCACGGTGAGTTCGAGTTCGTCCACAGGGCGCAGCAAAATTGGATCGACTTGCTGTGTGCTGCGAGGCGCTGGTGCATCGAAAGCAGCCAATTCGCTGCCTTCCAACTGTGCAAAAACAGCCAGTTGTTCCACCAAAATTTTGGCGGAGGAGCGCACGGCGTCTTCAGCCGTGATGGCGCCATTGGTTTCGATTTCAACCACCAAACGGTCGAGGTCGGTGCGCTGTTCCACTCGGGCGTTTTCCACGCTGTAGCTCACGCGTTTGACGGGCGAGAAAGAGGCGTCCAACACAATGCGGCCGATGGATTTGCTCACCTCGTCTGCATGGCGACGCATGCTGCCTGGCACATAGCCGCGGCCTTTTTCAACCTTGAGTTGAATGTCAATTTTGCCGCCATGCGACAAGTTGGCAATCACGTGCTCGGGGTTGATGATTTCAACGTCGTGCGGTGTTTGAATGTCTGCAGCAGTGACTTGGCCTTCGCCGTCTTTGCGCAAGCTCAAAGTGACTTCGTCGCGGTTGTGCAACTTGAAGACCACGCCTTTGAGGTTCAACAAAATATTGACCACGTCTTCTTGCACGCCGTCGATGGACGAGTATTCGTGCAACACACCAGCGATGGTGACATCAGTGACTGCATAGCCCACCATGGAAGACAACAAGACACGACGCAGGGCATTACCCAGGGTGTGTCCATAGCCACGCTCAAACGGCTCCAAGGTGACCTTGGATTTGTTGTGACCCAGTTGTTCAACTTGGATGGCTTTGGGCTTCAGGAGATTTGTTTGCATTCGTTTTTCCTCTCAGTACCCCCGGCTCGTTACACCGGTAAGGCTTGATGATGACCCCTGGACAACCATGCCCAGGGCGGCGGATTCAAGGAGCCTGACGGCCCCGGTTAACGCGAATACAACTCAACGATCAGTGATTCGTTGATGTCAGCTGCAAATTCGTCGCGGTCAGGTGTCTTCTTGAAGACGCCTTCAGCTTTTTCTATATTGACCTCGACCCATGCAGGCATGCCCACTTGAGTGGCCAATTGCAGAGCTTCGACCACGCGGCCTTGTTTCTTGGATTTCTCACGCACGCTGACGACGTCACCGGCTTTGACCAAGTAAGAAGGGATGTTGACCTGGTGGCCATTGACCGTGATGGCTTTGTGGGACACCAACTGACGCGCTTCAGCACGTGTGGAGCCAAAGCCCATGCGGTAGACCACGTTGTCCAAACGAGATTCCAACAAGGACAACAGGTTGGAGCCTGTATTGCCTTTTTGTTGGTCAGCCATGGCGAAGTAACGGCGGAACTGACGCTCCAACACACCGTACATGCGTTTGACTTTCTGTTTTTCGCGCAGTTGCAAACCGAAGTCAGACATGCGTTGGCCAGAGGTGCGGCCATGTTGTCCAGGTTTGCTGTCGAATTTCGCCTTGTCCGCGATAGAGCGTCGTGCGCTCTTCAAGAACAAGTCGGTGCCTTCACGGCGTGAGAGTTTGGCCTTGGGGCCTAAGTAACGTGCCACTTGAACTTCCTTTTATGTCAACTGCCCGCACAGAATGCAGGGAGCCGCTGATGTGAACACCAGCGGCGGTGGGCTTGGTTTGAAATCAGATGCGACGACGCTTTTGCGGACGGCATCCGTTGTGAGGAACCGGCGTCACATCAGAGATGGAATTGATGCGAATGCCCAGGGCCGCCAACGCGCGAACTGAAGATTCACGGCCTGGGCCGGGACCTTTGATTTCGACGTCGAGGTTCTTGATGCCCTGATCAATGGCGGCACGTCCAGCCACCTCGGATGCCACCTGAGCGGCAAACGGTGTGGACTTGCGTGAGCCCTTGAAGCCTTGACCACCTGACGAGGCCCATGACAATGCATTGCCTTGGCGATCGGTGATGGTGATGATGGTGTTGTTGAAAGACGCGTGCACATGCGCAATGCCGTCCGCGACGTTTTTGCGGACTTTTTTGCGCACACGTTGTGCGGCTGAGTTGACGGGTGCTTTTGCCATGGAGGTCCCTCTTTATTTCTTCAGCGATTGAGCCGCCTTGCGGGGGCCTTTGCGTGTGCGTGCATTGGTGCGGGTGCGTTGACCACGCATGGGCAGGCCGCGACGATGACGGAAACCGCGGTAGCAACCAATGTCCATCAAACGCTTGATGTTCATGGTGGTCTCGCGGCGCAAATCGCCTTCGATGGTGAACAGAGCAATCTGGTCACGAATTTTTTCAAGGTCTGAATCCGTCAGTTCCTTGATTTTTTTAGCGTAGTCAATGCCGCAGGCTTCGCAAATTTTGCGAGCGCGGGTGCGACCGATGCCGAAGATGGAAGTCAAACCAATCTCGGTGTGCTTATGGGGCGGAATATTGATACCAGCGATACGTGCCATGAGAAACCTCTTGAATGCGTTGGAAGATCAGCCTTGGCGCTGTTTGTGACGTGGGTCCGTGCAAATGACACGCACCACGCCTTTGCGGCGGATGATCTTGCAGTTGCGGCAAATTGTTTTGACCGAAGCCGAAACTTTCATTTCATTCTCC
>CANGHG010000060.1 GCA_947453645.1 Comamonadaceae bacterium
ATCCGGGTTGAAGGCCTCGGGCTGAGTGGTGCTGGCGTCCATCCAACCCACCAAAGCGCCCTGCCCCTTGATGTGTTCGGCCACGGCTGAGAGCAAATGGGTTTTGCCAGACCCAGACTCGCCCCACAAGTAGGTGGGCACTGGGGAGCGTGTGCTGCCCGCCATCCACAGCTCGATGTGGGCCACGGCGGCGGCGTTGTGACCAGGGTAAAAATTGGCCAAACTGGGGCCAACGGACACACCGATGTCGAGGGCGATTTGTTTCATGCCAGGTGCTTCATCCGGGTTCAGCCCACATACAAACGGCTGGCCAGGTAATGCGTCCTCAAACGGCGCAGCGCCACCAACAGCACGGCGCTGGCGGGCAAGGCAATCAAGACGCCCACAAAGCCCAGCAATTGGCCAAAGGCCAGCAAGGCAAAGATGACCACCAAGGGGTGCAAGCCGATGCGCTCGCCAATCAAACGGGGGGTGAGGAAGAAGCCCTCGATGATTTGCCCCACACCAAACACCACGGCCAACATGATGGTGGCTTGCATGGGTGCCATTTCCAAAAAGCCAGACAAGGCCGCCAACAACAGGCCCACGCCAAACCCGACATAGGGCACAAACACCGCCAAGCCCGTGAAAATGCCGATGGGCCAGGCCACCGACAGGCCAAACAAAGACAGGCCCGCCACGTAATAGACCGACAAGATCAACATCACCAGGACTTGGCCGCGCACATACTCGCCCAGCACCTGATCGGCTTCATCGACAAAGCTGGCCACGCTGCCCTTGGCCTTCAAAGGCACCCATTCGCGCAAATGGTCCAGGACGTGGTGGCCGTCCAGTAAAAAGTAGAACAAGGCCACAGGAATCAGCACCACATTGCCCACCAGTGCCAAAGCAGCACTGCCGCCAATTTGCAGCGAGGTGAGCACCGAGGACAGGCCGTTTTCCCACATGGAGGCCACGTGATCGCTTAAAAAAGACTTGACCGATTGCGGGTCGATGTTGACCTCGATGCCCAGCTTGGCCAACCAGGGCGCCGATTCGGCCTGCAGATTTGCCATCAGCGGCGGCAGTTGCTCTTGAACCCGCAGCGCTTCTTTGAAAAACACGGGCAGCACCAGGCCTATCAAGGCCAGGATCAGCAGTAAAAACAGCAACTCCACCAGCAACACCCCCAGCTCGCGGGGAAAGCGGGGACCCAGGCGCAACTGCAAGCCATTGACCAAGGGGTTGAGCACATAGGCCATGGCTGCTGCCACCAGGAACGGGGTGAGAACCGGGGCCAACCACCACAGCAAACAGCCCAAAGCAATGCCAATGGCCAGCCAGGCGGCGATGAAACGGTTGTCAGGGGAGGAGAACATCAGGTGGCGGTGAACCCGGCATTTAGAATGCGCCATTCTATCGACCGACCCTTCAGGCGCATGCCGCGCCCCGTGCCCATGAACACTCCCCTTTCCTACAAAGACGCTGGCGTTGACATTGACGCTGGCGACGCCTTGGTTGAACGCATTAAACCCTTGGCCAAAAAAACCATGCGCGACGGTGTTTTAGCGGGCATTGGCGGCTTTGGCGCCTTGTTTGAAGTGCCCAAAAATTACAAAGAACCGGTGTTGGTGAGCGGCACGGATGGCGTGGGCACCAAACTGAAGTTGGCGTTTGAATGGAATATGCACAACACCGTGGGCATCGACTTGGTGGCCATGAGCGTGAACGACGTGCTGGTGCAAGGTGCCGAGCCCCTGTTTTTCTTGGATTACTTCGCCTGCGGCAAGTTGGATGTGGACACCGCCGCGGCGGTGGTGGGCGGCATTGCCAAGGGTTGTGAGCTGTCGGGCTGCGCCTTGATTGGCGGCGAAACCGCCGAAATGCCCGGCATGTACCCCGCTGGCGAATACGACTTGGCGGGTTTTGCGGTGGGGGTGGTGGAAAAGTCCCTCATCCTCACCGGCAAAGACGTGAAGCCTGGCGACGTGGTGCTGGGTTTGGCGTCCAGCGGCGTTCACTCGAATGGCTTTAGCTTGGTGCGCAAGTGCATCGACAGGGCTGCTGCACAGTTGCCTACCACCTTGGACGGTCAGCCTTTCAAAGAAGCCCTGATGGCCCCCACTCGCCTCTATGTGAAAAGCGTGCTGGCGGCCCTCAAAGCCCACCCCATCAAGGCCTTGGCGCACATCACGGGTGGCGGTTTGACCGAGAACATTCCACGCGTGTTGCCCGAGCACTGCGCGGCGCACCTCGAACGCGCCAGCTGGCCGCGCACGGGGCTTTTCACCTGGCTGCAAACCACGGCTGGCATTGACGAGGCCGAGATGTGCCGCACTTTCAACAACGGCATTGGCATGGTGCTGGTGCTGGACGCCGCACAGGCGAACGCTTGCGCCAAAACCTTGGCCGACTTGGGCGAACAGGTTTATCGCATCGGAGTGATTGCCGACAAGGGCGATGGCGCGGCGGTGGTGATTCGCTGAACCGTCAAAGCGAGGGGCTCTGGTCATCGCGAGCGTCATTTAAGTCATCGATAAGTTACACTTTATGAAACTTTCCGTAGACTTGCATGCAACCCCTTCGCCAACTCATGAGCGCCCTGAGACAGCTGGCCACGCCGCAAGCCTGTTTGTTCACACCCGCTGATTTACGCCCCCTGCTGCCTGATCAAACGGACGCCGCATTCAAAACCCTGCTCAGCCGCGTGGTCAGGGACGGTCTGATGACCCGTATCTGCCGTGGCCTGTACCTGTATGACCCATCCCTCGCAGCACCAAGTCAGTTGCTCATGCGAGCGGCCATCAAATTACGGCCCCTGGACTTCAACTACCTGAGTCTGGAAACCGTCTTGAGTGACGCAGGGGTGATTTCTCAAATCCCCATGAACCGCATCATGGTCATGTCCTCGGGGCGCTCCAGCCTCATCCGTTGCGGTGCATGGGGCACCATTGAATACGTGCACACGCAACAAACAGCCAGCAGTTTGGCAGGCAAACTTCATTACGACACGGATCACCAATGTTGGCGAGCCAGTGTGGCGCAGGCCTTGAAAGACATGCGCTCGACGCATCGCAAAACAGACCTGATCGACTGGAACCTGGCCCATGAGCTTGTTTGACGACTTGGTGAACACCGCCTTGCAAAGTAGCCAAAGCATGGCGCCTTTGCGCATGGTGGTGGAAAAAGAACTGCTGCACCACGACATCCTGCGGGTGCTGAGTGATGCAGGCTTGCTGACGCAACTGACCTTCATCGGCGGAACCTGCCTGCGCACCTGCTACGGTGCCAGCCGTCTGAGTGAAGACCTCGATTTCACGGGGGGCGCAGGTTTCACGAAAGAGCGTATGACCAACATGGGCCAAGTGCTGGTGAACAGTCTGCAAGTGAAGTACGGTCTGCAGGTGGAAGTCTCCGAGCCTGTGCGTGAAGAAAGCAATGTTTCAACCTGGAAAGTCAAAATCCAAACCCGCCCTGAACGCAAAGACATGGCCGCGCAACGCATCCATTTAGACGTGTGCGCCATACCAAGTTATCAGCCTCGCCCCATGATGCTGCTCAACCCCTATGGGGTTGACATGGGCACCAGCGGCTTGATTTTGCAAGCGCAATCACGTCAAGAGATCTTTGCAGACAAATTACTCGCCTTTGCACTGCGACCCAACAAATTTAAAAACCGTGATTTATGGGATATGGCTTGGCTGCACCAGCAACAGGTGAAGCCCGCCGTTGAACTGATGCCTAAAAAGCTTCAAGACCATCATGTGTTGCCGTCTCAATATTTGACAAACTTCAAGGAAAGAGTGGGCTCACTCACCAGCGACCCTGCTGCTGTTCGTGATTTTCAAGATGAAATGTGCCGTTTTCTGCCTGCACTAACAGTCCAAGAAACGGTGCTGCGTCAGGACTACTGGGTTTATTTGACGGGCCTCATGCAAGACCATCTGGACTTGGTGGCCAGGGCTTTGAATGCCATGACACTATTCGGGCAGCAACACCGCCAACCTGGCCCGCACCTTCAGTAGCCGCTCATCGTCACCTTGGCGGCGATAAATTTCATGCAAATTGCGCAACATGCGGGCAATGATGTCGCGCGGCTCGGCTGGCTCCAAGTGAAACGCCAAGGCATCGTCAGACACCGCATCGGGCCGCCCCGATTTGGCACCAGGCAACCAAGGAATCAGACGCTCGGCCAAATCGTCGCGGCTCAGGGATTCGCCGCTGAACGGGTCCAGCACCACATGGCCTTCTTGGGGGTAAGTCAGGTCCAGCTTGACCAAAAAATGGCCTGGAAAACTCACCCCATGCACCTTGAGGCCAATGCTGTGACCTAGTTCTAGCCACAGCACTGCCAGGCTGATGGGGATGCCCAAGCGACGGGTGAGCACGATGTTGAGGTAGCTGTTGTGCGGGTCGTCGTAGTGGTTGACATTGCCCGCAAAACGCAGTTCTTCGTAAAAAAACTGATTCAGTTCGCGCAGTTTGTCCAGCGGTTTGGCCTGGGGCATGAGGCGGCGTTTGAGCCGGACGGCCAGTTGATCGACCTCGCCCAGCACATGCTCGATGTCGAGGGCGGGAAATTCGTCTTGGCCTAAGCTAATGGCGGTTTCCAGCAGCGGAAACTCCTCGTCACTTTGCACCAAAGTGGTGAAATAGTCGAGGGCTGTGGGCAACTTCAGTTTGTAGTCCATGGCGTGATCATGCCCTCAGCGCCGCCAAAGCGCACGCAGATCCACCCCAAAACCCTTCAGCGCAGCGAAATAAACCACAGCGCCAGCTGCCAACACCAAGGTCATCAAACTGACACGCCACAGGGATTGCGCCTGCAAAGCCGTCCAATCCCAATGAACTCCGGCGTAAAACAGCAGTGCACCCAAGACCGCGCTGGCCAACAGCACCTGCGCCAGCAGCTTGGGCCAGCCTGGCTGCGGCTGGTATTTCCCCTGAAGACGCAAGCCCACCAACAAACTCAGGGCATTGACCATGGCCCCCAAGCCAATCGACAAGGTGAGCGCAGCATGGGCCAAGTGCGGCACCAATAAAAAGTTCATGACCTGGGTGAACACCAGCACCCCGATGGCAATGCGCACCGGCGTGCGGGTGTCTTGTTGGGCGAAAAACCCAGGCGCCAGCACCTTGATGGCCACCAGACCCAAGAGGCCCACGCCATACCCCGTGAGGGCCGCTGTGGTTTGGGTCACATCATGGGCTGTGAAAGCGCCGTAGTGGTAGAGCACGGTCACCAGTGGCTGGGCAAACACCAGCAACGCCACCGCACACGGCAATGCCAACACCAGCACCAGGCGCAAACCCCAGTCCAGCATGGCCGAGTAGCGCTGCATGTCGCCGCTGGCCTTGGCGGCTGAGAGCTGGGGCATCAGCACCACGCCCAAAGCCACGCCCAGCATGGCGATGGGAAACTCCATGAGTCGGTCGGCAAAGTTGACCCAGCTGACGCTGCCAGGCGTGAGGTGCGAGGCAATTTGGGTGTTGATCAGCAAGGACAGCTGCGCCACGCCCACGCCCAACAGGGCTGGCCCCATGAGCGCCAAGATGCGCCGCGTGCCGCCGTCTTGCCAAGCCTCCCGAATGCCACGGGGTGACAAGGCGATGCGAGGCAACAGCCCCAAGCTTTTCAAGGCGGGTATTTGCACCGCCAACTGCAGCACGCCACCCAGCATGACACCGCCCGCCATGGCGAAGATGGGCGCAATGCCCATGGACAGCAACCAGGGCGCACCCCACCACGCCGCCAAAATCATGCAAACGTTCAACAGAACCGGGGTGACGGCAGGCACCGCAAAGCGCCGCCAGGTATTCAAAATGCCCGCCGACAGCGCCACCATGGACATGAAGGCGATGTAGGGAAACATGAAGCGGGTCAACAGCACCGCCGTGTCCATGCCCTGGGGCGACTGCTGCAAACCGCTGGCCATCAACCAGACCAAGCCCGGCGCGGCCAACACGCCCAACACGCTGGTGATCAACACCGCCCAAGCCAATACCGTGGCCACTTTGTCAATCAACAAGCGGGTGGCGACGTCCCCCTGCTCGGCGCGGGTGGCGGCCAACACAGGCACAAAGGCCTGGCTGAAAGCGCCTTCGGCAAACAGGCGGCGAAACAAATTGGGAATGAGAAAGGCCACCCGAAAGGCGTCGGTGACCGCATTCGCACCAAAGACGCTGGCGATCAGGGTCTCGCGCACAAACCCTGTGATGCGCGACAGCAGGGTCAACAGGGAGACGGTGGAGGCGGACTTGAAAAGGCTCACGAGTTGAGTGTAGCGATCCAAGTTCAGGCCCAAACCCTTGAAATTGACGACAAATACAACCTATTTGTAAATAAATTTCATTTTATAAAATTAAATGTATATTTTTTCTGGTTTTTGAATAAAAATCTGAATACCTAATGATGAGTTTTGCCATGAAAAGTATTCATTCTTTGTGCTTGGGGCTTGCTGTTCTCGTGCTGGCGGCGTGTGGCGGTGGCGGTGGGGATTTGAGCAGTGACTCGACAACAACCACGGCACCAACGGCTCAATCTGCGCAGCGCGCAGTTGTCAGTGGGAAAAGCTACAGCTTTGAGATTCAAGCTACGGGCAGCAACCTGAGCTTTGGCATTTCAAAGCCACCCAGTGCGGGTTCGGCTTCTGTCGATTCAAGTGGTGTGGTGACTTACAAGCCCAAAGATATCTCCACTGGGAAAGTTCAAGATTCACTCACCGTGAGTGTGTCCAATGGCGGAGGGATTGTCTCGGCTGTGCTCTCTATCGACATTTATCCTCCACAAACAGCCAGTAAAGACCCACTGTCGACGTACCAATGGCATCTCAACAACACCGGACTGGATGCTTTTTCAACAGTGAAACCCACCGCAGGCGTGGACTTGAATGTGGCGGCTGCTTGGGCGCAGGGGGTCACAGGCAAAGGTGTCATCGTGAATGTTGTGGACTCTGGCTTGGAAATCGCCCATCCCGACCTGATGAACAACGTCGTCACCAATGGCTCGGTGAACTTCGGGGGCGGCAATAACCCAACAAACAACACAGACACCACTGGCGACCATGGCACCAGCGTGGCTGGTTTGATTGCCATGGTGGGCAACAACGGCATTGGCGGTCAAGGCGTGGCCTATGACGCCAAGTTGATTGGGCACAACCTTTTAGGAGGAGACCATACCCAATACCAAAAAATCATCTATTTAGGAACAGCCTATACCGCCTCAGCCGATGTTTTCAATGCCAGTTATGGCTATACCGGTTGTCTAATCTTTGCACCCAATTCATCGGTCAACAGCATCTATGCCAATGTCAAAACACTTCGCAATAGCAAAGGGGGGGTGGTTGTGAAATCCGCTGGCAATGGTTTTGACCAAACTGCCACTTGCAATCCCAATTTAGTCAAAGGCGTATCCAATAACAATTCAGAATTCGACTCGACCAATGTGGTTGACAACCTGGTGGTGGTGGGCGCAGTGAATGCCAAGGGTGTGAAAAGCAGTTACTCCAGCACTGGTGCCAACATATGGGTGAGTGGGCTGGGAGGGGAGTTTGGCTGGAATTCAACAACCTTGGGGTATGACCTCATCAATAACGGTTCTGCTTCTCTTGCAGAGCCTGCCATGATCACCACCGATCAATCGACTTGTGCCAAAGGCTATCACACACGTAAAGAGAATGTAGGTGGAGCAAAATCACACAATGAGTTTGAAAAAGAAGACTCTGACACCCAAAACAGACTGAACGTCAACTGCAACTACACCTCCACCTTCAACGGCACCTCGTCTGCTGCGCCCACCGTGTCTGGGGTCATTGCCCTCATGCTCGAAGCCAACACCAACCTGACGTGGCGCGACGTGAAACACATTTTGGCCAGCACCGCCAAAAAGGTAGATATAGGTATTGCGCCAGTTGTGACCAACGCCAGTAATTCAGACGCCGCGATTGTCAAATCTGGCCTCACGGTCGAGCAAGCTTGGGTGACGAATGCTGCAGGTTTTCATTTCCACAACTGGTATGGCTTTGGCTTGGTCGATGCAGGCGCAGCGGTGAGCATGGCCAAGACCCACACCCTTTTAGGGCAACAGATAACGAGTCAAGTGAGCTCAACAATGACGGTGCCTGTAGGAACCCCTGTGAAATTGCCTATTGCTAACCAACCAGTCACACAATTAGAAACCGCTGAAATAGCTTTGGACTTGTCGGGCGTCACTGAAACAGGGACAGGTGCACCTTACAGTTCGTGTTTTCAATTTGAGTTGACCTCACCCTATGGCACTAAAAGCATTCTGCTCAATGCAGGTTCAGGATACATTGGCTCAATCTCCCCACTAACCTTGCTATCGAACGCTTTTTATGGGGAAGCCGCTGCGGGGAATTGGAAATTTCAGGTCAACAATATTTGCACTACTGGCGATTCTTTGGTAACCAACAACGTCAACATCACCCTCACCTTACGCGGAAGATAAGCCCATGAAACACTTTTTTCCTCTGTTCTTGGGTGCTTTTGCCATCACCCACGTCGCCTGCGCGCAAAACCCCAGCGCGAACAACCAAATTCAGGTGGGCAAACAAACCATCACCTGGGTGCAAAGCGTGCCCAGCGTCAGTTCGCCAAGCGCAGCCAAGGCCTCCGCCGCCAATGGAGGCTCCGGTTTGGGTGGTTTGCAGCCGCGAGGTCAAACCCCGCAGGCTTCTGGGCTGGACTTCAGCCGTGTGCCCAAAGGCTTTTTGGGCATTGGCCATAACGCCGCAAGCAATATCTATGGATTCATCAGCGAGGAAGTGGTGGTCACCCTCAAACCTGGGGAAGTCAACAAACTGGCAAGTCTGAACGCCAATTGCAAGTTGATTGTGGAAAACACCCGCATGTATGTGTGCAAAGCCGACTCGGTGCCGCATTTGCAAAGCCTGATGGGCCAGTTGCAAGCCATGCCATCGGTCCACTCGGTGGAACCGCAATTTGTCACCCAGTTCAATAAGCCCATGTAAGTCCTGTAGGGGGCTTACTCTGAGGCAGGAAGTGCTTTGTTACAATATTCGGCTTTGCCAGCATCATCCTCAGACCCATTAAGGAACAACCATGGCCTCAGCCAAACCCAAGAAAAAGAACCCACGCCTTGCGTCGGGCCGCAAACGCGCCCGCCAAGACGTCAAACTGAACGAAGCCAACAGCTCGTTGCGCTCCAAATACCGCACTGCGGTGAAAAACGTTGAAAAAGCAGTTCAAGCTGGCGACAAGACCAAAGCCGCCGAACTGTTTGGCAAGATGCAATCCGTGGTGGACATCATTGCTGACAAGCAGATCTTCCACAAAAACAAGGCCGCTCGCGACAAGAGCCGCCTGGCCGCCAAGGTGAAAGCCCTGGCCCTCGCCGCCTGACGACTCAGGCATCCAGCCCAGCCTGCTGACGCAGGCTGCCGTTTGAAACCGGTGCGCTGTTGGCAAAGAAAAAGTGAGAAGCCGCCCTTTGGGGCGGTTTTTTCATGGGCGACTCAAGCGCCTGGCTGAATCACTTGCAGGTTGTTGTCACGGGCAAAGCCCATCAGAAAGTCCCAGGCCATGACATTGGCGTCCCGAATGTCCATGTGAACAATGACGCATTTTTGTCCGTCCAAACTATTGGGCACGCACCACGGCGAGTAGCTGAGGTGGTCGCCAGGAATTGCGCCTCCTGGGCGGATGCTGCTCATCACCCCCGCCAAGCGCTCCGCCCAATCGCTGGGGCGGAAGGTTTGTCCGGCTTGGGTCACGCCCAAGATGATGACTTCTTTGGAATTGTTGCTCTGCACCATTTCATTCTAGGGCGCAGCCATTTCAAGCTTCTGACAGCCCACTGCCCCTAGAATCGGCTTCCCCGGCTCCAGCCTGCAAGGCTGCTGAGCCGATTTCATTTGATGCACGAGGAAAGCCCATGTCTGCCGCTCACGACCCCGCCGCCCACCTGATGAACACCTATGGTCGTTTGCCCATGACGGTGTCGCATGGCCGAGGCGTGCATGTGTGGGACACCGCTGGCAAGTGCTACCTGGACGCCTTGGCGGGCATTGCGGTCAACACCCTGGGCCACGCCCACCCCAAACTGACCCCCGCCCTGCAAGACCAAGTGGGCCGCATGATGCACAGCTGCAACTACTATCACATCCCCTTGCAGCAGCAACTGGCTGACAAACTGGTCGAGCTGTCGGGCATGAGCAATGTGTTCTTTTGCAATTCAGGCTTAGAGGCCAATGAAGCCGCGCTGAAGATGGCGCG
>CANGHG010000061.1 GCA_947453645.1 Comamonadaceae bacterium
ACAACTTCAAGTTGGTCACGCTAGACACCCCCGCGCTGCAAGACGGCGAAGTGCTGGTGAAACACCACTACCTCAGCCTGGACCCGTATATGCGCGGTCGCATGAACGACACCAAGAGCTACACCGAACCCCAGCCGCTCAACAGCGTGATGATTGGTGGCACGGTGGGCGAAGTGGTGGAGAGCCGCAGTCCCAAATTCGCGGTGGGCGACACCGTGGTGGGCATGGGTGGCTGGCAAACCTACAGCGTGGTGAGCGCCGAAGCCACAGGCATGCTGCGCAAAGTAGACACCACGCATGTGCCCATCAGCCATTACCTGGGTGCGGTGGGCATGCCAGGCGTGACCGCCTGGCACGGTTTGGTGCGCATCATCAACCCCAAAGAGGGACAAACACTCACCATCAGCGCCGCCAGTGGCGCAGTGGGCAGTGCCTTTGGTGCCTTGGCCAAGGCCCGTGGCTGCCGCGTGGTGGGCATTGCGGGTGGCAAGGACAAATGCGACTACGTGGTGAACGAACTCGGCTTTGACGCCTGCATCGATTACAAAGAACACGCCGACTACCTGTCCTTGTCCAAGGCCTTGAAAGTGGCCTGCCCGAACGGCATTGATGGCCATTTTGAAAACGTGGGCGGCATGGTGCTGGACGCGGTCATGTTGCGCATGAACCAGTTTGGCAGCATCGCGGTCTGCGGCATGATCGCGGGCTACAACGGCCAACCCATCCCCATGGCCAACCCCTCGTTGATTTTGGTCAACCGCATGAAAGTGCAGGGCTTCATCGTGAGCGAACACCCCGCCGACTGGCCCGAAGCTCTGAAAGAACTGGGCGGCTTGGTGGGCAGCGGGAAGTTCCGTCCCCGTGAAACCGTGGCCCAAGGTTTGGCCCAGGCACCCGAGGCCTTCTTTGGCTTGCTCAAAGGACGCAACTTTGGCAAACAAGTGGTGAAGATCTGACCATGATCCTGCACCACTATGCGGCTTCGCCTTTTGCCGAAAAAATCCGCGCCATCCTGGGCTACAAGCAACTGAGTTGGCAAGGCGTGACCATTCCCTCGGTCATGCCCAAGCCCGACTTGATGCCGCTCACAGGCGGCTATCGCAAAACCCCGGTGCTGCAAATCGGTGCCGATGTGTATTGCGACACCGCGCTCATCTGCGATGTCTTGGAACACCTGTCACCCACACCCTCGCTTTACAACCAAGCACCCAAGGGTTTGGTGCGCAACTTGGCGCAGTGGGCCGACACCTTGCTGTTTCCTGTGGCCATGGCCTACAACTTCCAGCCTGCTGGGGCGGCCCATGTCATGGCGAGTTTTTCACCCGACACCGTGAAGGTGTTTGCCGCCGACCGTCAAGCCATGCGTGGCGGCGGTGCACGCATGCATCCCGCAGACGCCACGGGCATGTACAAAAGCCATTTGCGTCGCATCTCCAGCATGCTGGAAGACCATGCGTTTTTGCTGGGTGACCAGCCTTGTCTGGCCGACTTTTCGGTGTACCACTCGATTTGGTTCACCCAGGTGCAAGTGCCCATGTTGGCCCACATCTTGGACGCCACGCCCTTGGTCAGTGCCTGGGCCGATCGGATGTCGGCATTCGGTCATGGCCAGTTCGGCAACATCAGCGCCGAAGAGGCTTTGCAAGTGGCCAAGGGCACCACGCCTTTGGCCATGGACAACGCGTTTTTCCAAGACGAGCATGGCATTGCCTTGGGCAGCTCGGTCACCGTGGCTGCAGAAAGCTTTGGCACCGAGCCCACGCTGGGCGAATTGGTGGCCGCCACCCGCACCCGCTACACCTTGCGCCGCCACGATGACCGTGTTGGCACGGTCCATGTGCATTTCCCCCGAATGGGTTTTGTGTTGAAAAAGGCAGACGCATGATTTCGAATTTCAAAGGCAAAACCGCTGTGCTCACGGGCGGTGCATCGGGTTTTGGATTGGAGTGCGCCCGCATCGGAGCCGCATTGGGCATGAACCTGGTGCTGGTGGATGTGCAAAAAGACGCGTTGAAAGAGGCACATGACGCGCTCAAAGCCCAAGGTGCCACGGTCATGGCCAAGCGGGTCGATGTATCCAACGCCGACGAGATGCAAGAGCTGGCCACGGCGGTACATGAGCGCTTTGGCGCACCGCACTTTGTGTTCAACAACGCAGGAGTGGGCGCTGGTGGTTTGGTGTGGGAAAACTCGCTACAAGACTGGGAATGGTTGTTGGGCGTCAATTTGTGGGGCGTCATCCATGGCGTTCGTTTGTTCACCCCCATGATGTTGGCCGCTGCCAAAGCAGACCCCAGCTACCAAGGCCATATCGTCAACACGGCCAGCATGGCGGGTTTGCTCACGCCGCCCAACATGGGCATTTACAACGTGACCAAGCACGCCGTGGTGTCTTTGAGCGAAACCCTCTACCAAGATTTGAAACTGGTCAGCGACCAAGTCAGCGCCAGTGTGTTGTGTCCTTACTTTGTGCCCACGGGTATCAACCAAAGCGAACGCAACCGCCCCGAGGGCTTGAAAGCCGAAGCGCCCACACAAAGCCAGCTCATTGGCCAAGCCATGAGCGACAAGGCGGTCAGCAGCGGCAAGGTGAGTGCGGCGCAAGTGGCCCAAATGGTGTTTGACGCCATGCAAGCCGACCAGTTCTATATTTACAGCCACCCCAAGGCCTTGGGCAATGCGCAAACCCGCTTTGACGCCATCGTCGCTGGCCTCAACCCACCCGACCCGTTTGCCGAACGCCCCGACATCGGGGTGCAACTGAGACAAGCATTACGAGGTTGAGGGGATGTTGACCATTGAACAGCAGCTCGCCCAAGAGCTGAAGGTACGCCCTGAGCAAGTGCGCAGCGCCGTGGATTTGCTCGATGGCGGGGCCACCGTCCCGTTCATCGCCCGCTACCGCAAAGAAGCCACGGGCAATTTGGACGACATCCAACTGCGCGAACTCGAAGCCCGTTTGGCCTACTTGCGGGAGATGCAGTCGCGCCGCGACACGATCATCCAAAGCATCACCGAGCAGGGCAAGCTCACCCCCGATTTGCACGCTGCCTTGCTGCAAGCGGCCACCAAGCAAGAACTCGAAGACCTGTACCTGCCTTACAAGCCCAAGCGCCGCACCAAGGGCATGATCGCCCGCGAGGCAGGCTTGGAGCCTTTGGCCGACCTGCTGCTGGCCGACCCAACTCGAGACCCCGCTGTGGAAGCCCAGGCGTTTTTGCTGAAAGCTGACGCCATGGAGGGCGCCGACTTTTCCACAGTGCAAGCCGTGCTTGACGGCGTGCGGGACCTGTTATCCGATCGCTGGGCCGAAGACGCTGGATTGCTGCAGTTGCTGCGCGAGTGGCTGTGGCTGGAAGCCAGTTTGCAAAGCCAACTCGCCAAAGGCAAAGACGAACACAACGCCGATGTGGCCAAGTTCCGCGACTACCTGGACTACGAAGAGCCGCTGGCCAAAGTGCCCTCGCACCGCGCCTTGGCCGTGTTTCGTGGGCGTGCCTTGGAGCTGCTGGAAGTCAAACTCAAGGTACCTGAAACCCCAGTGCCCGCCGACAGCAAAGCCAAGCCCGAATCCTTGGCCATTGGCCGCATTGCGGGTCATTTGAAATGGCGACACCAAGGCAGACCCGCCGACGACCTGTTGCGCAAGTGCGTGGACTGGACTTGGAAAGTCAAGCTCAGCTTGTCTTGTGAGCGTGACCTGCTCACCCGTTTGCGCGAATCGGCCGAAAAAGTGGCTATCAAGGTGTTTGCCGACAACCTGCGCGATTTGCTTTTGGCCGCACCTGCGGGCCCGCGTGTGGTCATGGGCCTGGACCCAGGCATTCGCACAGGCGTCAAAGTGGCGGTGGTGGACGCGACCAGCAAACTCGTGGCCACCCACACGGTGTACCCGCATGAACCCCGCCGCGATTGGGACGGCTCGCTGCACACCTTGGCCCAACTGTGTGTGGCGCATGGCGTGAACCTGATTGCGATTGGCAACGGCACGGCCAGCCGTGAAACCGACAAACTCGCCGCCGACCTGATCGCCCAATTGGCCAAAGGGCCGCAGGCTCAAGCTGTTCAAAAAGTGGTGGTCAGCGAGGCGGGGGCTTCTGTGTACAGCGCCAGCGAACTCGCCAGCCAAGAAATGCCCGATGTGGATGTGTCACTGCGCGGCGCTGCCAGCATCGCCAGGCGCCTGCAAGACCCCTTGGCCGAGTTGGTGAAGATCGACCCCAAGTCGATTGGGGTGGGCCAGTACCAACACGATGTGAACGCTTTCGAGCTCAGCCGCAGCCTGGACGCCGTGGTGCAAGACTGCGTGAACGCGGTGGGTGTGGACCTCAACACCGCCAGCGTGCCCTTGCTCAGCCAAGTGTCGGGCTTGTCCAAGTACCTCGCGCAATCGGTGGTGCGTTGGCGTGAGGGCCATGGGGCTTTTGCCAACCGACAACAACTGCTCAGCGTCGCGGGTTTGGGCCCCAAAACCTTCGAGCAATGCGCGGGTTTTTTGCGCATACGCGGTGGCGACAATCCGCTGGACATGACGGGTGTGCACCCCGAAAGCTACCCGGTGGTGCAAAGCATCTTGAAGCAAACCGGCCAGCCGATTGAAAGCCTGATGGGCCGCGCCAACATGCTGGCCAGCCTGCGCCCCGAGCTGTTTGCCAACGAGGGCGTGGGCGTCATCACGGTGCGCGACATTTTGAAAGAAATGGAAAAACCAGGGCGAGACCCTCGTCCAGCCTTTGCCGTGGCGCGTTTCAACGAGGGTGTGGAAACCGTGGCGGACCTCAAGCCTGGCATGGTCTTGGAGGGCACGGTCAGCAATGTGGCAGCCTTTGGCGCTTTTGTGGACCTGGGCGTGCACCAAGACGGCTTGATTCACGTGAGTCAACTCAGCCACAAATTCATCAGCGATGCCCGAGAAATTGTTAAGACTGGCGAAATCGTCAAAGTGAAAGTGCTGGAGGTTGATTTGCAGCGTCAGCGGGTCAGCCTCACCATGAAACTCGATGCCGCGCCCGCTGCCCGCACCGATGCCAACCGCCAAGACCGTCCGCGTGGGGCTGGCAACGCCAAACAAACCTCCTACCAAGACCGCGCCTCTCCCACGGGCTCTGGCTCGGCCATGGCGTCTGCGTTTGCCAAGTTGCAGGCCTTGAAGAAACACCCATGAAAGCGCTGACCATTTTTGCCGGCCCCAAAGCCCGCCAGCACATCGCCGACAAAGGCCTTTTGCCACAGCACATCAGCGTGGTGCCAGGTGCCGCAGGCGGGCCCAAGGGTTTGATCTTGGGGCCGATGGACCGTTATTTGTTCGGCCAATGGCTGCCGCGCAGCACCCAACCCCTGGACTTGGTGGGCGCCTCCATTGGGGCTTGGCGCATGGCCACCGCCTGTTTGCCCAACCCGGTGGCTGAGCTGCAGGCTTTGGAAGACGCCTACATTCACCAACATTACGAACTGCAAGCTGGCCAAAGCAGACCCACGCCACGGCAGGTGAGCAACGATTTCAGGGCCAATTTGAACGGTTTTTACAGCGGCCGCATCCACCAGGTGTTGCAGCACCCGCGCTACCGTTTGCATGTGATGACCTCGCATGGGCGGGGTGTTTTGGCGCGTGACGGCGCACTGCGCACCCCCTTGGGCTATGCGGGCGCGTATCTCACCAACTTGGTGAATCGCCGCGCCATGGGCGCATGGCTGGAGCGGGTGGTATTTTCCAGCCCCTTCATGGGCACGCCCAACCCCTTGCCATTCGCCACCGAGGACTACCGCACCCGCCAGTTCGCCTTGAGCGAGACCAATTTTTTAGACGCGGTGCAAGCCAGTTGTGCCATCCCCTTTGTGCTGCAAGCCGTGCACAACATCCCCGATGCACCCAAAGGCGCTTACTGGGATGGTGGCATCACCGACTACCACCTGCACCTGGACTACCGAGGCGCGCGCGGCCTCACGCTCTACCCGCATTTTCAACAAGCCGTGGTGCCAGGATGGTTGGACAAGGCGCTGAAGTGGCGTCACCACAGCACGGCATTTTTAGACACCACCATCGTCTTGGCGCCCAACCCCGATTGGGTGAAAACCTTGCCCAACGGCAAACTCCCCGACCGCAGCGACTTTGTCACCTATGGCCAAGATTTGGATGCGCGGGTGGCGGTGTGGACCACAGCAGTGCGTGAAGCCGACAGACTGTCGGATGAATTGGCGCAGTGGTTGCTGCGCCCAGACCCCAGCGTGGTGCAGCCTCTTTAAAGTGTTTTGACCATGTTCACATGGTCCATGCCGGCCTCTTGGTAGACATCTCCTTGGCTGACAAAGCCTTGGCGCTGGTAGAACTTTTCAGCGCTGCATTGGGCGTGCAGCAGCACGGCACGGTCACCACGGTCGCGGGCAGCAGACATCAAACCCTGAAGCACCTGGGCGCCAAAGGCCTGGCCGCGCATTTGCCGAAGCACCGCCATGCGACCAATTTTGGCCCTGCCATCCTCAGCAGGCAGCAAACGCCCTGTGGCCACGGGCAGACCTAAACGGTTGCACAACACTGCGTGCAAGCAATGGGCGTCCCGCGTGTCCCACTCCATCTCTTGCGGCACGCCTTGTTCGTGCACAAACACCTCGGTGCGCAATGGGGATGCCAAGGCTTTCAGCTCATCCCAGGAGCCCAGTTTCAAGTGGGTGACCGGCTCGCCCTGCTCATAGCCGAGCATGGTGTCGCGCAAAGCTTGGGGCACGGGCATGGCGGTTTTGGTATGGGGGTCGGCATACACATAGACCAACTCGCCTTTGACCAACAACTGCTGGCCCCTGAAGATGCCGGCCTCGAACAACAGGGACGAGTTGCCAATGCGAGCGCAGCGCAGGCCGACGTGCAGCAAGTCGTCATATTCGGCTGAGGCTTTGTACTCCAGGCTTGACTTGACCACGTACAAATCGCCACCCAGGGCGTGCATGGTGTCTTGGTAGGGCAGGGCAATGGCGCGCCAGTAGTCGGCCATGGCGGTGTCCAGGTACATCAGGTAATGGCCGTTGAAAACGATTTTTTGCAAATCCACCTCCACCCAGCGCACACGCAAGGGGTGAAGAAAACGAAAATCGGAGCGGTTCATGGTGAGGTCTGAGGCGTTAAAGTCGACGCATCCTACAACGCTCACCAGCCCCTTGACCATGTCCAGTTTCATCTACCTCACGCAAATCCACATCGAATTTGGCGCTCTGAAACACCTGAGCGATGAATGTCAACGACATGGCATCCAAAGGCCGCTCATCGTCACCGATGCCGGCATCAAGGCCGCTGGCTTGCTGCAAGCAGCGCTGGACGCCATGCCTGGCTTGGACTGCGCGGTGTTCGACGCCACGCCGTCCAACCCCACCGAGGCGGCGGTGCGCGCCGCCACCGCCGTGTGCAAAGCCCAGTCTTGTGACGGCATCATTGCCTTAGGGGGCGGGTCTTCCATCGACTGCGCCAAGGGCGTGGCCTTGGCCGCCACCCACGAGGGGCCGCTCACCACTTACGCCACGATTGAAGGGGGCTCTGGACGCATCACGGCCAAGGTGCTGCCGCTGATCGCGGTGCCCACCACGGCGGGCACCGGCAGCGAGGTGGCGCGGGGTGCCATCATCATCGTGGACGACGGCCGCAAGCTCGGTTTTCACTCATGGCACCTGATGCCCAAAGCCGCCATCCTCGACCCTGCGCTCACCCTGGGCTTGCCGCCACTCATGACCGCGGCCACCGGCATGGACGCCATCGCGCATTGCATGGAAACCTTCATGTCCACCAGCTTCAACCCGCCTGCAGACGGCATCGCTTTGGATGGTTTGGCACGTGGTTGGGCAAATATTGAACGCGCCACACGGGACGGCAGCGACCGCGATGCTCGCCTGAACATGATGAGCGCCTCGATGCAAGGCGCTTTGGCTTTTCAAAAGGGGCTGGGTTGCGTTCATTCGCTCAGCCACAGCCTGGGCGGCATCAATCCGCGCTTGCACCATGGCACCTTGAACGCTGTGTTTTTACCTGCAGTCATTGCCTTCAACGCTCAAGTGCCTGCTGTTCAGGCTGAGCAGCGTTTGGAACGATTGGCCCAAGCCATGGGTTTGCATGTCAGCACCAAACCCGCACAAGCATTGGGCGACGCCATTCAAGCCATGAACGCCCGTTTAGGTTTGCCCAGTGGCTTGGCCTCCATGGGCGTGGGTGCTTTGCAGTTTGACGACATCATCCAAGGCGCGATCGCCGACCACTCGCACAAAACCAACCCGCGTGAAGCTTCAGCAGACGATTACCGTGTGATGTTGCAAGCCTCCATGTAAGCCAAGGAAAAAACCATGAGCACACATACTCCCGTCACCCCTGAATTGGTGGCCCAACTGGGTCACTTCGGCGCCTTGCCCCTGAGCAAAGAACGCTGGAGCGTGGTCGCCCCTTTGCTCGATGCTTGGCTGAAAGACGCCAATCAGCTGAGTGAAAAAATGTCGGCTGCACAACACCAAGCACTGGTGCCCGCCACGGTGTTCGCCCACCCTGGCAACCATGAAGGCGAGGGCGCAGCATGAACACCCCAAGCGAATTGCTGGAACTCAGCCTGACCCAAGCGGCGGCATTGGTCAAAAGCCGACAAGTCTCACCCGTGGAACTGGTGGACGCCTCCTTGGCACGCATCGCCAAGATCGATGGCGATTTACACGCTTACATCAGCGTGTACGACCAAGCACGAGAGGTGGCCAAGGCGGCCGAGATCATGCAAGCTGCGGGTCACGATTTGGGCCCGTTGCATGGCATTCCGATTGCGCTCAAAGACAATATCGCTTTGAAAGGTTTACGCACCACCGCAGGCAGCAAGGTGCTGTCCGATTGGCTGCCCGACCACGACGCCACCATTGCTTCAAGGCTTCGCGCCTCAGGCGCTATTTTTGTCGGCAAACTCAATATGCACGAGTTCGCTTGGGGCGGCACCTCCGACAACCCGCATTACGGCGCGGTGAAAAACCCCTGGGACACCAGCCGTTTTCCGGCAGGTTCCAGCGGCGGCTCGGGCGTGGCGGTGGGGGCCCGGACCTGCTGGGGTGCGATAGGCACGGACACGGGCGGCTCTATCCGCTTGCCTTCGGCCATCAACGGCATTGTCGGCATTCGCCCCACCTACGGGCGGGTGAGTAACCACGGCATCATCCCCTTGGCGTGGAGCATGGACACCGCAGGCCCCATGACCCGCACGGTAGAAGACTGCGCTTTGATGTTGGGCACCATGGCCGGCCACGATGCCAAAGACCCGACCACCGCCAAAGTGCCTGTGTCCGATTACATGGCGGGCCTGAAACACGGCGTCAAAGGGCTTCGCATTGGCGTGGTGCCGGATTATTTTTTCCACCATTTGCAAGCCCCCGTGGAGAAAGCCGTGCGCCAAGCGCTCAGCACCTTCGAGCAACTCGGTGCGCAATTGGTCGAGGTGGATATTCACAACATCCACGGCAATATTTCAGCTCAGCTCACCATTGAGTCCTGCGAGCCCAGCACCTACCACCAGCGCTGGTTGCGTGAGCGTCCCCAGGACTATGGCGAGGACGTTCGCACCTTGCTAGAAGTGGGTGAAATGCTGCTGGCCACGCACTACCTGCAAGCGCAGCGCTACCGAAGCTTGTTGCGCCAAGAGTTCATGGATGCGTTTGCCAAGGTCGATGTGTTCATTTGCCCAACCCTGCCTTTCACCGCCACACCGCTGGGCGACATGAAAGTGGTGATTGAAAACGGCGTGGAAGAAGACATGTTGTCAGCCATCATGCAGTACACCGGCGTGCCCAGTTTGACCGGCTTGCCATCGTTGGCCGTGCCCTGCGGTTTTGATGACGACGGACTGCCCGTGGGGATGCAAATCATCGGCAAGCCATTTGACGAGGCGACTTTGTTCAGGGCGGGTGCGGCTTTTCAATCCAGTACCGACTTTCACCTGAAAGCGCCGCCTGTTTGAGAGTGACAAATTAATCCGAACTAACTATTAAAAATAATTAAATTGTCATATTTAACCTGAAATTTCAGGGGTTTTTCCCCTGTATCCGGCCTGAAATTTTCCCAAATAATCGAAATTGTCAAAAATTTTGATTTTTATGATTTTCGGCTGTTCCATGCTTTGCCACCTTCGCCCATTGATGTTGATTGCCTTGGTCATGCTGACAGGGCAGGGTGCTGA
>CANGHG010000062.1 GCA_947453645.1 Comamonadaceae bacterium
ATGGCGTGAACCATGCCACTTACGCAGGCCAGACCATCGTCTCCAACGCTTCTTGCACCACCAACTGCTTGGCACCCGTGGCCAAGGTGTTGAACGACAAATGGGGCATCAAGCGCGGTTTGATGACCACGGTGCACGCCGCCACGGCCACCCAAAAAACCGTCGACGGTCCGTCCAACAAAGACTGGCGCGGCGGACGTGGCATTTTGGAAAACATCATCCCCTCCAGCACCGGAGCTGCCAAAGCGGTGGGCGTGGTCATTCCCGCGTTGAACAAAAAACTCACGGGCATGTCCTTCCGTGTGCCCACCTCGGACGTGTCGGTGGTGGACTTGACGGTTGAACTGGAGAAGCCCGCTTCTTACGCCGAGATTTGCGCCGAAATGAAAGCGCAAAGCCAGGGCGCTTTGAAAGGCGTGTTGGGTTACACCGAAGACAAAGTGGTGGCCACCGACTTCCGTGGCGAACCCTGCACCTCGGTGTTTGACGCCGATGCGGGCATCGCCTTGGACAGCACCTTCGTCAAAGTTGTCTCTTGGTACGACAACGAATGGGGCTACTCCAACAAGTGTTTGGAGATGGTGCGCGTCATCGCCAAGTAAAGGATTGTGTGCTTGAAGTTTTCCAAGACCGCATCCTAGATGCGGCAGCCCACGGGCATGTGCTGCGCATTCAAGGCGGCAACACCAAGCAGTTTCTCGGTGACACCAGCGCACTGACTCAGGTGCTCGACACACGCGAGTGGTCGGGCATCGTCAGCTACGAGCCCAGCGAATTGGTGGTCACGGTCAAAGCAGGCACGCCCTTGGCTGAACTCGAATCGCTGTTGGCAGAACAAGGCCAATGCTTGGCCTACGAGCCGCCGCACTTCGGTGCGACCGCCACCGTGGGTGGCATGGTGGCCGCCGGTTTGGCCGGTCCTGCCCGCGCCAGTGTGGGTGGGGTGCGTGACCATGTGTTGGGCGTGCAACTGCTCAACGGCTTGGGCGAGGCGCTCACCTTTGGCGGCCAGGTCATGAAAAACGTGGCGGGTTATGACGTGTCGCGGGTCATGGCCGGCAGCATGGGCACCTTGGGGGTGATCACCGATGTGTCGCTCAAGGTCCTGCCCCAAGCCCCGGCCGAAGCCACCTTGGTGTGCCATTTGCCGCAAGACAAAGCCTTGGCGGTGTTGCAGCGTTGGGGCGCACAACCCCTGCCCTTGAGTGCCAGTTGCTGGGTGCATGACACCACCACACAACCCGCACAAGACCTGTTGTTTGTGCGCTTGCGTGGCGCGGTGGCAGCAGTTGAATCCGCTGTGCCGCGCATGTGTGCCGATGTGCAAGCCGCTGGCGGCGAAGCCCAAACCATGGACGCAGCCACAGCAAAAGCCGATTGGTCGGCATGCCGCGATCAACGCTTGCCCTTTTTCACAGCCCCTGCACCCGACTTGGCGCTGTGGCGCATGAGCCTGCCGCCAACCGCGCCTGTCTTGCCACTGCGCTATGCGCCCTTGATCGAATGGCATGGCGGTTTGCGTTGGCTGTGGGCGCCGCTCTCTGCGGCAGCTGAGTTGCGTGCTGTGGCTGCCCAAGCCGGTGGACACGCCACCCTGTTTCGCGCACCCCTGCAAGCCCCAAGCGACATGCCCCCCGTGTTCTCGCCTTTGCCTGCGGTGCAGCAACGCATTCAACGCCAACTGCAAAAACAATTTGACCCGCACGGTGTGTTCAACACCGGCCGAGGTGGCTGAGTCTTGCTTTGAAAGAAAGTCAGCTGAACTTGCTTTCATCCAAATCAAATCCGATACAGTCTTGAGACAAAACGCTGAGAGGTCGCCATGAAACAGTTACAAGTGAATTTGCCGGATGCGCTGGCACAGCAAGTGTTGGCTGCAGGCTTGTGGGAACCTAAAGCCTTGACAGACTTGTTAACGGCCGAACTGCATCGCCGCGAAACCGCCCAAACGTTTGCCAAGCTAGAGGGTTTGCATCAAGCCAACCAAGCGTTTCTCAGCGAGTCGCAGGTCATGGAAGAAGTCAAAGCCTATCGCCATGAGCGTCGCGAGAGTCGTTCTTGACACCAATGTGTGGGTCTCCGCCAAAGCCGACATGATCGTCACTGGCGACCAAGATTTGCTGACCCTGTTTCATTTTCAAAATATCTGGATCGCCAACCCGCGTGCAGCGGTGTCGTGGCTGCAAATTCCTGTTTAACTATTCACATGCAAACCAACCTCGCCCCCGAATTTCAAAACACCGCCGACGGCCAAGAAGCCGAAGCCATTTTGCGCAAGTGTGTCCATTGCGGGTTTTGCACCGCCACCTGCCCGACCTACCAGCTGTTGGGTGACGAGCTGGATGGACCGCGTGGCCGCATCTACCTCATCAAACAGGTGTTGGAAGGCGTGCCACCCACGCGCGACACCCAGTTGCACCTGGACCGGTGCCTGACCTGCCGCAACTGCGAATCCACCTGCCCCAGCGGCGTGCAGTACGGGCATTTGGTCGACATCGGTCGCAAATTGGTGGACGACAAAGTAGCCCGCCCAGCGGCTGAGCAAAGCGTGCGCTGGGCCTTGAAAGAAGGCCTGTCGTCACCGCTGTTTGCCCCCGCCATGAAGCTGGGCCAAAGCGTGCGGGCTTTGTTGCCAAGCGCCCTCAAAGCCAAGGTGCCCGAAGCCCGCAGCGCAGGTGCGTGGCCCACCCGCACCCACGCACGCAAGGTATTGATGCTCGCCGGTTGTGTGCAGCCCGCCATGAGCCCCAACATCAACACCGCCACTGCGCGGGTGCTGGATGCGTGTGGCATTCAAACCGTGGTCGAGCCGCTGGCGGGTTGCTGCGGTGGCGTGAAGTTCCACTTGAACGACCAAGACGCGGCCCAGAGCCAAATGAAGAACAACATCGACGCTTGGTGGCCGCATGTGGCGCAAGGCGTGGAGGCCATCGTGATGAACGCCTCGGGCTGTGGTGTCACGGTCAAAGACTATGGCCACATTTTCCGCAATGACCCTCTTTATGCCGAGAAGGCCGCACGCATCAGCGAACTCACCCAAGACCTGAGCGAGTTGTTGCCCCACTTGATGCCCACCTTGCAAGAGCGCATTCGCCCTGAACAAGCCCAGCAGCAAGGGCAGTTGGCGTTTCACCCGCCTTGCACCTTGCAGCACGGACAGCAACTCAAAGGCGGCGTGGAAACCCACATGAGCGCCTTGGGTTTCAAGGTGCGTGTGGCCAGCGTGGAAGCGCATTTGTGCTGCGGTTCGGCGGGCACTTACAGTGTGTTGCAACCCACCATCGCCACCCAACTGCGTGACCGCAAGCTTGGTCATTTGGGCGAGATGCAACCTCAGGCCATCATCAGCGCCAACATTGGCTGCATCACCCATTTGCAAAGCGGCACCCAGGTGCCAGTGCGGCATTGGGTGGAAATGCTGGACCTCAGCTTGACAGCTTGAATTCGAAATAAGATTTATTTTTCGAGGAAAAAAGCCTTAAAACAAATACTTTATCAGTAGAATTTGACTTGCTCGTTTCCACCACGCAGGTCATTTGGACAAAGCTGATGAAAGTACATGATTCCAGCGATGTGGCCGCCATGCTGCCCCACATCCCGCTGAACGCCAAACGTTTGTTGCTCATCGGAGGGCAAAGCGAGGGATTGGCGGCCGCTTTCAAGAACCTGCAACCACTGGCCTTTTGTGTGGCTTTGCGCCCGCTCAACAGCAGCAAACAAAGCGCAGAAGCCGCCATCGACCAGTGGCTGAACATCGATTTAGACGCAGGCCTGAGCAAGCTCACGCTCATCAAGACACCCATGGACTTGGTGTTGGTCATGGCGGACACCTGGGCCATGGTCAAGGATGCCAAACGCTTTCTCAAGGATCTGCGGCGCTTCATGGCCAAAGACGCGGTTTGTTTGGTGTGGGCGCCCAATGTGTCGCATTGGCAGCGGCTGGAACAGCTGCTGCAAGGCACCGATCAAAAAGGGCTGCTGTTTGACAGCGCTCAAATCTTGGGCCTCCTCAGTGACGCCGGGTGGACCATCCAAACACTCCATGCTCGCCAATCAGCCGCGCAGCACCACGACAAAGTTCTCAAACGCTGGTCCAGCTTGACCCACAGCTTGGACATGGCCGCAGACCAAATGCGCCGCTCCTTGCTGACCAAGCAATGGGTGGTCACGGCCATCAACGGGCCTGCGGTTGCCAGTTTGCACTTGGCGGCTGTCAGTTCACCCCAATCCAGGCTTGGCAGCAAAGAAGCACGCATGAAGTACCCGCTCCATGCCCTGAAAAGCTTGCCAGGTGTGCACTGCATTCACCAAGAAACTGCTTTGGCCATACCGCCGCAATTCAAGCCAGGCATTTTGATGTTCGAGGGTCAATGTCTGAACGACCCCAGCTTGTTGGACGACTTGGACAACAAGGTGCAAGAAGGCTGGCTGCTGGTGGCCGACATGGATGCCGACCCCATGGAGGACCCCGATTTCGAAGCCAACCATTTCATGGCCTTCAAGGGCGTGCACGCGGTCACAGTCAGCACGCCCGAATTGGCGCGGCGCATTGGCCGATGGAACCCCTGTGTGCATGTGTTGCCCAATGCCGTGCATTGGATTGACAGCAAACCCCAACCCATACCCAAAAACAAAGAGCGTTTGCGCATTTTTTACGGGGCTGTCAACCGAGAAAAAGATTGGCAAGCCATCATTCAGGGCGTGTTGGCCGCGGCCATCAACTTGGGCGACAGCATTGAATTTGTCGTGGTCCATGACAAAGCATTCCATGACGCACTTCCCAAGACCAGTCACAAAACCTTCCATGAGTCTTTGAACCATGCCGCCTATGCCAAGGTCTTGGCCAGTTGCGACCTGGCCTTGTTGCCCTTGGCTGATCACAGTGTCAACAGGTGCAAATCAGACCTGCACCTGATTGAATGCGCCAGTGCAGGTGTGGTGCCCATTTGCTCCAGTGTGGTCTATGCGGAGCACCTGGCGCACGAGAGCTTTGCCAAGTTTGCGGACACGCCAGCCGATTGGATGGCGACCTTGATCAAGCTGTGCAGACAAACGGGTGAGCTCAATCGGCGCGCCAAATTGGGACATGCGCATGTGAGCAAACACCGCACCCATGCCTTGCAAGCCAATATTCGCCGAGACCTCTACCTGAGCTTGCTGGCCGAGCGAGAAGTGCTGGAAGCCCAGCGACAAGAGCGCATCACGCAGCAGCCATCAATGCTTGCGTTGTCTCAATTCGGATAGCCGCTGCAAAAACAGGCTGCTAGAGAGCAGCTGTTCTTCGATCAGTGCACAGAGTTTGTTCCGGTCAAAAGGCTTGACCATCAAGCCATTGATGCCAGCCTGTTGACCCCGCAAATGGTCTTGTGCATTCGCGTTGGCGGTCAACACCACCACGGGCACATGGCATTGCGGTGCTGGCATGGATTGCCGTATGAAAACCGTGGCCTCAATGCCATCCATCTCTGGCATGACCATGTCCATCAAGATCATGTCAAAGCTGTGTTGTCGCAGCATTTCCAATGCTTGACCGCCATTCTCTGCTTGGCTCAGTTCAGCTTTGGGCCAATGGGATTGAACAATCTGGCAAGCCAATAAACGGTTCAATGGGTGGTCGTCCACAATCAAAAAACGCACCGGCACGTCTTGCCAATGCGAGCCCGAGCGCAGGTCTGGGCGTTCTGTTTGGAGCACTGACACCTCCTGCAAGGGCAGGCGCACCCAAAAGCAAGAGCCTTGACCCAAGACGCTGTGAACACCGATGCTGCCACCCAGCAACTTGACCAATTCACTGCAAATGGACAAGCCCAGACCGTTGCCGCCATACAAGTTGGAGGTCTGCGCGGTGGCTTGTTCAAACCGTTCAAAAATGCGGTCGATGCGGTCTGGCGCCACCCCAATGCCAGAGTCGCGCACCTCGAACAACAGCTGTCTGCCTATGCGAGACACAGACAAACTGACCAAGCCTTGGTGGGTGAACTTGATGGCGTTACCCAGCAAATTGACCAGCACCTGCATCAAGCGGTGGCGATCCGTGTTGATGGTTTTGGGCAGGTCGTCAGCCAAGATCAGCTGGTAATCGATGTTCATGCTGTCCACGCGTTGTTCAAACAGCATGAACGCATTGCGCACCGTGGTGCTCAGCTCAAAGGGCTCAGGATGAATTTTCAAATGCCCCATCTGCATTTGCGAGAAATCCAGCACGTCGTTGATGACGGTGAGCAAATGTTCGCCCGATTGACGTGACATATTGACCAAAGCCAGTGCTTGAGGGTTGTTTTTCAAGCGCTCGGACAACAAATCGTTGAACCCCAAAATCGCATTCATGGGGGTGCGCAACTCATGGCTGAGGGTGGAGATGAAGCTGTCTTTGAAGCTTTGTGCACGCAGCAAATCGGCGCGTTTTTCTAGCAACTCTTGCTCGCGCAGTTGGTTGGTGACCATGTTGATTTTGAATTCACGTTCCGACAGCAGTGGCAGAGCCAGCACGGTGAAACAGGTCAACAAATAATTCACACCGCTGTACCAATGGACGCCTGCGGTGGTGGTGAGTTCGTCAGCCACCCAGCCTTGGGACATGGCCAGCCACATGCCGAGGTAAAGCAGGTTGGCGATCCCGAACCAGATGAACGAGTCGATGAGCGGCAGTAAAAACAGGGGGGCCAAGGGCATCAACGCGATCCAGGAGAAGACCGCAGCGAACAAGCCGCCGGAGTCTGCCGCTTCCCAGGTCAAGGTGAAAGCCGCCGCGCCCAGCATGGTGTGCACGATGATGCGCAACGGCCAGCCCAGCAGGCCGCCAATGGAGGTCACGATCATCACAATGCCGGTGAGCAAGTTGGCGAGCATGACAGGCCAGGCGCCAGAAAAAGGCGACAGGAAAATGATGGCCATGCCCAGCACGCTGCCAATGACGGAAAAAATAAACAGCCGGTTGTCCAGCCACTGTGCAGGCAGGTGTCGGTGCAACCAAGCTCGGATTTGGCGCTTCATGCAGCTGCCCCCATGCGGCCATGCAGCAGTGCTTGCACCAATGCGGTCAACTCGTCTTTGTCCATCGGCTTGCAGGTGACGGCATCCATGCCGGCATCCAAGCACAGTTGTTTGTCATGCGGATGCGTGCTGGCGGTCAAGCCAATGATGGGGATTTGCCGCTCATGCGGTGCGGGCATTTGTCGAATGGCTTGACACGTTTGTGGGCCGTCCATCTCTGGCATGAACATGTCCATCAGCACCATGTCCACCGGTGTGTTTTGCAGCAAAGCCAAGCAAGCCGCGCCCGAGTTGGCTGTCAGCAATTGGGCTTGCGGCCAAATGCTTTGGCACTGGTAGCGTGCCACTTGCAAATTCACCGGGTTGTCGTCAACCAAGAGCATGGTGAATGGCTGAGTCCAGGGGCGCTGTGTCGGGGCCATGGCGGGGCTGGAGCCAGGGGGGTCGCAAGCCCTCAAAGGCAAGCTCAACCAAAACCGCGAACCTTGGCCCAATTGACTCTCGACCCCTATCTCGCCACCAAACAAAGCCACCAATTGTTTGGAGATGGCCAAGCCCAGTCCGGTGCCGCCAAATTGGCGCAGCGTGGCTTGGTCGGCATGCTCAAAGCGCTTGAACACATGGCTTTGGAGTTCGCTGGCAATGCCGCTGCCAGTGTCTATCACTTCAAACAGCAGTGACTGCGCTTGCACGCTGACCCGCAGTTCGACATGGCCGGTGGCTGTGAACTTGCTAGCGTTGTCCAACAAGTGCAACAACATTTCCCGCAGGCGTTGGGCGTCGGTTTGAATCCATGACGGCAACTCGCCCACCAGCTCCAAATTCAAAGGCACGCGCGGGGGGTTGTGTTGCTGAATCGCCTCGATGCAATGCTGCAACAAACCAACCAGGGAGGTCGGGCCCATGTGGAGTTGCAAACGTCCGGCTTGCAATTGGGAAAAATCCAAAATTTGGTTGATGAGCTTGAGCAGTTTTTTGGTGGACTGGTTGATCAAGTTGACGGTCTCCAGATCGTCGGCTTGCAACTGCACCTCTTGGCGCAGCACGTCGTTGAAACCCAAAATGGCATTCATGGGCGTGCGCAACTCGTGACCGACGGCCGCCATGAACTTGTCTTTGTGGCTCTCCGATTGCAGCAAGGCCAAGCGGGCCAGCTCCAATTCAGCGTTGCGGTGTTCGATATTGGCCAGTTGGCGTTTGTTCAACAAGTGGTAAATCAATGGCAGGACAAACACATTGCTGGCGATGCACAAGCCACTGATGGCCGCCCAAGTCATGTGCTCTGGGCGGTAATGGAATGCCACGGGCAAATAGCCCAAAGCCGTCAAGGCAAACATCAGCAGGATGCACAACATGACCACGCCTGACCACAAGAGCGTGGCGGGAATGCCGATCAAGAAAATAGCGGGTACGGGCACCATGCCCAACCAGAGCATTTGCGGCGATGCCAAGCCTCCCGCGATCAAGGTGATGTAGAAAATGAGGCTCAAGCTGATGCCCAGCATGGCGTGGGTAGACAGTGGCAAGGACAGCCACTTGCCCATATAAACCACATAGAGCAAGCAGATGGCTGTCAAAGCCAACAGGCAGGCGTGCAGATAAGGAGCAGGGCCCTGAACAAAACAAAACCCCGCCACCGTGATGAAAATCAGCAGCAAGTAGCCCTGCAGCATCACATGCCGCTGGCCAGCCAAGTCCTTGGGCCACAAACGCACCAGATTCGCCACACTCATCCAAAGAGATGTTTGTTGGTCGTTCATGGAAGATCAGAGTGTGGCGCTGAAGTCCTCAGGCTTGGCTCAAGACTGCGGAAATATCTGCCGCCAAGCTGGCTGGTTTGTCCAAAGGTGCATAGCGCTTGACCACCTCACCTTGGCGGTTCACTAAAAACTTGGTGAAATTCCACTTGATACCTTCGCTGCCCAAAATGCCTGGGGCTTGCGACTTGAGCCATTGAAACAAGGGATGGGCTTGGGCGCCATTCACTTCGATCTTGGCCATCATGGGGAAACTCACGCCGTAGTTCATTTGGCAAAACGCGCCAATGTCTTCGTTGCTGCCCGGGTCTTGGCTGCCAAATTGGTTGCAAGGAAAGCCCAACACGCTCAGGCCTTGGGCACCCAGTTGCTGGTGCAGCGCTTCCAAGCCAGCAAACTGGGGCGTGAAGCCGCAGGCACTGGCGGTGTTGACGATCAACAGCACCTGGCCTCGGTAGTCAGACAGGTTCACGGTTTGGCCGGTGATGGATTGGGCTTGGAAGTCATAAATGCTCATGGGGGGTCTCCTTGGCAGCTTGGGCTGCTGTGGGCATTGTCGCCAATACGGCCGCCAGCACAATCAATGCACCGCCAATCAATTGACGCTGGCTCAACTCGGATGCGCCCAGGGCCACCGAGGACAGTGTGGCAAACACAATTTCCGACAACATCACCAACGAGGTGGTGCCAGCGGGCAAACGCGCCGCGCCGTACTGCAAGCTCAGGTTGGAGGCCAGTAAACACAAAGCCAAGCCCAGGGCATAAGGCCACCAACTGAGGTCGGTGGGCCAGTTCACCAGGCCCAACGGGCCACCTGCTGCAGCGGCCACAGCCGTCACCACCATGCCGCCGCCAAACATGGCGCTCATGCGTTCGCTCTCGGGCAAGTGGGCGAGTTTGCGCAACATCACATTCGTCAGCGCAAAACTCGCGCCGCCCAGCAAGGCCAAATAGTCCAAGTGAGAAGAAGGCCAAGGCCAGGCCATCTCGGGGGTTTTGAGCACCAAGGCCACGCCCGCCAAGGCCAGCAGCAACCGCAACAAGCTTTGGGTGGTGGGGCGCTCGCCCAGCAACCACCAGGCGAACAACACCGACCAAGCAGGCATGGTGTAGAACAAGAGCACCACCCGCACCACATCACCCAAGGTGACAGCCCAGTTGAAGCCAAAGTTGGTGAGGCCCGAGGCGATGAACAACCACCACAGGGCGGGGTGACGCCACAGGCTATGCCAAGCGGCTCGGTTGAACCAGCTGATGCCCACCAAGGCAAAGGCGTACATGAAGGCCGTGGCC
>CANGHG010000063.1 GCA_947453645.1 Comamonadaceae bacterium
GGGCAATGTGTCGGCTTCCCAAGCCCGCATCCAAGATGTGATCAAAGAGGGTCAGGAAATGCTGATCCAAGTGGAAAAGGAAGAGCGCGGGAACAAAGGCGCGGCCCTCACCACGTTCATTTCGTTGGCCGGTCGCTATGTGGTGCTCATGCCCAACAACCCACGAGGTGGCGGCGTCAGCCGTCGCATTGAGGGTGACGACCGCGCAGAGCTCAAAGAAGCCATGGACCAGTTGGAATACCCCAACGGCATGTCCATCATTGCTCGCACCGCCGGCATTGGCCGCAGCGCCCCCGAGTTGCAATGGGACTTGAATTACCTGCTGAAGCTGTGGGCCGCTATTGATGGTGCCAGCGGAACCAAGGGTGCATTCCTGATTTACCAAGAATCCAGCTTGGTGATCCGCGCCATCCGCGACTACTTCAACAACGACATCGGCGACATCTTGATCGACACCGATGACATCTACGACCAAGCCCAGCAGTTCATGGCCCATGTCATGCCCGAGCACGCCGCCCGAGTGAAGCGCTACCGCGATGAAACGCCGCTGTTCAGCCGCTTTCAAATTGAGCATCAAATTGAATCGGCTTATGCCCGCACGGTCAACCTGCCCTCGGGCGGCGCCATCGTGATTGACCACACCGAGGCCTTGGTGTCGGTGGACGTCAACTCGGCGCGTGCCATCAAAGGCGGTGATATTGAAGAGACCGCCACCCGCACCAACTTGGAAGCCGCCGATGAGGTCGCTCGCCAAATGCGCTTGCGCGATTTGGGTGGCCTGATCGTCATCGACTTCATCGACATGGACGAGTCGAAAAACCGCCGCGAGGTGGAAAACCGCTTGCGCGACGCGCTGCGCCAAGACCGAGCCCGTGTGCAATTTGGCACCATCAGCAAATTCGGCCTGATGGAGATGAGCCGTCAGCGCTTGCGCCCTGCATTGAGCGAAGGCGCGTCTATTCCCTGCCCCCGTTGCGGTGGTTCAGGCCATGTGCGCGACACCGAAAGCTCGGCGCTGCAAATTTTGCGCATCATCCAAGAGGAGTCCATGAAGGACAACACGGCGGCGGTTCACGCCCAAGTGCCGGTGGAAGTGGCGTCCTTCTTGTTGAATGAAAAACGCTCTGAAATTGCCAAGATTGAGATTCAGCAACGCACCCATGTGCTGTTGATCCCCAACAAAGGTTTGGAGACTCCGAACTACAAATTGGAGCGCTTGAAGCACGACGACCCTCGCTTGGACAACATCCAAGCCAGTTACAAAATGGCCGAGGAGATCGAAGACCCGACCGCCGTCACCCGTCGCTCGCAAGAACCGACGAACAAACAAACACCCGTCATCAAAGGCGTTTTGCCCGATTTGCCAGCACCCCCCGCCGAGGCACGTCCTGCCAAGCCCGAGCGCAGCAGTCCGGCGCCGCGTGCCGCAGCAGCGGCAACGGTTGCGGCACCTGCAGAAAAAGGTTTCTTTGGCTGGCTCAAAGGTTTGCTGGGCGGCTCAACAGCAGCGCCTGAAACACCCGCTTCACGCAGCACCACAGGCAAGCCAGGCGAGCGCCGTGAAGGTGGTCGCGAGGGTGGCCGCTCTGAAGGCCGAGGCGATGGTCGCCGAGGCGGTCGCCGTGGTGAGCGTGGCGAAGGCCGCGTTGAACGCACCGAGGGTCGCAGCACCGAAGCCCGTGGCGAAGGCCGCGCTGAACGCGGTGGCCGCAATGGACGTGGCGAACGTGCTGAAGGTCGCAACCGCCCCGACGACACACGCAACCTCGAAGCCGCACCTGGCAACCCCGAGAACGCCCCAGACTTGGGCGACAAACCCGCCCGCGCTGGTCGCGGTGATGGCCGTCGCGGCCGTGGCCGCCGTGGCGAGCGATCTGCCACTGCTGGCGAGAACAACGCGCCTGTGGAAAACACGCTTCACACCCAGCCAACCGAAGAGCAGCAGGCAGACAACGGCGCATCGGCGCACGAAGCCAGCCCCGCGAGCAACGATGGCGAACGTGTGAACGAACGCCGCGAGCGCCGAGGCCGTGACCGCTATGGCCGAGATCGTCAGCCCCGCTCTGCTCAGCAAGATGCCCAAGGTGACTTGGTGGAACAAGCCGCTTCTCCAGAAGCGCCAACGCACAGCCACACGACACCCGCTGCAGCGGCGTCAAGCGTTTCAGCCCAGAGCAACGTGCGCATGCCCCTCATTGCTTCCTACGATTTGCCCATGGCCCAGTTGCAAAACGTGGCGCAATCGTCTGGTTTGGAATGGGTCAACTCCAACCCCGAGCGCATCGCTCTGGTGCAAGCGGCCATTGCGGCTGAGCCCAAGCCTGTGCATGTGCCGCGTGAGCGTCCGCCTGCTGTGGTGATGGATGAAGGTCCTTTGATCTTGGTGGAGACCAAGCGCGATTTGGGTCAGATGCACATGCCGTTTGACGGCCATAGCGCCAGCTGATTCAAGCTTCGACTTTGGCCGACAGTTTCCAGCAGGCCAACGCTTGGGTGGTGTCGCCTTTTTGCTCGGCCAATTCGGCCAGCGCACGCCAGGCTTGGCGCTGCAAATCGGCCGCCGCCAAGCGCGGCGCCACTTGCGACAGCATTTGCTGCGCCTTGCCCCACAGACCGTGGCGCAAGCACACCATGCCACTCAAATACTGCAACTCCAAGCTGCGCGGGTTGCCCAAGCGGGCTTGCTCGATGCGCGCCAGCCATTCGCTGTCGGGGGGCAAGATGTTGAATGCCGCTGACAACATCCGCACCAATCGCTGACGCTGTGCAGCCGTGCCAGTTTCAGGCATGCGGGTGAGTTCGGCCCATACGGGTAGCAACCATTTCAAGGCCAAGGTCGGCTCGCCCTCTAGAGACAGCAAGCGCTGTGCGGCATGCATGGCGATGTCGGGCTGGCGGCGCTCGTCTTCCAACAACAAGCCCCAAGAGGCCTGCAACTGGCTGCTGTCATGGCAATCGTCCAAACAAGCCACCGCCAAACCTCGCACCAAACTGCGTGCAGGCGCAGTGGCGAAAGCGCCGTGCTTGGCCAGCAAACGCGCGGTATCCAACGCGGGCAAGTGGTGTTGCCCTAGCCGGTCGGCTTTGAGACGCAAACGCAGCGCCAGCGTGCGTCTGGCCGTGCCATGGGGCAGCTGGGCCAGGTATTGCTGAGCGGTGGCGTTGTCGCGGTCGTGCAAAGCCCATCGCACCGCGTTGAGGAATGCCGCGTCGCGCAGTTCGAGTTTTTGTTCCACTCGTGCACCACTTTCACCGTGCGCCAGCACCTGTTGGAAATGTTGTTCACGAGCAGGCTTGTCGCGCAGCGCGTGGGCGCTTTCAGCCGCCAGCAAATGCAACAAGCTGCGCATCAAACCCAGCGAGGCCTGGGTTTCGGCAGGCGCCACAGACAACAAGCTTTCCACCTGGCTGAGCGCCTTCAAAGCGGCTTTGCGCGAGCGGGTGTAGCGACCTGTCATCCACAGCACCATGGCATTGAGCAAGGCGGTTTGCGCCACGCGCTCACGCTGCTGGGCGCGCCAGCGACGCGCTTGCGCTGGCAGCTCGAACACGCCAAACAAGCCGCGCAACGCCGCGTACACCAGCACGAAACAAAGCACCGTGCCAATGACCACCAAATTGAGCGACATGTCGACGCGGTAAGGCGGCACAAAGAAAGTGACCGTGCCAAATTGCTGGCTCAAACCGAGTGCCACAGACACCGCCACACCGAACAAGGCCAACAGCCACAGGGCCAAGCGCATGTCAGCGACCCGCCGCTGCAGTGGCCAAGGCGGCCATGGTGCCGTCCAGACGAGGGATCTCGGCCAAATGAATTTGGGTTTGCACCTGCTTCATGAGGGTTTTGGCGGTTTGTCCTTGGCGGCTGGCCAAATCGAAAAACTGGCTCATGTCCCGCTCGGCAGTGACCAAGTCGTTGCGGGCCGTGACGGTTTGCCGCGCCAGCAAACCCAGGCGCGCATTGAGCAAGCGCAATTTGAGGTTTTCGCGGGCAAAGTAGCTTTGCTCGGGCGACAAGAGCACCGCTTCGGGCTGCTCAATGCGACTCACGCGCACCAAACCCGTCACCTCGGACCAGACCCGGCGGCCCACCCAGGCCCAGTCGGCATCGTGCCAAATTTGGGCCCAGCTAGGCGGCAGCACCTTATCGGGCGCATGGGCGGCGCGGCTGTTGGGGCCTACCGCATTGAGGGGGGGCAAGGTTTCCACCAGAACCACCAATTCGTCCAAGCGAATCAGCAAGCCAGGCACGTCGGTGAGTGAGGCCGACTGCAAACGGTCGATGTCGTGTTGAATAGCCCTGAGCACGGGTGCCAAGCGCGGCTGCGCTACTTTGGAGAGCCGCTTTTGCGCGGTCTGCAAGGCGGCCAACATGGGTTGCACGCTGCCTGTGAGTTCGGCTTGTTGCTGCGCCAAACCCAGCGCCGATTCGATGTCAACCACCAGGTTTTCGTCGCGTGAGCGAGACAGGCTTTGCATCAACTCTTCCAGTTGGGTGCGTTGCAGCGCCACTTCACTCAAACGAGCGTCCAGCAAAGCCACACGGGCGGCGGTTTCTTGGGTTTGCTCCTGGGCGTTTTTGGCCAAGCTATTGGCCTGCATCGAGAGCTGACCAGCATCTGAGCTTTGCCGTGCCAACAGCTCTTGCATGGTGCTCATTTTTTGCCAGAGTTGCCAGCACAAGAGCAAACTCAAGACAGCCAAGACCACGCTGATCTGCGGCAACCACCTGCGCCAACGTGAGGCTGGGGGAGGTGGTTCAATCACCGCACTGTGGTTGGGATTCTCTGTTGTGGAAGCACTGCTCATTCAAAGGATTCTAATGAGGCAAGCACCTCGGCCATGCTGGGCTTGGAAACCCTCACTTCACAAAAGCCCAAATGCAGCGCAGCCTGCGCAATCCGCTCATGCGTGGCCAAGGCCTTGGCCTGAGACCAGTCTTGATTGGGCACGAGTTGCGCCAAGTTGTGCACCGACTGTGAACTGCTGAACATCCAAATGCTGCCGTCGTGCGCGGCATGTCTTGCTTTGAGCAATTGCGGCGCATCCCAGACAGGCAAATTGCGCTGGTACACCGCCATGCTGTCGACTGGCAGACCCAAGGCTTGCAATTGATTGATCAGCCAGTCTCGGCCCACCCCCTCGGCGGCGCTGTCAGGTTTGTCGGCATCACTGCCGCGCAGCACCAAGACCGCGCGGTCGACTTGCAATTTGGGCTGCACCACCCGCCACAACGCTTCGGTGTCGAACTGCGCAGCGCTGGGCGGCGGACTGTCAATCAAGCCCATCGGCACGCCTGCCTCCAGCAGCGCTTGGCGCGTGCCAGGACCAGTGGCCCAACATCTTGTGAGACCCCAGCCAGCCTTGGGGGTGTGGTTTTGCAGGCTGTGTTGAACAGCAGCTCGGCTGACAAACATGACCGCTTGGTAGCCATGCCATGAGGCCAACACACGGTTCAGGCGCATCGTGTCGGCATTGGCTTGGAGTTCAATCAGGGGCCAACTTTGAACCTGATAGCCGTCTTTTTGCAGCGCCTTGGCCCACACGGCCAATTCGGCGGCAGGTCGGGTGAGGATGACGCCGTGGCGCCGCGACACTCAGCGCGCCCCTTGGGCACGCAGTTGCTTGGCGGCTGACAAGCCCAGTTCTTCAGCTTCCTCCAAGGAGCTGATGTCACCTTGGCTGTGGGCGCGTATGAGCGGGGCGTGCAAATCCTCGGGGTTGCCCCAGGCGGCATGCAAATCGAGCACAGGGCCGTGCAACACGGCATGCGCTGCCAAAGGCATGGAGCAACTCCCTCCCATGGCACGGCTGACCGCACGTTCAGCGGCCACAGCCAGCCAGGTGGTTTGATCGGCCAAGGGGGCCAAGATGTGGCGCACATCTTCACGGGCGCTGCGAATTTCAATGCCCAAAGCGCCCTGTCCAGCGGCGGGCAGCATCTCGGTGGTGGCAAAAACATGGCGAATGCGCTCGGCCAAACCCAGGCGCTTCAAGCCAGCGGCAGCCAACACAATGCCCGCGTACTGACCTTCGTCGAGCTTTCGCAAACGGGTGTCCAAGTTGCCGCGCAAAGGTTCTATTTGCAAATCGGGGCGCATGGCACGCAGCAACACGGTGCGGCGCAGGCTGGAGGTCCCCACCACGGCGCCTTTGGGCAAGTCTTGCAGGGTGGCGAAGTTTGGTGACACCCAAGCATCACGCGGGTCTTCGCGCGCCATGACACAAGCCAGGGCAAAGCCCTCGGGCATGTCCATGGGCACGTCTTTGAGGGAATGCACCGCCAAATCGGCACGGCCTTCTTCCAGGGCCACTTCGAGTTCTTTGACAAACAGGCCCTTGCCGCCCACTTTGCTCAAAGAACGGTCGAGGATTTGGTCGCCTTGGGTGGTCATGCCCAAGATGTCCACCTGATGCCCCATGCCACGCAACAGGTCTTGCATGTGGTGGGCTTGCCAGAGGGCCAGACGACTTTCGCGGGTGGCGATGGTGAGGTGAATGGGATTCAAAACAGGGCCCAAAAGGTGTTGATTTGTCGCGCGGATGCTAGCATGGGGACGTCATGCCAAAACCTGCCCCCACCCCCTCCCCTCGCCCCAGTTTGCAAGCGGCATTGGCCCAACAAGACCGGCCCTTGGTAGACGATATTCGATGGCTGGGCCGCATCTTGGGCGACGTGATCCGCGAGCAAGAAGGCGAAGCAGCCTTTGGTTTGGTGGAGCAAATTCGCCGCCTGTCGGTGGCGTTTCGCCGCGACGCCGACGCTTTGGCGGGCAAGGCGCTGAAAAAACAACTGGCTTCTCTCTCCAGCGAGCAAGCGGTGAGCGTGATTCGCGCTTTCACCTATTTCAGCCACCTGGCCAATTTGGCGGAAGACCAGCACCATATTCGCCGCCAGCAAATCCACGATCGAGCTGGCGATGTGCGCTCGGGCAGTGTGGCGCAGGCCTTGGCCAAACTCAAAACCGCAGGCTGGACCGTCAAAGCCATTCGCCAAGCCTTGGCGCATGCCCATATCTCACCGGTGCTCACTGCCCACCCCACCGAGGTGCAACGCAAAAGCATTTTGGACGCCGAGCGCGGCATTGCCCAAAGCCTGCAAGAGCGTGACGTCGTCACTTCCAGGCCGCTAGACGCCACCACTGCCCGCGCCATGGCCATCATTGAAGCCCAAGTGCGCGCACGTGTGTTGCAACTGTGGCAAACCCGTTTGCTGCGTTTCACCAAGCTCACTGTGGCCGACGAGATTGAAAACGCCATGGGTTATTACGAATCCACGTTTTTATCGGAAATCCCCAAGCTCTATGCCGACTTGGAGGAGAACCTTGGCGGTCAAGCCATTGCGCCGTTTTTGCGCATGGGCCAATGGATGGGCGGCGACCGCGATGGCAACCCCAATGTCAACGCCGACACCTTGCAATACGCCATGCAACGCCAGTGCGAGGTGGCCCTGCGCCACTACCTGACCGACATCCATTGGCTGGGCAGTGAGTTGTCCACCTCGGCCATGTTGGTGGGTGTGCCGCCTGCGCTGCAAGCACTGGCCGATTCTTCGCCCGACACCAATGCCCATCGGCAAGACGAGCCTTACCGACGCAGCCTCACCTACATCTATGCCCGACTGGCCGCCACGCTGACGCAGCTGACAGGCAAAGAAGCAGCTCGCCACGCATTGCCCCCGCAAAACCCCTACCCTGATGCCGACAGCTTGCTCGCCGACTTGCAAACCTTGGACCAGGCCTTGACAGCACAACACGCCCAAGCCTTGGCGGTGCCGCGCTTGCGCCCGCTCATGCGTGCGGTACAGGTGTTTGGTTTCCATTTGGCCACGGTCGATTTGCGCCAAAGCTCAGACCAGCATGAGTTGGTGGTAGCCGAGTTGTTGAAGGTTGCAGGCATACAAGCGCATTACGCCAAACTCGATGAAGCCGCACGACAAGCCCTGCTGATGCAAGTGTTGAACGACCCCCGCCCCTTGCGCATTCCCAGCCACCCTTACAGCGCCCACAGCGTGTCCGAATTGCGCATCTTCGAAACGGCGCGGATGGTGCGTCAGCAGTTTGGTCCACAGGCCATTCGCCACGCCATCATCAGCCACACCGAGAGCGTGAGCGACTTGCTGGAAGTGCTGGTGCTGCAAAAAGAAGTGGGCTTGTTGCACGGCACCCTGGCGACCAACGGCGTGGCCGAGCTCATCGTCTCGCCCCTGTTTGAAACCATCGAAGACTTGCAACAAGCGCCGCACATCATGCGAGGCTATTACGCTTTGCCAGGCATTGCCGAAATGGTCCAGCGCAGCAGCGGCGAGCAAGACATCATGCTGGGCTACTCAGACAGCAACAAAGACGGCGGCATCTTCACCAGCAACTGGTCGCTGTACCAAGCCGAACTGGCCTTGGTGAATGTGTTTGAACAACTGGAAGAACAACACGGCATCACCTTGCGCTTGTTCCACGGACGAGGCGGCACCGTGGGGCGTGGCGGTGGCCCGAGTTTTGATGCCATCTTGGCGCAACCCCCTGGCACAGTGCGCGGGCAAATCAGGCTCACCGAGCAAGGTGAGGTGATCAATTCCAAATACGCCAACCCCGCCTTGGGACGGCGCAATTTGGAAACCTTGGTGGCCGCCACCTTGGAAGCCAGCCTGTTGCAAACACAGAAGGCCGCGCCGCGTTCCTTCATTGAAGCTGCTGAGGTGTTGTCTGAGCACAGCTTCAAGGCTTACCGGCATTTGGTTTACGAGACACCGGGATTTACCGATTATTTTTTTGAAGCCACGCCGCTGCGTGAAATTGCTGCGCTGAACATTGGTTCGCGGCCAGCCTCTCGCAAAGCCTCGCAGCGCATCGAAGACCTGCGTGCCATTCCCTGGGGTTTCAGCTGGGGGCAATGCCGGCTGACCTTGCCCGGGTGGCTGGGCTTTGGCACAGGGGTACAACAGTTTTTAGACCACCACCCCACGCTGTCTCGCACTCAGGCACTTGCCTTGCTGCGCCGCATGGACAAACAGTGGCCGTTTTTCCGCACCTTGCTCTCCAACATCGACATGGTCATGGCCAAGAGCGACTTGGCGCTGGCCTCACGCTACGCCGAACTGGTGACGGATGTTCGTTTGCGGAAAAAGATTTTCAAAGCCATTGAGCTGGAGTGGCAACTGACCGCTCAGGCGCTGCAACTCATCACAGGGGCCAAGCAACGCTTGGCCAACAATGCCTCACTGGCGCGGTCCATCAAGCACCGGTTTCCCTACATCGACCCCTTGCACCATTTGCAGGTGGAGCTGATTCGCCGGCACCGGGCAGGCATCACCGACGAGCGTGCGCAGCGCGGTATTCATTTGTCTATTAATGGGATTGCGGCAGGCCTGAGGAATACAGGCTAGGCCTGCGCTTACTTAGCTGGGGAAGTAGCTGGTGCCGCAGCGGGGGCTTCGGTGGCAGGTGCGGCTTTGGCGGGCTCGGCTTCATGGCTGACTTCACTGCCGTGTTTTTCGCCACCCATGTCGATGTTGCCGCCAGCCTTGAAAATCACAAAAAGTGCCAAAGCTGCGAATGCCACGAATCCCAATGCTAGTTTCCACATGACCTGTGTCTCCGATGAGTTGTCCCC